>JABIYX010000140.1 GCA_018666575.1 Methanobacteriota archaeon | reverse complement strand
CAAGGACAAGGTCAAGGACAAGGTCAAGGACAGGGTCAAGGACAAGGTCAAGGACAAGGTCAAGGACAAGGTCAAGGACAGGGTCAAGGACAAGGTCAAGGACAAGGTCAAGGACAAGGTCAAGGACAAGGTCAAGGTCAGGGACAACAACAAGGTCAGCAAGGTCAACAAGGTCAGCAAGGACAGCAAGGTCAGCAAGGACAGCAAGGTCAGCAAGGTCAGCAAGGTCAACAAGGCCAGCAAGGACAGCAAGGACAGCAAGGTCAGCAAGGACAGCAAGGTCAACAGCAAGACAATGGGCAAGGACAGCAGCAACAAGGTGGAGACCAAGGAGGCCAACAAGGCCAACAAGACAGTCAAGACCAAAACGGTCAGAACCAAAACGGTCAGAACCAACAGCAGCAAGGACAAACCCAGAACGGTCAGCAAGGTCAACAAGGCCAGCAAACCGATCAACAGCAAGGCCAGCAACTTGACAACCAAGACCAAAACGGCGAAAACGACAACGATGGAGACGGCATCCCTGATGACCTCGACAACGATGACGACAACGACGGATTGGTTGACGACCTCGACGACAACCCGCAAGATCACGACAACGACGGAATTGACGACGCTGAAGACAGCGACGACGATGGCGATGGAATCGATGACGATGAAGAAGTGAACGACAATGATCCTAATACGAACATTTACGATCACGACAACGATGGAATCAGCGACGCTGTTGACCTCGACATCGACAACGACGGAATCGACAACAGAAACGACGTTGCAGAAGATGGTGTTACCGATCTATCCCGTGACCACGATAACGATGGCATGGACGATGGAGTAGACGACGATGACGACAACGACAACATTCTTGATGTCGATGAAGCAGACGGCGACTTCGGTAACTACCGCTACGATCACGACAACGACGGAATCTGGGATCTCAGTGACACCGATGATGATAACGACGGTCTTTCAGACTGGTTTGAAACCAACGATGGCAACGATCTCACTGGTCAATTTGACCACGACAACGACGGCCTCGAGGACAACCTCGATGACGACGATGACAACGACGGAATCCCTGATTCCTTCGAAGTTTGAATACGTTGAACGGATTTATGTCGTAACTCCAATGCAGCTTGTATTGGACGGCCGGGTCTCAGGGGAGTCAGCTCCCCTGAGGCTCCTTTCTTTTTGATATCCTTTTGTTATGGGTGATACTTTTGATTCCCAACTACCCATTGTTTTGATATACAGTTCTCTGGTCAGCAACTTGTTAAGAGGGGCTCATATGCTAGAAATCCGATACAAAAAGAACTCAGAATCGAACATACTCACTTCAGTGATCCTAGTCATGCTCATGGTAATGAGTACAACACTTGCAATGATGATACCAACTGAATGGGATGAGCCCGAAACAGTAGTTGAGGTTGAATACAGTCCTATGGAAAGCAGCCCTGCTATGCAGTCAATGAATCAAGGCGGCCAAGGCAACTACGACGGTGCAACGACATTCAATACCGATAATGTCCATCCCTCTCTACGTGACATTATGTGGGCTGATACCGGTATTTCATCCGGTGTAATACATGATATTGCAGCTATCGAGGCAATAATGTCCTCGAACAACTTCCTTATCGAAGAATCAAATCGTGATGACCACGACAACGATGGAATCAGCGATTTGTACGATCTTGATGATGATAACGATGGAATCTACGATTTGTTGGAACGATTCGATGGTTGCTTTGGTACAGACCCGTTTGATCACGATAACGATGGAATCCTCGATATCGATGATTATGATGATGACAATGATGGTATTCTCGAAGGGCCGATTGACTACGATGCTCTTGAAGCACAAGGATTCGATCCTCGCAATGTTTCCACAGATCGCTATGTTATCGAGACAACTCTCCACCCATGGATCACTCCAGCCACGGCAGTCGGTGCATTCTATCTCGCTGACCAGCATCCTTTCGACCACGACAACGATGGTGTAACCGATGAAGATACAGACGGTTCAGGTGCTGGCCGATTCGACGAAGATGACGACAACGATGGCCGCATTGATCAATTTACATGGCCATGTGACTTTGACAGCGATGGTGTAAGAGATTACTTTGACGAAGACGATGATGACGATGGCGTTCTTGACGTTGAAGACTCAAACCCATACGACGCATCTGTCACAACATCACATACACAAGCAGGCAACCTCTTCGTAGCCCCAGTAACATGGGACTTCATCGACTACAGAGATTACTCTGGCGGTGTAAATTACGTTACATTAGAAGCAGCTAGAGTTGATGCTAACGACGCTTTCGATTGGGCTGGTGGAGCCACAGGTGACGGCGCCGCTGGAACTCCTTCATTTACCGATATTATTGACGGAGATCTTGACGGAGATGGAATTCCAAACTTCATCGATCCAGACAACGATAATGACGGAACTCCTGACTCTGCTGATACAGACGACGATAACGATGGAATCCTTGACATGTTTGATCCTGACGACGACAACGACGGCATTCCAGACGTTTGCGTAAACGTCGATTTCAACAATGATGGTCTAAGCGATTATACTTGGACAGACAGGTCTCCTTACGAAACCCCAGGTGGCAACACCGATGGAAAAGCCGGCATGGATTGCGAACTTGATTATGATCAAGATCTCGACGATGACCGACTTCGCCCATTCGACCAAAACTACAACGCAGTCTATGACTGGCTAGACCCAGACATGGGAGGGACAACTTCTCCTGATAACCTCGGAAATGTCTTGGTCAGTGGAGATGCTACAAACTTTGAGTATGATACTGATGACGATAACATCGACAACGAGAATGACAGTTTCCCTCTCGACAAAGCAGCTGATGTCATCGCTTGGAACTGCCCGACAGCAGCAAACCCAAATCCTACAAATCCAGATTCACGATGCCAAACACGTCGTGCATCTTTCTCTCAATTCAATGACTGGGACGGCGACGGTATTCTCAACTGGGAAGACGTCGATGACGACAATGACGGAATCATCGATATGCTCGACATCGATTGGGACTGTGATCTTGATAACGACGCTGACCTTCACTCCATCAATGGTGCACTGTACCGTGACGACGGTCCAAACGCTATCGACTCCGATATCGACGGAGACGGTCTTGCAAACGACATCGACTGGGATGATGACAATGACGGTCTTTCTGACTTGTATGATCCAGATGATGGAAACTGTGGACTTGTTGATGCTGATTTGAGCGACGCTTTCTTGCAACCAGCTTACCCAGTTGGTGATGGTGGATCGCTTAACGGTGGAGCAGATAACCAAGACTACGCTACAAATGCTGATTTGTATTGGAGCATGGTATTCTTGCACAATCCATTCTCTGAGATGATGCTCGACTACAATGGATACGATGGAACAACAAACCCAGTTACTCCAGGAACCATTCCTGAATTTTACTGGTTCTTATTCGCTCGCTGGTCTTCTTACAATGGTGGAAACGAGTGGGATATCGACAGTGACGGGGATTCTCTTGTTAACGGACTCGACATCGATCAAGATGGCGACGGACTACCAGACTGGTGGGACCAAGACGAAGGAAACGATGGAATTCAAGACGTAAATGACGTAAAGATGGGCGGTTCATTCAACATGACCACATGTGGTATTACTGTTGGAAACCTTGGCCAAGGATTCACCTGCGGCTACGCTTATGCGGTTGCTTACCAAATGCCACTAAACGGAGTGAACGCTCAATTTGGCCTTCCTTACTCAACACGACCGGATGCAGTAGTCGACCAAGGAGCAACTCCTGGTGGCGCCTCAGGAAACTGGTCCTGTACCCCCGGTGCTCAAGGTGGCTGTTGGCATTATGACTTCGGTGGAGACGGGAACACTGACTCTGCGATAACCTACCTCCAAATGCAAAACAACCGAGACTCTTTCGTTACATGGATGGGTCTTTCAACCGGTATTTGGCAATGGAACTCGGACAATGGAGCAGAAGCCGATTTCCCAGACGAACTAGGAGCTGATTTACTTCAAAATGAAGTAGACGGGGATGTCGATGGAGACTTTTACAACAACACCCTTGATCTTGACGACGATTACGATTCTGTTTATGACTGGTTTGATGTCGATGATGATAACGACGGTCTCTGGGACTACTTTGAAATCGATACAAACGATGATCTTGATGATGACGATGGCCAAGAAAATGGTAATTTCTTTACTGGAACAAACTGTAACGATAACGATGATGATGGAAACGATGCAGATGCAGACGATGACGGATTCTATCAAGCAGTTTGGGACCGTGGTGACATGACTCTTGGACTTCTCCAACCAAAGGTGTATGACGTCGACAATGACAACGATGGTGTACCAGATGGCGAGGACGTTGACGATGATAACAACGGAGTTCTCGACGTTGATCAAGAACTTCTTGCTGGATGTTTCTGGGGAGAGGAACAATCGACTTGGGACCACGATAACGACGGAATTGTCAATTGGGCTGATGACGATTGGGATGGCGATGGAATCAGCAACACCGTTGAATTACAAATTTCGATCACTCAAGCATTCGACCACGATAACGACGGCCAAAGAGATGACATTGACGTTGATGACGATCAAGATGGAATGCACGACGAAGACGAGGTTATGCTTTGGCCAGAGCGATTTGGTCGAAACTCAACCAATCCATGGGATCACGATGACTTTGGCAGTGGAGAAGCCCTTGCTAATCCATCCGACCCATTCACAGGCCCAGACGTGATTGACGAAGATGATGACAACGACTCCAGAGTTGACGCTGATTGGGACCACTTCGAAGAAGGCTACTCATCAACTTGTGTTGCAGGACCTCTTTCATCAGACTGGGATTCGGATAACGATTGTACACTCGATGACGAAGACAAGGCGCCTACATTCATTACTTTAGACATGCCAAGCAATCTATGGATGGATGCTCAAAGCCCGGCAATCTTCAGCGGTGTCGTTACATGGGTCAATCCAATTACTCTTGCTTCAGAAAATGCGAGCAATATGCCCGTCCAAATTCACATTGAATGGGCAGCAAACGGAACCACTGCAATCGAAACAACAAACATTCTCACGGGCCAAGATGGACGATTCTCAGTCGGACAATTCCTCTATCCTGAGGACATTATTGTAGGCGACAACACGACGTACAAGGTCTATGCTGTTGTAACAGAAATGTTCGCTTTCAACGGTGCCACATCAGCTGACTACTTGGTCGGTGTTGAGGCGAATATGACAATTGATCCAAGCAGTAACAACTGGGAGTTCTTCAGAAGCGACGAACAACAATTGTGGTTAGAATTTTATTCGTACTATACTGCTGACTACCAGCGTGGAATTTACTCAAACCCTATTCCATATGCTCCAGTAACATTTTCGTTCTATGGTGGACTCTTTGGTAACCTTACAGAGCCAACCGACTTCACCAACTTTGACGGACTTGGCTATCGGGCGAACTCGTTCGGTTTGACCTCAGTCTCATTCGAACAAGTTGGAGGGGCGACTGGTGTTTGGAAACAAGTACAATTCAATTCTACAATGGATAACGGGGCAGGTGTAGCGCCTGGCGGACTCGAAGAGATTATTTGGAACAGTAACACGTTGCAGCACGACGTCGTTCAAGACTCAAGTGGAAGTGGACTTTCTGCTCAGTATGAACGTGTCAACACGAGTTTACCGGCTGGCGATTACAGCTATATCGGGCGAGTCCAACCAGAACTTGCTTCGGAATATCCGTTCCCGTACTTACACGGCGACGAGGATGAACCTCGTTCGATGCGTGTCATGCACAGAATGAACATCGCGGGTACAATGACTCTAGAAGGGACTCAACCGATTTCCTTCTTCGATGCAACCATCAACAACGGAGATGGAACATTCGGTAACTGGAGATTCATGTATCACGCTCCTGCGCTAACAGCAGCAGGTATCGATTACAACGAAGTGTCCGCATACAAGCCTTACAGTACGCTGTGGGATGGTAACGATGCCTCTTTGACTGGAGAAGCAACCAACATCATCGACTTCGTTGATGTAAATGCTACTCACTGGTTCATCACCCTCGTCAATGGTGGCGATTCAAATCTCCCTCCTTGCGGACAAGTTGATCCAAGCGACCCTGACAGTCCAGTACGATGTGAAATCGTTCCTGAAATGGACACAGGCACTTCTCTAGGACTTGCAGGCGCTGTTTCAAACAGAACAGAATTGCCATGGACAATCGATCCAATCGCTGTTCAACTCGACAGAGATCGAAACGGTATCTTCAGCAGTGGTGGAGAAACACAATTCACTCAAACACCAAAGTGTAGAGATTCTCTCGGAAACGACATTCTCATGACCACACAAGGCGATGAAACAGAATGTCAGACAAAGGGCGGAGTTGAAGCTGTTTACGACTACAACTTCACATGGGAAAGCCAATTCTCATCTGGAACCTACGGTATGCGTGTTGACTTTACAAATTCAGCGTATTACTTCACAGGTAACTCTTCATCACTTGCAACCACGGGTGCTTACATCAACGTAACAGTCATCGGTACAACGGATTTCCAGCTGACTTCAATCCCACGTTTGTATCGTAATACGAACACATCGATCCAGGCTCGATTGGTTGACAACTCGTTGCAACCAGTACGCGAAGCTCCAGTCAATTACACCTGGTCGTTCGATGGTCGAACAGAGACAAGTTATACCGACACCAATGGATTCTTTGCTATGCCTTTCAACATCACCGCAGACGACGATCTTGGTTCATTCACATTAACATTCGATTACGAAGGAACATCATTACTCAAACCGAGCAATGCGGTTCAGCAGGTGTGGGTTGTCTCTCGGACCTACGTATCAGTAATTTCGACAGACGACAATAGACGCCAATCTGGAGATTTGTGGGACTTTACGGCTCAAGTGAAAGACGATAACAAGACATACGAATATGACTCAGGTGGTCGAGATCTCGACGGAACAACTGCGCCAAACGGCGGTCTCGTAGATGTTATCTTCGAAGGAACTGACTTCGATAATGTTCAACATCGCCAAGTTGTTGCAACTCTTTCACCATCTGCTGGTGTAATTTCGTTACCGTCAACCCAGCCAGATAACGCTCACTTGTGCTATTATGACGGAAACGGCGATGGATTTGCAGACCGTGATCTCAATCAGAACGGCGATTTAGAACGTCTGGAAAGCGTTGGTTGTTTGAAGGCGGACATCAGTCCACTGAGCCCACTCAAACTCAGAGAAGATCCGGAATCCTTCCTCCCAGACGGATTCGGACCTGTTAACGTCATTCTCCGATTTGAAGAATCATTGCCTAACGAAGGCTGTGCAGGTCTCGATGCAAGCTATCTCGGACTCCAAGGTCAATGGGATCCTTGTGCAAACGTTCCAGGTAACAATCACTTCAGAACAGTCATGACGTACAATGCAAACGGATTCTCTTTGATTGGAAACACATACCTTTCAGTCGATGATCAGATTGTTTACACAAGTGAAATTGATCCAGTAACTGGACTTGTAGTTCCTAAGCCAATGGTTGTTACAGGACAGCTAAAGGACGAACTTGGAACCAATCTAACAGATCGTACAATCCGTGTAAGTTATGAGATGGTAAACGGGCAAAGTGGTCCAGTGAATTGTAATGCTGGTGTCACAGATAGCGACGGATTCTATTCCATTGCTTGTCCGCTTTCCGATGCAAGTGCTGGTAAGACCAAGGTTACAGTATCCTACTCTTCCTATGACAACAACGATGCATTCCGTTACGATAACAAGACCGTACAAACTGAATTCGATGTATTCTCAAATTCAACTCTTGCTATCAATGAAGTTGGACCGTTCAAGTCCAGCGTCGATACATACACAGTTGATGGAATTCCTTACCCAGTTCTATACTTGAAGGAATCATTCCACGTTGACGCCCTACTCTCTCAGAGTAACGGTCGCTCAGTTGGCGGTAAGTGTCTGAACATCTATCTCGACCCTGAAGAAAACATTCGACCAATTGCAACTATTCGCACAAGCGATGTCGATGGTACTGCAGAATGGTTCAGTGGAGATCCACTTCTGAACCCAACTCTACGTGGTGTTGAATTAACAGGTGGAAAGAAGGAAGGGTTCAGAACACTTCGAGTCGCTTTCGAACCTGACTTCAACATCCCAGGTGGTTGTGACAAGGATATCGAGAATGTCCTCAACGGGTCATCTGCAGAGATCGACGTACTGGTACGTTCTCGCATAGACATGCGAGTTGAGACTACGTGGTTTAGAGGCGGCGATGCAGGTGTCCCTGATGGCACTCCAATTGTTGGTGAAGTAGCATTGCTGCGTGACCGAATCGATGTTGCGATTGAGGCTGAAGAGATTCAATTCATTCGCCAATACCGAAACGATACAGGTGTCTGGACAACAATGAATGGCGTAACAAACTATTCAATCACAAATGAACAAGGAATTGCTCGATTTGAATGGAATTTCGATGGGCGCTCATGTGATGGAATGGAATGTAGCGGAGAATGGCGAGTCATCGCCGTATACGCAGGAAGTACAAACTTCCAAGCATCTCAGAGTAACATCACCTTCGCAGTAGATTACAAAGAAGCCACTGAAGAAAGTAAGGCGGGCTTCTTCTCTCCAGAGAATTTGATGGCTTATGGAATTGTTCTCATGGCTTTGCTTGTTGCTAGTGCACTCTACTATCGTCGAGCAATGAGTCGCAGACAAGTTCAATCTCTGCGTGGTATTCTCACCGATACGATGATGCAACTCGAAGCGAGCAACGAATACATCAAGATCATCTTCGATTGTTACAAGAACCTCGTCAAGCACTTCCGTAAGTATGGCTTCATGAAGAAGGTTTACGAAACAACTCGTGAATTTGAAGCAGCAGTTCGTGCAGCATTCAACATGGTGCCTCCACAACAGCTCGATGGATTCCTTACCATCTTCGAAGAGGCTCGTTATTCCGATCACACTATCGGGGTCATGCAACGCGACCAAGCGATTTCAACACTTGGAGCAATTACCAGTTCGATCACAGCCGCTCTAGGCGAAGATTCGTTGGTGAAGCGATACGAAGCCACAGGCTTGTACGATAAGCAAACCAAGGCCGGAGAATTCGTTGCTGCAGACGGGACAACTCGTCAAGCAGGAATCGTTGATGGCGAATCGACCGACTTCAAGATTTGAAGCGTGAACGAACCCCTACAAGGATTGGCCTAGCCAACCTTCAAGGGTGGGATGCGCTCTCAAGTTATCATGGAAGACTGGAAGATACTCATCGACCGAGCTATGCAGCAAGAAACAGAGAACACGATTGAAGCGCACAAAATCTATGGCGATGCAGTACGTTCAGCACTTGCACAGACCCAAATGCTTCTCGGGGATCTTGAAGCCGCTCAAGTCATTGAGGCTTTGTACGGCGCTCTCGTAGCATACTCGCAACAAGTTATGCTTCGAATGAAGGCAGAAGACCCAGAAGTTGGAGGAGTTGACCATGCGTTCCGTGCTGGTCAAGCCTACGGGGTATCCTGTGTTCTCAACCATCTCATCGATCAATTAACTGATGTGGCTGGAATTACTGCTCTCGGCGCTCTTGATGACTTCTCAGACACACTTCATGATGAGATTATCATTCAAGGCCGTGCAGCGGGCTTAACCGTCGAACTCTTGGATGCAAAAGGCGAGATTCTCTACGATTGAACCTCTCCTCTCGCGTCGGTGGCTTCATAACCAGCAGGTAGGTCGCGAGAATGCCTCAAAGCATCGAGGGAGTCATATGAGCAAGCCAATACGAAAGACAAATGCAGATTTGGTCGAGTTAATCGGTCAACTGAAAGCCCAGTCTCGTGATACCGGTGTTGCACTATGGCGAGATGTTGCTCAGCGCCTCTCTAAGAGCCGCAAAAACTGGGCCCAACCAAACCTAAGCCGCGTAACTCGTTACGCCCCAGAGGATGTAACCATCCTTGTACCTGGGAAACTGCTTGGATCTGGTGAAGTCACAGGGAACCGCACCATCGCCGCCTACAGTGTCAGCACAAGCGCACGAGCTAAGATTGAAGCCGCAGGTGGGCGAGTTCTCACCTATGGTGAATTGATGAACGAAAACCCAAACGGAAACGGGGTGATTATCCTTGGATGAAGCAACAACATACGTCTTTGACGCTGATGGACTTGTCCTAGGACGTCTCGCATCTACAGTAGCAGATATGCTTCTGAAGGCTGCACGTTCAGACCGTGACGACAAAGTAGTCATCATCAACTCTGAGAAAGCAATCGTTTCAGGAAGTTCACGTTCTGTTCTACAGAACTATCACGACAAATATGCATTAAATCACGCTCGTAAGGGTCCTTTTTACCCACGTATGCCTGATATGATCCTCAAGCGAACTGTTCGTGGAATGTTACCGTACCAAAGAAAGAGCAGTGGTCGCAGAGCACTCCGAAATCTACGTGTAGAAATTGGTTGCCCACATCATCTTGCTTCAGGCATGCCAGAAGGCCATGTCGAAGGCGATGACAGCAAAATCCGCAAATCCTTGCCAGAAAGCTATGTTCGCCTTGGCGACATCAGCGCAAGTCTTGGTGCACCAGCGCACCGATGGACCGGAGGTGAACAATGATGGCACGTAAGAAGAAGTCAGTAGAAAGTTCAGGAAAGAGAAAGACAGCGGTTGCACGAGCATCCGTTAAAGCAGGAAAAGGTCGAGTTCGCGTAAACAGTGAACCAATCGAAATCCTACAACCATCTCTTGCACGCCGCAAGGCAATGGAACCTCTGATCATTGCAGATGCAATGAATCGCCTTTCCAAGGTTGATATCAACCTCACCACCAACGGTGGAGGAATCATGGGTCAAACCGATGCAATTCGTACTGCCATTGCACGTGGCCTGGTTCACTACAATGGTGGAGCAGAAGGAATCGACGAAGAACTTCGTGACGAGTACCTGCGATTTGATCGTAGCCTACTTGTCAACGATCCACGTCGTAAGGAAGCAAAGCACCAACTTGGACGTGGTGCTCGCCGCAAGAAGCAAAAGTCCTACCGATGAGGTGATGAAAGATGATAATTCCAATCCGTTGTTTCAGCTGTGGTACCGTTATTGCTCACAAGTGGGAAGCGTTCAATGAAAAACTCGCAGAGGGTGCTAGCATTGGCGATGCACTCGACCATGTAGGTTTCGAACGCTACTGTTGCCGACGTATGTACGTCGGACACATTGATTTGATCGAAGAAATCGTTCCTTTCAGTGCTCAACACAAGTGAAGATATCCAGGGCCTGTGGGTTAGCTTGGCCTATACTTGGCGGCTGGGGGCCGTCAGACCCCAGTTCAAATCTGGGCAGGCCCACTCCGTAGATATCCAAGGTTAACACCTGACCAATCAGCCTTGCATTGATATGGTCCAATCGCTAGCGCTTGCTATGCGCTCCCGTGCTATTGCATTGTTCGTCCTTCTCGTAGTGAGCAGTCTTGCCCCATTTGTATCTTCAGACGTGACCATCACCGCTGCTGATGCTACGTGGAGCGGAGAAAACCTTGTCCTTGATGGAAATGTTACGGTATCGTCAACATCAACCCTCACCATTGCGTCAGGGGCGATCATTGATGCTAGAGATTACTGGATTCAAATCGATGGCTCTCTCATCGCAACCGACGTGGAATTCATGTCGAGTGTTACGCCAACCAGCCAAGGTTCAACTGGATCAGGCTTATGGCCGGGAATCATCATTTCTCCATCAGCCGATGCTGTATTGACGAACGTTACAATTCGTGGCGCAGAATCGGCTTTAGCAGTTCATGGAGATGTTACAATTCATGATGAAATCTTGATCACGAACAGCTACATCGGTATTGACATACATTCATCAGGAACAGTATCTGCAGAAAATGTAACGATGGAAACAATAGACATAGAAGCGGTTCACAACGATGGTGAATTTACAGTTACGACAGGCGAATTTACAAATGCTGCAACTGGAATTCATTCCTCAAACCAACTTACAGCGACCGATGTTACATTTAATCAGACTGGTTTTGCTCTTGATATCGTGGCAGGGGATGCTTCAATTACAGGGCTTGGACTTGAGAACGTCAGCGTAGGCATCGGTTCTGATGCAGGTGCTTCAACAACTGTTAGCAGCATATTCGGCCAGTCCGTTACTCTGCTTATCGATGGTTCTGGTACTGATGATTTGACAGTCTCAAACGCTCTACTAACAGGGGACCGTCTCTTATGGGGGACGATTGAAAGCATCTATGTCTCTGATGTAGATTTTACTCAACAAGCCCTTGATAGAACAGCAATTGATATTCGCTGCACCATCGATTGCATCTTTGACGACATAACGCTCTCCCAAACTGAAATTGGTCTCGACATCGATGGGCCAGGAGTTACTGAAATCAAGAACAGCAATATTGAGTCGACAAACATCGCTCTCCGCGGTTCAGGAGATGGCTTGCTGATCCTCGAGGAATCCAATTTCATATCTCAAGGAAAGGCGATGACGTTTTCAGGCCTCGATACAGAGATCACAGATTCAAAGGCGGAATTAACTCAAGGAGATGGCCCAGCAGTCAACGTCTTGGAGGGCCAGCACGAGTGGAATGCATTCAACGTTGAAAAGACATACAGCAGTTTCGATACAACGTCTCAAGGAATCGACGCGTGGTACACTTCAATTCAATCAACTGAATTAACAACAAGCGGTTACTCAACAGGGGCAGTCTTCGAAGACAGCACTCTGGCTGTTGGAACTGCTGCATTCATCAATGGGAAGACAACAGGCATCCATGGAATCCAGTCTACATTTACCTTTGAGGATTTGACAACATCAGCCCAAGAATACGGTGTTCGATTGACAGATGAATCGCACCTACAAACATCAACATGGGCGGCTAATTACCACAATACTCCACTTCTTCTCGAAGAGGAATCAACAGCAAATGCTCGAACATTCACTCCTCAGAACACTGCTCAAGGATCATCAGAGGCAATAGGGGATGGAACATTCCTCTACGGAGGGCCTTCAACAAGCTCGATCTCAACCACGGCATACGGGTACCTTTACGAGACGTATGTTTCGTTTACAGATATCAACAATCAACCAATTCAAGCAGAGGCTTATTCGCATAATTTCCTTTCAACTGCAGATACAAATGGTGTTGCCTCTCTTCCACTCCTATCCGCAGGTTCTATGGTCGACGTTCTCTATCAAGGAGCAGGCGTACGAGCAGAATTAATTGGTAATCAAGCAGGTCAGTCAGTTCAGATCATTACCGTACCTCAAGGAGACTGGAATCTCCCTTCCTCTTCTACCATCGTTCTTGGAGCAAAGCCTGACGGCACACCTCACATGTTGAATGGAAATCTTAACTTCGCTTCAAACTCTCAACTGAAACTCATCGATACGACACTCATTGTAGATTCATCATCATCAGTTGACCTCGGTGCATCAGGCACCCTTTCTGGAGACGGAGGCATCCTTAACGCTACATTGTTGACATTGAATGTCCAATCGACATTTACATCTGAAGGAGATGGTCTAGAAATTCAATCTCCTGTTTCATGGTCATGTTCATCTGTTCAATCGGTTGATAATATTCGGTTTACTTCTACGTTGTCAATTGGTCCATTGTGTGAGATTGAAATGACCGGAGGTGAGGCAAATGAGCAGATTACAGTAGGTTCTGGAGGGTCATTCTCTCTTTCTTCGATAATTGAAATCAGTGTTCTCGATAAAGGAGAACCTGTTGAAGGAGCGACTATTATTGTCGATGGACAAACTGTTTCCACAGATGCATTTGGGGAGGCTACAGCACAAACAACCGCACGCACAGTTGATTCACAAGGAGATGTCCAAGGGGGTACCAAAACCGTGACAATGCAGATTCAGTCGTTTACAGAGTTCTTCGCTTGGGACACGAAGAGGTCAACATCGCATACGTTCATGGCTTCTACAGTGCCTACTGGGACCATCAATTCTTGGCTCGTTCTAGAGGAATCGTGGAGCCCATATCGCCTTGAAGGCGATATAACAATCGCGTCCACAACAAAAATGACAGTTAATGACGGTGTTGAACTTCGAATCACATCACAAGCAGTTATCGATGTTCAAGGTGTCTTTGAGGCAGGTTCTGCGACAATTTCTTCCACAGGATTTGGAGCGCGATGGGGTGGATTACTTCTCGATGGAATTGTGGGATCTAGAATACAACTTTCAGGAACCCAACTCGTAGAAGGGTCACCACTACTCACCGTATCAGGATTCGGGGATATGGTAGCAGAGAATGTCAATTTCGCCCGATCAGCAGGGGCTGATCCTTTGATTTCAATCAGTTCGAGCGCACAAGCCACAGTCTCAATATCCAATTCAGATCTCCGGGATGCGGGTTCTATGTGCATTATGTCACAGAGTGAAGATGCGAAGGTTATCTTGGAAGATGTTGAATTCACAGACTGCAATGGCGATGCAGCTTGGATACGTCTTTCTGATGTTGACTTTAACAATGTAACAATCAATGGAGGAATGGAAGACGGGCTTGCTTTAACCGGTGTATCTGGCCAGGTAAGCGGATTGAAGACGATCTCTTTCGTAGGGGATTCAACAGTCCGATTAGAATCGATTGATGGTGAATTCATCCTTGAAGATTCTCAGATATCAGCGGGGTCTGTAGTCGGATTAATTGCTTTCAACTGCGAAGATATTATTCTAAGAAATTTAGAATTTTCAGGAGCACCGGGAATTGATATCGATGAAACATCAGGGCACCTCGAACAGATTAATGCTCATGGAAACGGCGTAGGAACAGGTGTGACAATTCGACACGGCAAAGCAACTCCAATGACGGCGTCAGATATTTCCATAACCAATTATTCAGTTGGCTTGCGCCTACATGCTCATGATTTCGAAGAGCCAGGAGTGGCACAGATACAGAATCTCACAGTCGATTCACCGAACGCATTATCTGTTGAATATTATGATGCTCAAATTTCAGATTCAGATTTAACGGGTTCAATTTCAGTTGCAGGAAGTACGGTTAATTTCGTTGATAGTTCACTCAGCGGTACGAACACCCTTTCGACAGACGGTGTTCTCAATGAGTGGAGCACACATTCATTAAGCGCAATACTCAATGGAAATGCTGTTGACGCAACGTATGTTATTTCCACGGATTTACTCGAACAGCCAAGCACCTACAATGGGCAATTCGTTGATGTAACTCTTCAGTATTCAAAGCACACAGAAACGCAATCCCAGTTCAGTACAAATGCAACGATAGAGGCCTCTTCTACCCTGAGTTTAGTCAATAATTCAGTATTCGAAATCGGCAATAACATCAACCAACAGGTGTTAATTTCTCTTTCCCCAAATGCAGCCCCAATTGCAAGTGTCAGTGCTCCTTATTCCGGTCAACGGTTTATGGAAACTATGCCAGTCGAGGTTATGTACACAGTTACTGATGATACTGCATCGCTTTCTGACATTGTCATGTCTTGGAAAATATTTGATGCTCAAAGCCAACTTGTTTCAGAAGGAGTGCTCAGCGATACAGGTTCCAGTTTCAACATTACGAATGTTGAACCAGGCTTGTATGTCTTACAACTCATTGCAACAGATGATTTGAGCCTCTTTTCTACGGTTGAAGTTGACTTCGAAGTAACACTTTTGGATACAGATGGGGATTGGATTTCAACATGCAGCTCAGACACATGGTTCGATGCAGCAAATGGGCTTCAATGCGGTCCAGACATCTACGATCCAGACGATGATAATGATGGACGACTTGATGAAAACGATGTGTGGCCAAAAGACGCATGTGCTTGGATGGACACCGATGACGACGGACAACCAGATCGTATTGAATGTCCAGACGGCAAAACTACCATGCTCTTCGAAGACCAGGATGATGACGGTGATGGAACCCCTGATGAACTTGAAGGGAAGTCCACTGGAAAGAACGAAGACCAAAGCACAGCACTTCTATTGATTGGCGGAATTATCGTTCTTGTTCTCATCATTTTCTTCGTACGAACTCGAGGCCCAGGTCCAAAGAGCCTCGGTGAGATTGACGAACGTATGCTCTGAGGTGAAGTGATTGTTGCCAAGTGCTGAACCGTTTGCATTAGCAATGGTTGTCATTCTTGGAGCCATTGTCGTATGGGACGCTTGGTGGTTGACCCGACAGCATTTGGACATCCCTTCATTTGGAGTCTTGTCAAACAATGGTTTTGCATGGAAGAGTGATCAGCACCATGAAGTCTTACGACAATGGGCCAATTTAGGCTCTATGGCAGCCATGATTGCCTTACCGTGGGGTTTTGCATCCTTTTCAGATACGCCTATTCTCTATGTCATTCTATGGGATGCTTTGTTGAGTTTACACATCATTTCTCTTCTCGTTCCAAAGCGATATGCAGTTACTGCTACACATCTGTTTGCAGATGGGCAGCGGTATGAATGGAAGCGCCTTGTCTTGGCAAAACGCCAACCGAAAAAGCGCATCATGCTCTTGAGAAAAGGCTGGGGTCCTTTCGGACCACTTCCTCTTGGGGGCTCTCGAGAAGATCTTGATCAAGCAGCAGAGCGAATCGTAGCCATTCTCGTTCCAGATGGAGAGGAATGAAGAGAGGTATCCCTAAGTGGTCCCTCGAGTTGAGAAGGTTATGGAATGGGCACGAAGTGGCGATGACATCATGCTGGTGCTTGAGCCAGGTGAAGAAATACACGCATCAATTCAGAAACTAGCAGACAAATTAGAACTTAATGGAGCCGTAATTACAAGCGGAATAGGGCGGACTCGAAACTGTATTTTCGGATACATGGATGCTGATTTTGTCTATCATCGAAAAGAACTCGAAGAACCGGTTGAACTAGTAACGTTGCAAGGGAACCTTGCAAGGCATGAGAACGGTTCTCCATTTACTCACCTGCATGCAACATTTTCAAACGATGATTTCCTCACAAAATCGGGGCATTTATTTTCAGCAACAGTATTCGTAGTTGCAGAGATTCATCTCCGTGTCATGAGCGAAGTTGTAATGACCAGATGTCCAATGGTTGACGGAGAATTCGTGGAACTAAAATTCCCATCATCATGAACCTTAAATGGGGTCGAGTGGGTGGGTTATTATGGCCAAATCTGATGCGTCCGATAATGGTCAAAATCAGCGTATAAATTGGCTTGCTGAACAAATTGCGTACCATTCAGACCTCTATTACAACCAAGCCATAACTGAAATTTCAGATTCTGAATTCGATGCCCTATGGGATGAATTGAAACAACTCGACTCAACACATTCACAGCTGCAACGGGTTGGTGCAGAAATAGATCCGGGAACAGTCAAAGTTGACCATATGTTTCCTATGCGTTCCCTTAACAAAGGAACCACCGATGAAGACATTGGCCATTTTGTCCGTCAATCCTCTTTAGAGGCGACACGTTTCATTTCTCAACCCAAACTCGATGGTTCTGCGCTTTCTCTTGAATATAGGAAAGGGCGACTTGTACGCGCAGCGACCAGGGGGAGCGGAAATCGCGGCGAGGATGTAACCAAAAATGCAAGGAGAGTCGAAAATGTACCGCATACACTCGGTGTTGAAGTGGATGTTCACATTCGCGGAGAGGTTGTCATGCGCAAGTCAACCTTCGGAGAGCGTTATGCAGCAGTTTCTCCAAATCCAAGAAATCTAGCTGCAGGGGCACTACGTCAAAAGAAAGCAGAAGGTAAAGCCAGTGCGAGCGATTTGGTGTTTTTGGCATATGACGCGAAATTTCCCGAAGAATCAGCACGCCATCCTGACTCAATTTCACCACCAGTAGTTGATAATGACAGCGAGATTCTTTCTTGGCTTTCGGAAACCGCAGGTGTCATACCCGCTCCATGGACTATCACTGAATCGAATGAAGCAGACGAGTTGGCACAAGGGCTCTGCAATGAAACAGAGAAGTGGACCAATGGACGAACAGGATACGAGTTTGAAATAGATGGTCTTGTTTTCAAGGTGGACGATATGTCTAAGCGAGAATTATTGGGTATGACAGCACACCATCCTAGATGGGCTTTAGCTTGGAAATTCCCGCCAGAAGAAGCAACGTCTGTTTTACTTCATGTCGATTGGCAAACTGGAAGAACCGGTACCATCACGCCAGTCGCTCGTATTGCACCACAACGTGTTGGAGGCGTAACAGTTGAGAACACTACTCTCCACAATCTTGGAGAAGTTGAACGTCTAGATATTCGTATAGGTGACAAAATCAAAATCGTGCGAAGAGGAGATGTTATTCCTAAAATTGAAGCAAGTCTAGGTCCCGCTTCTCAACAAGATATGGAAGGGCGCACCCATGCAGATGGCGAGCCGTTCAGCGGCCTGTTACCAGAAAGAAAGGCGATCGATGCACCTAACGCATGCCCTGCATGCAATGGTTCGGTCGAGATTGAAGGTGCTTTTATTCGATGCGTAGATGTACATTGTGACGCGCGAATGGGTAGAAGTATTCTCTACTACTGTCGTGCACTAGAAATGGATGGTGTTGGGGAGAAGTTAGTCGATCAACTCCTTGCTGACGGTCTAATCAATGGCATAGCAGGTCTCTATGAATTAGATGAAGCAAAACTCCTCTCACTTGAACGAATGGGACAAAAATCAGCTACAAATGTTCTCAAAGAAATTGATAAAACCCGTTCCATGACTTTCTCAAAATTCCTTCAAGCGCTTGGCTTACCGGGCATTGGTCCCGAACTGGCTTTCGCTATCGCCGTACATTTCCAACAACCTACCGAGATGATGAAATGGGTCGAAGAGAGTCATGGAGAGCCAGAGAGAATCCAAGAATTAACCACTCTCGAAGGTGTAGGAGACATAGTGGCTCTACAACTACGAGATGGAATTAACCTTCGAAGTCAAGCAATTGAAGCTCTTCTTTCACATCTTACCATTCAGGCGGAGCAAGAAAAGACCGACAAAGGCCCTTTTGTTGGTATGACATTCTGCGTTACAGGAACACTTTCCGAACCAAGAAAAAGCGTCCAATCAAGAATTAAAGCCGCAGGAGGAAAAGTGGTCGGAAGCGTTTCTGGCAATCTCTCCGTCCTTGTTGCTGGAGAAAATGCTGGTTCAAAACTCGCTAAGGCTGAGAGTTTAGGCGTTACTGTATGGAATGAAGGACTCCTTAATCAGCAGATTCTTGATGAGCCTGCTTCGAATGAATCCACCGACAAACCATCCTCCGAGCAACCAACTCTGTTCGATTATTGAGAAATCTTATGCCCCGAAGAACGAACACTTATGCACAATAAGTGAAACGTTAACTCATGAAAATGCGTACCCTTGGTCTTTTTGCAATCCTTTGCTTAGCGATGGCTGCGCCCATGTCAAACGCTTACAGCGGAGGAATTTATGGACAGGGGACTGGATGCGGAGGCGGTTATTGCCATGGTAGCGGTACCCAAACTGCAACTGTCTCATTGTCAGGAGAACCTACGACTTATACTGCTGGAAGTACATACACATTTTCGATATCAGTAACTGGAGGGGCTTCCTCGACCAACGGAGGCTTTGCCCTCGATGTTGACAAGGGAACGCTTTCCTCTCCTGGTACAGGAGTCAAAATCAACACTGCTGCAAACAGTGCAACACATACGAATAACAATTACAGAAGTTGGAGTGTTGATTGGACAGCACCTTCGACAGGATCGGGAGTTGTATCCATTGATGTCGCTGCGAACGCTGCGGATGGAAACGGATACAACACGAATGACGCATGGGACACTGCATCTTATCAGATTTCAGAAGGGAGCGCTCCTGCGAACAATGCTCCAACACTAAGCAATCTTTTGCTAAGCCCAACCACTCCAAGCACAACAGAT
>JABIYX010000139.1 GCA_018666575.1 Methanobacteriota archaeon | reverse complement strand
CCGCAAGAATCTCTGCAAATTCGCTCGGAGTGAACACTCCTCTTAGTCCCTTCTGTAGGGAGTGGAGGTGTCCTTCATCACCGAGAGTGATATGGATTCGCTCATCTCCGCCCAATTCTTCTTCTTCAGATGGGTCATAAACAAATCTTCCACCGGCTCGTGTGAACGACGCCATGATAGGAGAGCCGTTGACTTTTAGTCGGTGATCTTCACCAACATCAAATCGTTCAGCAGGAACAACTGCAGTTCGCAATGCAGCAATAGCAGCAAGTCCAGCAGCATCGAAGATGTTTCCACCGTCGGAGAGTACGTGAATGTCAATCATAACGCCCCATACTTTCTCACCCGGTACGATGCAGAGTTTTTCCATATCGATACAACCGGACTCACGGATTCCTCTGTCAACAACTCGGCCCAATTCAATGGATTGAGGGGATGGCGGTCCTGGCTCATACTTGCGGTGAGCAACAGGTCGAAGTTCAGCGCCACACATCAAGGAACCTTGTGTCGGTCGGTCTGGCCATGGAGTTCGGATTTCGAATTTTACACCAGCATAGATGATGGTGTCTCCCCAAACCACTTTTGCAGATCCTTCTGCATTGTAGAGGCAGTCGACTTCAAGGGATACATCTCTGCTGTCCCATTGTCCACGTCCGTCAATTCGCAGGTCATCAGCTGCGAGTCGCTCAAGTTCTTGGCGCAAGAGTGTAGGTACAAGTTCAACCATCAGTTATCACCTCGTTCATATCGGCGCTTAAGCGCATCAACCATGAGTTCATGAATTTCAGATGCAGCTTTGAAATTGTATTCCATTGCAAGATTGAACTCTTCAATCGAGAGGTCTCCATCCATTTGTAAAAATGCAATTTCCCCAGTGTTTGGAAGAATTCCAACTGGCAAATCTGCTTGTCCATAGTTGTCTTCTGCTTTGTCAAGGTCAAGGACAACAGTGTCTTCGATTTTCCCTGAAGCAACACCAACAATCATGTCACGCATTGGAATTCCAGCATCGGCTAGTGCAACTGCTGCTGCGGTAATACCCACGCATCGTGTTCCAGCCTCGGCAGCAAGAATTTCGATTTCAACTCGAATTTTTGAACGTGGGTAACGCTCGACAAGGACAACAGACTCAAGTGCTTCTGCAGTAACCTTGGAGATTTCTCTCGAACGTCGATTAAATCCAGGTCTGATACGGTCTCCAGTAGAGAACGGAGCCATGTTGTATCGGACATCAATAACTGCACGATCTTGTCGTTGAATCTTACGTGGGTGTGCTTCCATTGGCCCATATACTGCTGCTACTGCAACATTCAGTCCATGGGTAACCATAGCTGAACCATCAGCAGCAGGTAATACACCTGCTTCAATTGATACTGGTCGCATTTCATCTACTGTGCGTCCATCTAGTCTTTTTCCATCGTCTCGCAATAGCTTGACGTCTCCATATCCTCCCATTAGTTTTCACCTCGTTGTTGTTCTAGTGCATGTACTGCATCTTCGAAATTGTTCATGTGGCCTTCATCGACCAGTGTTTGAATCAGTCCACGTGCTGTGAACATGTTGTCAGCATCTCCATGGACCCACACTCTGCCGTTATCTGCAACGATAATCCGGCAATCTGTTAGATCTCTAATTCTGCTAACCATTGAATTGTTTTCTCCTCGTAGTGTGTCTATGAGATTGACTGGAATTGGAACAACGCATCCTTCGTTAAGTCGGCGTAGACCAATCCCCTTCATTGTGAGGACCATGTTGTGTGCTTCATCGACTTCTTGGACACGAGCAAGTGCTGCATCTCCGATTCCTAGGTGTTGTCGAGTTGAACCGAATTCAACTTTCCATGGAGCAAGTGACATTGGTAGGAGCGCTTGGAATGGCCCGTTTACATCGAAGAACCAAAGGTTGTTTCGAACTTCAGCAACGACACCTACGATGAGGTCGCCTGAACGTGGCATGTATGCGCTATTGATTGGACGAACTGAAACGACATCATTTTGTTCGTTAAGCCACCCGAGTCGGGTGGCGATGAATTCTTCGTTCTGTGCTATTGCACCAGAACCTGCGTGCTTCCCGGTGGATGGCCCGATGACCATTCCCGGGGTCACTAGGCGCTGCTCGGCGCCACTTTGACCTTCGGACATTCTTTTCTCTCCAGTCCCGGCCACTGGACATCCCATGATAAAGGACACCCCTGTGCCTGCGCTACAATTCCTTGACTTCTGCTTCTGATGCACGTCTCAAAACTTGTCCGATAATGTCGCCTTTCATTCCAGCAGGGACTTCAACAACACATGCCCAATCACCATTTTCTAGCCATCCTTCCTTTTGTTGATAGGATCTCAGAAGTTTGTTTACACTTCCATAGGATGAACCAGGAATACGGAAAGCTAAGCGAACGGATTCAAAACTTAGTGGGATGAGAGGCTTGAGTTTAGCAATCGCATCTTTGACTTGTTCTTCTAATCGCTTGAATGGATCAACTGTGTACTTTGACTCATCTAAAGCCAATTCAATACGTGTTCTTGGATGGGGTGATTTTGAACGTGGGTCGATGGCTTGTGTTTGGATGTGATGGATAATTTGTTGGCGCATATTTTCAACACGTGCCTTTCGCTGCGCAGTTGTGAGTTGAATCGTTCCTTTTTGCAGAATAATCATCAATATCGTTCCGACATCGAGTGTCTCAAATGTATTCATCAATATCTCTTCGGTCGGTCGCTCACCACTTCGTGCATCATGGAAAATTTCATCCATGGCCATGACGTCATCAAGTTCGAATTTCGTCGGGTCACTTTTCCATTCTTCAATCTGGTCAGGATCAACGAGTGCTTCGTAACGCTTACCACCCCTTTCTATTCGAGCAAGAACTGAATTATCGAGGCTTACCATGGTTCCACCAATTCCTTGATGGAGTAAGGTCCCAATGAATCTATTGGTTCTCAGTCTTCTAGAGGCTTGAGTCTGTCAAGTTGCTTTGTAACTTCGCCACGGTCGAGGATTCTGTATCCATCGCTATCAACTACGACTACCTCAACCGCTTCACGGTTGAGTTCTGTATCATTGGCAGAGCGAAGGGCTTCAAGTCCCATCTTCATGGCTGCATTGAGAGTCATTCCTGATTTCCAATTCTTTTCGAAGTATTCGATAACGGTGTTCCTGTTGCTGCCAATCGCACCTGCATGGTATGATTGGTAGGCGCCAGATGGGTCAGTCTCGTAGAGGTGAATTCCCTCATCGTCAACGCCACCAATAAGGAGGGCTGTTCCGAATGGACGTGATCCACCGTATTGGGTGAAGGATTGCTTGAAATCACACAACTTCTTGACGAGAACATCTACAGGTACTGTGTCTGCGTAGGTGATTCTGTTGATCTGAGATTCAACACGTGCACGAGCAACAAGTTGTCGAGCATCAGCGACAAGTCCAGATGTTGCTACACCGATGTGTTCATCAATCTTGAACATTTTTTCGATGGACTCTGGAATAATGAGTCTGGAAGCAATTCGCTTGTCACATACAAGAACTACACCTTCTTTGAACTTCAGTCCGGCTGTTGTTGTTCCTCTTTTTACAGACTCACGGGCGTATTCAACTTGGAATAATCGTCCGTCTGGGCTGAATGTTGTAATTCCATGATCGTATCCTCTTCCACTTGGTTGCATTATCTCACCGTTTCCTTCTCGTCGTCGACGCTTTATGAGGGTGCGGGTAGGCAACCCTTGGAATCAACCAGCAACGCGACCCATTTGAATACTTGGCTTTGAATCCCTTAATGTCATGAAGTTGAACGCCTTCGGTCCTCCATGCGCATCGCCGTCCTCTCATCTGGTGGTAAGGATTCTTCTGCTGCATGGTGGTGGGCACAATGCAGAGGTTGGGATGTCGTAGGGTTAGTTACAGTCCAAATTAGGGATGGTGATTCACATATGTTCCAAGTACCATCTACGAATTGGGTTGAACACCAGGCTTTAGCGGCTGGAATCTCTTGGTACAGTGTGGATGCATCAGGTTCCGTCGATGATGAAATTTCAAGCCTAGAACTTGTTTTGCGGGATCTGGAACTTGATGCAATCGTTAGCGGCGCTTTACGAAGTGATTTCCAAAAAGTTAAACTCGAGAATATGGCACATCGACTCGGGATACACTCATTCTCACCTCTATGGCATCAAGATCCTTACAATCACCTCTATGGAATGATTGAGAATGGATTCCAAATTATGATTAACTCTGTTTCTTGCGAAGGACTCGATGAAAAATGGCTAGGAACTGTTTTGGATTTAGATAACGTCAAAATTTTGAAATCTCTTTCCGAACAATATCGATTCAATGTTGACGGCGAAGGTGGCGAATACGAAACCTTCGTGATAGGAGGTCCCCATATGCCTAAGACTTTGCAAGTAGATGGGACTGCATCGTTTGAAACGGTGCGTGGAGTCTTTAAGATTACGAACATTCATTGAATCGCATTTCGAGCAAGGGCAACTGCCTCATCGACAATTTCTCCAGAAACTCCGATGTGATTGCTTGGCTCAAACATGGCTTCCAATTCCTCTGCTGAGAATGCAGCTGAAATTGCAGGCGTTCTGCTGCACACATCGATGAGTTCTTCCTTGTTGGCGACTGCGGTGAATGAGGCTTCTCGAAGTATTTCGTGGGCTTCATCACGAGCAATTCCACGTTCAACAAGATCTATCATCACCTTCTCAGCCATGACAAGTCCACGTTGCGATTTGATGTTCTCAAGACATCGCTCAGCATCAACCCACATGGTTTCAAGGACTTGACGTGTCTTAGCAATGACGTCTTCACACAAGGCACTACCGTGCGAAAGTGTAAATCGTTCACTGCTTGAATTTGCCAAATCTCTTTCATGCCACAATAGAGCATTTTCGTAAGTTGGAATAATAAATGAACGTACGATACGTGCCAATCCAGATGCATTTTCAGATTTGATAGGGTTCTTTTTGTGAGCCATGGTTGATGAACCGACTTGTTTCTTTACATCGAAACCTTCTCCAGCTTCTTGTAATTCTGAGCGTTGAAGGTTACGAATCTCCTGAAGAATTTTCTCACAAGAGGTTGCAACATTAGCCAGCCAAGAGACATATTCCACATATCGGTCTCTTCCGACCACTTGAGTTGTTGCTAGTGGTACGCCAAGGCCAAGATGTGTCAATATTAATCGTTGCAATTCTCTTGCGTTAACACCCTGGGCAGCACCAGTTCCTACTGCACCGAGGAACTTTCCTACCGCAATTCGAGGACTTGCTTCATCAAGTCGGATGAGTTGCCTTCGGAGTTCATCGAGCCATACTGCGGCCTTCAAACCAAATGTGATCGGAACTGCTGCTTGTCCGTGAGTTCTTCCGAGCATGACTGTATCTCTCTCTCGTTCTGCAACGTCTGCGCAGACAGCAATCAGAGAACACAACTGCTCTCGAAGCATGACGATACTATCTCGAAGTTGAAGTGCAACAGCAGTATCGACAATATCGTTCGATGTTGCTCCTAAGTGAATGCACCAACCTGCCTCTCCAGCCGCTTCAGCCATAGCTTTCGTCAAAGCCATGATGTCGTGGCGCGTTTCTGCTTCAATCTCGGAGACTCGTTCTTTACGAACAGATTCTGGATTAGCAATCGCAGCGACTGCATTGTAGTCATCTTCTGACACACGGCCTAGTTGCCAATGTGCCCAAATCAAGGCTCGTTCAACCTCGAGTTGACGTTCATGTCGTCCTAATTCGGACCAGATGTGCTTGAAATCTTTGCAACCGTATCGGTAGTCGAGTGGACAGAATGCCATGATGAAGGGTCTTGAAGGGGCTTCATGAACCTTCCTTGCGGGCATTTTTGAAAATATGTGTCACTTTAATGTTCATCATTCAATCTTGTCGGGCATCATCGCTGTGCGGATCAAGATCATGGCAAATATGCTTGATATTAGGAAAGTGACGCCCACATACACCGAAAGGTTGTACCACATCATGGCAACGCCTACGAGTGAAATATAGCCAAATATTTGACATATTGCTGAAGCGAAGTTTAGTTTATTGACCATTCGTTCGCTAAGTGTTCCTTTATTTTCTAAAAGGAATGTGTAAATTAGAAAATAGATGCCTTGGAACGGGAGGGTTCCAGCAATAATAGCCAAAGCAACTTCTCGCATTTGTGTTGGATTCGCTTCTTGTTCAATACCCTGGAATAACATTACTGCGGTGTTTGTACCGAGTAATGCGGCCATAATAGTCCAGCGCTTGTCCTGTGAAGAGGTTCTACTCTCGACGTTGACAGAACCCTCACTCATATCTTGGACAGAAGAAGGAAAGGGTTTGTATTTTGTCCTACAACAAGCCAAAAATTGAAGAATTTAGAGCAATAAGGATTTGTTCAAATCACACGAAGGTGCCAAGCATCTTGATGACGAAGCCTGTTATGGTTGCAATGATGAAAAGCAGGATCATCATTCCTACTGGTCCGTATTGATTTGAGTCTTTGATAGCCGTAGCAAAAAATCCATCACGAGCAACTGCAGCGGCAAATCCCTTTGCCTCTTCATATGGCGGAGGTTCTCTTCTAGGAATACGCTCACCTTCTCGAACCTCTCCGCTCATGATTGTGGGTTGGTACGGAAGGTCATGAGCATTGCCCTAATGTTAATGTCAAATCTATGAACTTGTTACGATAGGTATGAGCGAACGTTGGATGCTTGATCTTGAGGGAAAAAGGATCCATCTTTCAGTTGATGGTGGCTGTGGAGGTACAACCCTTGGCTTACACTGTGCTGTAGACCAAATACAAAGTGGAGGACGAGTTCTTTGGGCATCTCCTAATATGCCTAATGCAACACGTTTTTCTCAACTCTTCACTTCATTAAATATTGTTGAAGCAAGTCGTTTTCATGCAATGAACTTGATAGGAAATATGGAACGCTGCGTTGATGCGATTGTCGAAGCTGAACAGAATTTACCGAGTGTAGGATTGATCGTTCTCGATGACTGGTGTGAGCCAACTGGACGCATTCCTTCTCGAAACCTCAAAGCGGTGATTGATCTAAATAAGCGGATTAATGATTCAACATCTTTGTTGCTTATTTCTAAGGCAGGGACAGATGTAAGTTCAAGTGAACACATGCTAAAACCTCGCAGTGAGTCGAATCTAAAGGATGGAGGTTTTGAAATTTGGACATTGCATGAAACCGAACAGAAATCCAAGGTTCTCAATTCTGTTGAGAAAGAATTGGTCGGTAAGATTGAGGACTCAGGCTTCATCTTCTGAATCTTCACCGAGTAGTTCTGCCATTTCTTCAAGAGCTTCTTCATCTGGTTCGTCAAATCGTTGAGGATTACGTGCGCCACCTTCCATCTCATCTTCTCCTGCTACTTTAGGAGCATGATTATCAATCATGTTTTCTCGATTTTTCTTGGCACGTATTGCAACAAAAGCCATCATGCCGATAAACATGAGGATGAGAATAAAAGTTGTTACGTTCTTGGTCAGGTCGTCTGCCATGAACGTTCTTATCTCATCTCAGTAAATATGGTTTTGATTAAAATTACCTTTCTTCAAGAGGTTTTGAGAGATGCCTCCTTGATGACGGCGGAGGTTGTACCCAGCCAACGAATGGAGCAACTCGTTCGACTTCAATCCAACCTCGACTTGATGTTTGGTTACACTTTTTGCAGCGCAGTCCCTGATTTTTTCCCATTGATTTCATGGACTTATTGCATACTTTGCATCGAGGTCTTTTCTGCTCAGACATGGATTGTTTCACTTGTAGTAATTCAAGATGAAGGACATTATTTTCATCCCTTAGTCCATTTCCAAGAATGATATCTCCTTCAATGAGCCACTGGGAAAGTAAGGCTACTGTGTGACTTTGTCGGAATGCCATCCATTGACCTTCTGAGGTTTCGAGAACGACATGGCCTTTTTTCAATATAGATTTTGAACGAACAACAGCTTCAATTGGTTTTCCAAGGTGATCGCCTGTTGCCTGATTTGTTTGAAAAACCAACGACCCTTTCGATGGTTCTGTGTCTTTACCGTTCTCAAGGATGGAAAGAGCTTGTTGGGCAACGTCCTTTGACCATGCACGTATTCCGAAAAGAACAGGTGAATTACCCCGAGGTGCCAATAAACTGGTGCCTAGTTTGGGATTTCTACAAAGAAATGTATCCTCAAGGTCTTCGACGAGAGTCAATGCTTCCTCATC
The DNA here is from genome assembly GCA_018666575.1 of Methanobacteriota archaeon. GTDB lineage: Archaea > Thermoplasmatota > Poseidoniia > Poseidoniales > Poseidoniaceae > MGIIa-L2. The sequence goes on along the minus strand of JABIYX010000139.1, from coordinate 11,534 downwards.
TAATTGACGAGGCCCCTCGGAATCATCTTCTCTCCATGCTATGGCCTCATAGGTAAAGTGAGTTGCTGGCCATAGAATTGCTGCGGTTGCTCCAATTCTTCCATTTCCGCCCCAGTGACGAGTAACAGATGGTAACTCGGAAAGTTGAATCTCCGAAGAAACTGCAGATTTGTAAAACACCTCATCATTCATGGCTTCGCTTACCCAAACCATGCCAGGGTCAGCTGGATATTGGGTTCGATCGCTGTGATTACTTGTTCCAATTTCGCCTTTTAGAGCAATAAGATGTTGAATCCACCAATCATCGAGGTGTTTTAGTAATTCTTTTTCATTTTCGGTAGTAAGTTCAACAGCAACTGCGGCGTTTCCTCTTGTCCGTCGTTGTGCAAATGGCCATAATCGGACAAGACGTGGATTAGAGTATGAAACAAATTCTGGAAGATCTTTCAACAGTTGAAACAACACTTCAGTGGTACAGCCTCCATTCAAGGAATCTGTATCATCCAAACCAAGCCAACCCAACTTACCACCTCATGGGATCATATTCATCACCAGAATCCGAATGATCAAGGATGCGATCAATAACCTGTGGTAGACCATGTTGAGATGAGACTTCGAACGTACGTGCGCCTACTGCCCATCCTGCACCCATGTCTGATTTTCGATCTCCAACCATTGCATCTAACGGATTCCACGGGTCTGGTTTAATTCCAGCCCAATCTATTCGTGAATGAATCACACGTTGATTTCTCAGCACTTGATGACCAGTACGAAGCATACCTGGCCATGGCTTTCTACATCCACAACGGTCTCGATTTCTGTGAGGACAGGTGAGAATCATGTCGATTATTGCATCGGAATTTTCATTCATCAATTGCTTACGTAATTCTTGGTGAATCGTATGTAGCTGATCCACATCCCACAGACCACGCATAATTGGGGATTGATTAGTTACGACACAAATAGTATAGCCAGATTCACGTAAACGAGCGATAGCATGGCCTGAGCCCGGTATGATGTTCATTTGGGATGGATTATTGACGTATCCTTCCCGTCCATAATTGAGAACTCCATCACGATCGAGGAAAGCAATGGGTCCATTCGCAACCCCCTCTCCGTCTATGACAGGTCCCTTCATGGTCAACCCAAGGAAAGGGGGTTGTTGGATTTAATGGGGATGTTAGAGCAAATGTTTCTATCTAAGACACTCTAGGACTCTCTATGCTGATACCGGAAGAGTATGCTACTATTTGTGGTGCTCTTGGTATGTTCTTGCTTGGATTTTCATGGCACAAGCGCCATCATGAGGGAATAAGTAGATCGGCCCAAACAGGCTGGATGCTTGTTGCTCTATATTTTTTTAATGAATCTGCATATTACTTTGAAATTGGAGATATTGTTCTTACTGTTATGACTGCATTGGCCCTCCCAATTGGTGTGGGATTAGTCATCGCAGAGGCTCGTTCACTAACGAAACGAGATAGGGATGCTTTGAATTGGGCAAGAGGTTGCATCGCATATGCTGGTGGCCCCTATCTTCTGGTAGCTTCTGTTCCTTGGCTCAGCGTTCTTGCAATATGGTTTGTAGCCTCACAGGTTGCAATCTTTCTCTCCTTTACAGGAACTGCTGATATTCAACTTGGTGAGACATATGTCAACACTGAGCAAGGTAGGTTTCTATGGTCGGAATGGGACGGGAATAAGTGGTTCATGACAGATTCCTTTGCAGAACATCCATTTCAGACAGAACTCGTCATGGCAGATGGTGGTATGATTGGAATCAACTTCGTTCTCGCCTGCACAGCCCTTCAATCTATGATTGTCTTTATTGGTGCGATTTCAGTTCTTGACATCGATCGTAAAAGAAGAATACGCGCTCTGCTTTTCACAATCCCAATCATCCATATCCTGAACCTCTTTAGAAATGCTGGATTGGTTTGGATGCACATCTCCTATGAAGGATGGGAGTACCTCGGAATGAGCATGTTTGAATTTGGTCATTCCTATGCATCTCGGGTTGTATCTCTCTTTGCGATGTTCATTATGGCGATTGCAATGTTTGAACTCCTTCCCGAATTACATCGACACATTCTACGTTTACTCGAATCCGTAGGTTTACGGAAACGTCAGAAGCAACACAGTTAGTTCTTTATCCAATCGGAATCGGGTGAGTTTCTGTACCACAACTTTCCACTTTGTGCTGGATATTCGATGTGTTCACGACCCTGGCTGTCCATCATACCCATCAAACTCGCAGGTGGTAATGAATCATCTACTACTGGCGTAGCATTGCCAAAGTCGTACGATTCTAACGCAATGGTGGGCTCGAGTGTATTCATTTGTTCTCCACCTAATTCATCCATTGTTCCACTGACAGGCCCTAGATTTGGAGCTTCTAACATTGGTTCATTTCCATCCATCGCCATCATACGCTCTGCAAATGCATCGGTCTTGTTCCATTGATCTTGTTGCAATTCATCAGGACCTCTTGAACTGCCACGAATAATTAGTACCAATACTCCAAACAAAACAAGCAACATTACCGCACCAGCACTGTAAACAATATCGTTGGAAACACTTGGTGCGAAGTCTGCATTGTCTCCGACCCCATCTCCATCAGCATCTGATTGTTCATCAGGATCGTTTGGGAACTGGTCATCTGGATTGAGGACACCATCGCCGTCATAATCCATAGGATTGTATGATGTTTCACAGATGGAGGCGTATTCGCCTAATTCATACGAATCAATGTACTCGTCTTCATTGAAATCCATCTTGTTGGATGAGAAGTCATTCTTAAATTCAATTTTATCAAATTCGCTTGTTGATATACGTCCATTTAACTGCATTTCAAAGAGTGCCAATTCATTTTCACATGTACAAGCAAAGGCTGCAATTTCATTGAATTCAAGGTACGAATCACCGTTTTGATTGACTTCGGAAAATTCAATCGTTCGACCGTCAAAGTCATCGAAATAATTGAATTCAGAGGAACTAATCAAACCATCTCCGTTGATATCGTTTTCAGCCATCATATCTTTCAGGCCTTCATCACAAGACATGATTTCATCAGGATCTACTGGTTCTTCGGGGCCACCAGGACCATTAGGTCCGTCTCTACCATCCCATGTTGCTACAATTGATACCTCTGAGAAATCATCCAAGGATGAAACCGTGATGTCAAATCGGCCTTGAGCAGGGAAATAGATGTACAATTCTTGAGATGTTCCTTCTCCGTATGAAATCCAATCGACTTCACCGAATTGTCTTCCAGATGCCATCATATCCTCATCAAAGAAATCGAAGTCATCAAACCCAAAGTCTGTTTCTCCATCTCCTTCTATGATTAATTCTCCAGACCCACCAAATGTATTGATGATTAATGTTTGAGTGTTTCTTCCAACGTCAACATAGAAGAACAAATCCTCGCCAGAAGGTGCGCTCAATCCATCTATTTGTTCATCTTTGAACAATTGGATAGGCGTCCCATCGTATTCCCAAACATAGAGGTCCGTAAAGGAAGCAGTAATGTCAACTCCACTGAAAACCGTCTCTGAGTCAAGTAGGATATACCATCGACCAGGTGTTGGATTATTGAAAGCGATTTTATCACCTGCTCCTGGAGAGCCAGAATGGTGGTCTGCTTCGCTTGAAGTTGGCGTATTCTCGATTCTCAGATGAAGGCCGGCTTCACCAAATCCATTTTCAAGGTCAACTTCAAGTCGCTCCGTGCCCGTAGGGACGTCGATGAAGAAGTATTGATCAAGTCCATAATAGCCACTCATTGGTCCGTAGGAAACACCTGCAGTTAATTCAACAGCTTCTGTTGGATCAGCGTTTGAAGGGGCATAATTCATATCCGCAAGTATGGTGTAATCATTGGCCTTTCTGTACGTGTATGTGACGACGTAATAGATGCCAGGTTCAACATCAAACAAATTCACTTCCTCGTCGTTTCCTTGATTTGTCGACCAATCTTCCATGGAAGAATATGTATTTCCTTCTCCTGGGAGTATATCGTCAATGAAATCTATTTCAGGATAGTATCCATAATCTGGGTCAACTGGGCCGCCCTTCGATATCGCAAGTTGGACGTTTCCTTTACCACCGTAGGTTTCAACCTTCAGTTCAGTTAGAGGCTCGGTTACGTTAACGTAATAATAATTGATTGCAGCATCATAGTCTTCTGCTTGATTCGATTGTTGTGTGATTGGTACGCCTTTGAACAGCTCTGTCATTTCTTCGAGGCTTGGTGGAGCTTCTGCAACTTCCCAATAAGCACCGACTTCGAGTTCTTCTAAATCTTCATTTGCTACGAGTGCAAACCACATGACGTCATGTTCTGGCCAAGTAAAAGTACCGTAAATTGAACCATACCAACCAGTTAATTCCATGTCATAATCCCACGGCGCTGGGATTTCATCGAACCCAACATAGACATTGAATGGATTCTCCACATCATCTTCCCAATAAAAATCGGACCAACTCCAAAAGGAAATATCGAGATATCGAGTTAAATCCTCAACATCGATGTAGAAGAGTAGTGTATCTCCTTCCTGAACATCTGCAAGAGTGATGTAATCTGAATTAACGAGTTCAAGTGCTTGAGCGATGATCGACCCATCAGGCATAACCCAATCGGCACCAATAATTTCGCCATTTCTCTCAAACATTTCGTCGTTTAAAGAATCTCCAACATCACTTCCTTCGCCTTCCCAAAAGGTCCACTGAGTCATGATTTCCCATGTTGTATCATCCATTGATTTTATTGTCAAATCATCGATGATGCCTTCAAAATGATAACAATCGCATCCAGCCCCCATTCGAGCGATGTAAAGTTCGTCGCATGATGCACCTGATGTGAAACAATCGTTTGAGCCAAAATCGCCAGCTGGAATATTTGCATCTTCAGCAGATATGTTTCCTGCTGGCATTCCATCAATTCGGAATTCGCCACCAATACCTTCGACGATTTCTACTTCAATCGTTGACCAATTATCTGCTGTAATTGAAACATTGGAAAGTGGGTGCTTGGAAAGACTGTATTCTGAAGAATAACCGATGAATCCTTCTGAGAGGTACATACCCCACCCATAATCACCCTTCATAGTGATAAATCGGATACCACTCAAATCAGATGGTTTGACAGTTGCTTGGATCAGCAATGACGCATTTGGCTCGAGGCCGTCATCGTTAGCGATCTTGATGTGGTCATCTTCACCATTGAATCGCAGTGAGAAATCCGCTCCTTGTCCGACTTCTACGACGCCATAGACTGGGAAGTATTCTGGGTCATTTTCCAAATCATTCCAAGTGCCAGGCATAATGTTGCCCATATTTGTCGATGCAATGTGTACATAATCTGCATCAGCAGTCCCAGTAGGTTGAGCTTCACCCCAACTTCTGTATAGGAATGGTGTTCCATCATGCCAACGGTACATTCCTTCGTCTTGAACATCGTTCAATCCAATCCAAAGGTGGCGACTTTGATTGTCAAATCCAGCAAATGTATCGAAGATCCATTCGTTTTCAATATCTGAATCTACGGTGGTGAGGTAGCCATCCAAAGAGCGAGCTCTAAAGGCTGCATCTTCCCAAGAGGATGCCGATAGAAGGTGATATGTCTTGTTATTTTCAGGATTAATTGCGGTATGTAATACAGCAATTTCCTCAGTTATATCGGCTTGAGTTGGTGATGCAAAGACCAGTAATGTAGATGCTAATAGCATGAATACAAGACTTGGACCGATAATCTTCTTACGGGACTCCATGTTTTTGTTCACTCGATGGTGCTTCATAATACCATTGCCTACTGGGCTCATGTTCAATTCTAATTATGGAACGTATTAGAACAGATTGGTAAAGTGATTTTACAATGGTCTCATTGGAGTTTTTTCCCACCAATACGTAGTTCTGTCTTAAGTGGCATCTGATGTTCCCAAGCGAATTCTTTGACAACTCTCCATCCCTTTTCACTGCCTTCGTAGTCTGTGACATCAATTGTTTTATTGCGAGTATTCGCCTTGAAAGCAGCTACTGGTTCAGCATTCCTAAAGACAAGATATGCACTTCCAAAACCGAATCGCTCCTTCAAGACATCACCGAAATATGGTGCAATCGGATCTGTTGGTGGCAGGACAAAGTCTCGAATTGGATTAATTTCTTTGGCGGATGAAAGGAGTTCCTTTCTTCCCCAACATACTTCGTGGAGGTTTTCGATAAGGAAACCTTTGACAAGTGTTTCGTCCTCTTCAAATCCATTGAGGATGGCTTTGAGTTCTTCTGGCTTGAATGGAGTTCCAGAGAGACGCAATAATTGCTTGAGAGTAATCACAGGATAATCACTGACTAGATTTCGAAGGTATTCTCTCCGTAATTCTACAGGGTCGATGTCTGTTCTTGCATGAACAGCCCTAAACCCTCCTCTGAAATCTTCGACGATGTGACCGGTGCGAATGAGTGGTTGAACCAGTTTTCTAAACTCAGATTGAGTGAGAGCGTGACGTTCTTTGAAGAGATTTGGATCAGATTGTGTGCTGAAGAAGTCGATGATGTCAACCAGATCATCCTCTGGGGGAATACCACGAATTGTTAGCAATGTTTCGAAATGCTCGTATGGAGCCCAAACTTGGTGACCCCTCATATTGACACCTTTGTGAAGCCTGTTTGCACTGGCCATTGATTTTAGATTGGTACGGAACACTTCACATCGGCCACGTAATGCGAAATCGTCACGTATTTCTGTGATTGTTTTGAGAGCTAATGTTTCATTTTCATGGCGAGTTTCTTGATGCAGATGGTGTTGATGGAAAAGTGCACGCTCTGCAATTTCTCTTGGCTGAGGGTCAACAACACCACCTCGAATCATGCGCTCTCCGACCTGCTTGAAGCCTATGCGTTCCAAGCCAGAACGCATTGGAGCACTCAATTCTGAAATCGGTTCACTGTTGACATTGGTCAATACTGCAACATCAACAAGTTGATCTGCGTGATTGTCGAGTAAGATATGGAAAGCATCACAGAATTCCTCAAAGTATGCGGTAGGTACATGCATGTCTTTGATTTCAAGATAGTCGTTAACCTTGAACATCAGAACCTTTCCAACCGGATCTACACCTTTGAAGACAGGGAGATACCATCCACGATCGAGTGCTGAACGAACTTCCCAAATGAATCGAGATACATATGGGTCAGATTGTGTTAAAATACGCATCTCTCGATCTTCACGTCGTGGTACTCGAAGGAATTCGACTTCATCTGGAGCACAGTAGAAATTTTCAGGATCTGGAACAAGGGCCGTAACTTTTGCAATGCGTCCATCTTTCTCAAGATTCGCTAAAGCTACGAGGAGATCTTCGTAGTTACGGGAAACGTAGAATCGTAGTGTGCTCGCCTTCACCGGTCCCATTCTTCGGACAACTTCTGCAAGTGCATCTTCGAATCCCATTGGCTCGTATACACCGTGTACCTTGTGAAAAAGAGACAATCTTCGTCTTCTACCAATGACTTCTTCAAATTGTTTTACAAACAACATTTGGCGATCCAGATTCGAAATGGCATTCTTAACATCACGTTCCATTTGTCGGTGCTCTTCACCTTTCGGGAAATCTTGAATCAATTCTTGCCTAGTGATATTTTCATGCGGCGTGAGTTTTGAGAGAACAACTTCTTCCATTGCTCCGACCCACGGTTCTGGCTTTAATCCTAGCAACATAGGGATGTTATTCTTGGTTGTATAGCCCATTCGATTATGCAACAAACGGCCACTAATGACATCTGAATCGAGTTGCAAATCTTTCCAATCTTTGAATCTGAAGTCTTGAATCCGATACAAGAGTTCCTGCTGCTTTTGTACGAATACGTGCTCATTGAACGCTTCGAATACATCAGCGTATTTTTTGAAGGATTTTTCGAGAACTAGATTCTGAATCCATCGATATTCAACAACTTCTTCTTCACCTCCTGTAATGATATGTTCATCCACTTTGAGAATAAATTCAGCTTCGTCAGTCTGTGTGAAGAAGCCAACTGAAATCACGTTACGTGTTTCGAGTTCATGCATAATTCGATTGACTGCTTTTTCTGAAAAAGGAAGTCGATTGTGAATAATATCTGCTGTTTTTGGACCTTCTGAACCAAGCATTTCCAGCACTTTGACTCGCATTGCTTCGTGCGGATCACCGACGCTCATTGTTTTCCATTCAGTTGGTTGTGTACCCTTGAATGAGGTAGCGACTTTGAACGACATCCCTGATGTGTCATAGTCACGCAAATCGATGATTGAATCAGACTTGTTTGCAGCGAGGCAACCTAGTGTCCCGTGAATCTCTGCCATGAATGGGCTAAACCATTTTCCATCAAGTTCTGGCATTCCTGTGCCGTCAAGTTTCGTGATTTTACCAGATTTACAGAGATGTTCGACCCATCCACGGATCATCTCAAGGTCTATTCCTTCCAACTTTTCCTTGTACAATGGATTGTTGAATGAACGGTCAAGACCACCGCCATGCTGCATCAACTCATACAACGTTTCAGGACTGTCTGGAATCGGCGCTTTGTCGCTGTAGTATCGGTCAAGTTGGTCTGTGGTTAGTTCGGTGGCTAATGACCGTGTTCCAAGTAATCTACGTAAAATCTCAGGATCTATGTCCTTGACGAGGAATGCTCTCGTCTTCATCGACATTAAGTCTTCAAACGCTGACATGAATAGACTCATTCCGAGTCTTGAGGGGACAGTAACCTTTGTGTGAACAATACGTGCATCTCCTTCAATGCATGACTGTAAGAATTGATTCAAACTTATGATGTCGATATCTCCAAAGAGAATCTCGTTTTTCGCTTCTCTCATCAACAATGAATTTTCCATGGTCCGATGTCGATTGAGTAAGGCATCTGCTTTTTGTTGGAATTGTTGAGGGCTTATCTCTTCAGCCCCAACACGCTTTGGAATGATCATCGAACGGCCGGCTACTTCTCTAAACCGCTTTGCAAAAATTTGTGTGTTGAGAATGTATCGTTCAATGACTTCGATGTGATTGTTTGAACGGAAAGCCTCGTACAATTGGGAAGGATCAACCTCTTGTGCTGTACGAATCAACAAACCGTTTTCATCAAACGATAATTCAATGACACTAACACCTGATGTTTCTGCTATGCCTGCCATGAAATATCCAAGTGCAGTGTTGAATCCCCTTCCTCTACAGGTTGTAATGAGGTAGGCTGGATGTCCGCTGCCAATGATTTGTTCAATGAGAATGCGGTTTGGTTCTGGTACCTGGAATGAATCGATTGTGTGCTCTTCAAGGTGTCGAGCAATGGCGTTTGAAACTGGTTTAGAAAGTCCATATGCTTCTCGAAGCATTATGCGGGGGTCTTGTTCTCTACGAAGGGAAATCATGCAATGACGAATCAACGAAAGCAATGATGATGAAAGCTCTCGGCTTCTTGAACGAGCTTCTCCAGACCAAGACGGTACTGTTGGTCTATATCCTGTTACGGAGGCTACGTTGACTCTCGTCCCCTGAATATTGGTGACTCTGTAGGTTGAACCACCAAGAAGAATGACATCCCCCCCTCGCAGGTTTGACACGAAGGAGCCTGAAAGTTGACCAAGAATCGAACCTTCAGCGTTGAAGACAAGATAAGAATTGTCAGGTGCAATGGTTCCGATGTTCGTGTAATAAATCATTCTCGCATAGCCACGCTTCCCGTAGGTATTTTCTTCCCAATCAATCCATACACGACGTTCTTCTTCGAGCATGTCAAGAACTTCAATGAAATCATCGTATGCAAAGTTTCTATAATTCCATGCACTTGAAACAATTTCATATGCTTCATCAATATCGATTTGATTGATGATTACAAGTCCAATAAGGAATTGAGCAACAACGTCAAGGCAGTTTTCAGGGAAGTCTAGGCGATCCATGTCACCTGTTTGAATGGCTGCTTGAAGAGCTGCGAGTTCGATGAGGTCATCAACACTGGATGGTAAAAATCGAGCACGTGGAATCCCTCCAACATGGTGTCCTGCTCTCCCAATGCGTTGCAATGCTGTGGCGATATCTCCTGGAGAGCCAAGTTGGATGACCATGTCAACTGTTCCAATGTCGATACCCATTTCGAGTGATGATGAAGTAACGACAGCACGTAAATGTCCTTTCTTCAGTTTCTGTTCGACATCGAGTCGAATCTTTTTGTCCATTGAACCGTGATGGCCTGCAATTAAATCTCCAAGATGTGGCCGAAGTCGTTGAACGAGTGTTTCGGTCATTTTCCTTGTATTTGCAAATACGAGAGTTGTCGTGTGGGCAGTAATCAAATCTGCAATCACGTCAATATTGGCATCTAATATTTTCAAAACAGCCATGTCACTAAATTTTTGATGTGGAATAATGATGTCTAAATCCAGTTCTCTTGAACCAGATACCTTCGCGATGTGAACCTTTTGTCCATCGCCGCGAGATTCACGATCGTCACTGGCAACAAGATACTCTGCTACCGTTTCCAAAGGTTCCATCGTTGCTGAAATTCCGATACGTTGAACCGGCCTGTCAAGAAGTGTATCGAGGTAAGCAAGCGTGAGGGCCAGATGGACACCTCTTTTTGTTGGAACTAAGGAATGTAATTCATCAATAATCATGTATTCAACATCACTAATGATCGGTTGAAATCGTGGCGATGTTATCGCTATGGCCAAACTCTCGGGAGTTGTGATAAGTATGTGAGGTGGATTTCGAAGCATCTTTTGCCGTTCAGATTGAGGTGTGTCACCAGTTCGCAAACCTACTTTAATCTCTTGAGCACGATCGGGTAGGAATCGTTCAGAAATCTCAGTCAATGGTCCAATGAGGTTCTTTTGAATGTCGTTTGCTAATGCCTTAATCGGTGAGATGTAAACACAATGAATTCGTTTTTCCAATTTCCCTTCGAGTGCTTTACGAACGAGTTGGTCGATGATCGTAAGGAACGCAGTAAGTGTTTTTCCAGATCCAGTTGGTGAACATAGGAGTAGATGTCCACCATCCATAATCGTAGGTATAGCGAGTTTTTGTGGACGTGTGAAATCAGGGAATTTTTCAACAAACCAATTTCGAACGGGTGGGCATAATTTTCCCAAAAGAACCTCTGTATCGTAGGGATTATCCAGATACTCTATCTCAGGCATTTTTTATTCACCAATCTCAGTGGTGCGAGAGCGTTGGTACTGTACATATGATACTTTCGTTGAATGCTTAAGCCCAACCAATTCCTTTCTTTCCCCAGCGGGTTACCGATTTCGTCGGTGGATCATTGCTGGAAATAATCAATGGTGATTGGATTGCAATTGGAGGTAATGGGACTTCATGAAGCGCTTTTGTTGGACATGACCCTATGCAGGAAAGACATCCCACGCATTGGCTGGCAAGAACAATGACTGGTCTTTTCTTGTGTTTCCTATCTTGCGGGGAATTTTTCATCGGCAAAAGCGCCTCGAACGGGCAGTGGGGAATGCACAGGTCACAACCAGTGCAATCATCCTCAATAATCGCAACCAT
>JABIYX010000134.1 GCA_018666575.1 Methanobacteriota archaeon | reverse complement strand
GTAGTTTCACCAATGTGAATCATGTCGCCAACAGAAATTGTTCCTGAATTGTCAGCATCATGGAACATGATGTCGGAATTCTCTCCTGCATCTGAAATTGCAATTGACATGACACTTTCACCACATGTTGTATCAGATCCCATAGTATCTGGGTTGTAATCGTCTCGACAAGTTGTAAGTTCAATCTTGTAATCTGACATGTCACCTTCAAACGGAATCATAACATCTTGAGAAGTTTCGATGTAGAACGTGTTGCCATCAGATCCGCCCATATCGTCTTCGTCTTCGCCACCGGCACAGTCTTCATCACCGTCGTTAACATAATTCATCGGGATTGTAGAACCGTCATCGCACATGAACTCATCATCAGATCCGCCCATATCGTCTTCGTCTTCGCCACCGTCACAGTCTTCATCACCGTCGTTAACGAAACTCATTGGGATTGTGGAACCATCATTGCACATGAACTCATCTTCTTCGCTATCATCTTCGCCTTCGTTTACTGGTTGAAGGGCTTGGATCCAGTTGAAGTCAGCAGCTTCACAATCTTCTTCGGAAGTGACGCTCGAGTCTATTTCATCAGCGTATCTATCGTAGCAGACCATCATTGGTTCTCCGCTGGTCATTTCTGCAAAGTCTTCGAATTCATCAGAATCGAGCATACCGTCTTCATCTGCATCAACCAGGTCAAACATCCATCGAAGCCCATCCACGCCCTCGTCACCATATCCATCGTTTGAGAGATCCATAGTAACGCAGCCATCGAGTTCATCGAAATCGACCATTCCATCAGCATCATCATCACATTCAGACATATCTCTGTGGAAAGTCCACATCTCGTAATCATCTGATCCAGAGTCATCGTCTAAGTAATCCGTGAGGTCCAAGATGAACTGTTCTAGTTCATCGTGGTCGAGGTCGCCCGACTCATCTAGGTCACTAATGTTGAACATTTGCTCAAACTCATCAATTACAGATTGTGGCATTGATTCGCCGGGGCCTGATCCTGTCTCATCACTTTCGCTCATGAAAGTAATAAATTCATCGAAGTCCATTAGCCCACTATCGTCAGTATCAGTCATATCCAGTAAATCCTGAGGCGATGGTCCATCATCCTCACTGTCTTGATCTTCGCCGTTGTCGCCACCATTGTCAGAACCATCTGTAGTGTCTTCGTCTTCGCCACCATCCATGACATCATCCCAGTCGTCGTCCATACTGTCTGAGATAGAGAACGGAAGTGCAACGAGTTCGCCAGCATCGACGTTTGTGAAGAATGAGTCGACTCGGTCTTCTGTGAGGACAAACATCTTCATAGCGGTGCCTTCCATTTCCATTTCGAAGTATTCGATTTCACCAGCGTTGTTGAATGCAATTTTCATCGGTGGCATTTCATCAGAGCCCTCGTCCTCATAACCATCATCGTATTCATCATCATCTCCATAATGAGCGTCAACAATCTCAATGAATGATTCGAGTTCATCAACTGAGAGTTCATCGTCTGCATTAGCGTCAGCATCGTCAAAGGCAGTTTGCATAGCATCCATATCACTCTGGTCTGTTTCATCGACAATCATGAATTCCTCAAATGAAATACCGCCACTGTCATCAGTATCAGCAAGACAGAGAGCAATTTCCGGAGAAAGATTGTCATCGTTCATTCCTTCCATTGAAACATTAAAAATTTGGAGGTCATCTACAGAGTCAGTAGGTGTGAAGGAGCTAGAGCACTCAACATAGGATAGGAATTCGAGCATAGCCATCGGACCCATGTCTGCATCGTCTCCAGTTTCTTCAGCCATAGCAGCAATGACTTCTGTGTGTGTAGTAGATGTTGTCATTGAATAGGCTGATACTGGCAGTGTTTCCATCATTTGCTCAATGTATGCGCAACTGTCAGCCTTACCATACGCTTCGTAAGCCTCTTCCAACTCATCTCCAGTTGCCGAAGATTCCCAGTCCTGGCCATATTTCTCTTCCAATGTGGAATTTATTTCTTTCACTGCGGCTTCTTCTGTGGCACAGATATTCCCAGTAGTTTCATAGCCAATTTGTAAATACATTGTTGTACCAATATGGGTCATGGTTTCAACTATCTTAATAGAGGAACCACCGCTAGAAATTCCAGAGATTTCGGATGTGTGGTAACCCTCAGGCGACCAAGCCTCTGTCATTTCCATTGTGATTATGGCTTCTGAATCGCCGGCAATGCCTATAGAGAGGAACTCGTCCATTCCCATCATTGCTGGATCCATATCATACATCATCGTGACACCAAAGGATTCACCCTCATCTACGGTCATAAAATCGTCGATCTTTTCAAGTGCAATGTCTTCGTTGATTTCGATATTCTTCGTTTCTCCGTCTCCGGAGTCTAATAGTTCAGTACAACCTGCAAGCAGGAGGGTGGCTACGAGAAACATTACCAGTGATTTCTTCATGCTTCTACCCAAATATGCTCTTATATAAACCTCACACCTGCGATAATCCGTGATTTGAGACGCAATTTCATGAAGGACAAGCGGTTAGGATGGGCATGGCGGCATCTTCGGTCGAAGAAGAACTCGAGCAACTTGCAGCCCTTGTTGCCGAAGCCGAAGCATTAGGTATTGACCCTTGGCCCGAACGAAAACCTCCTCGCCCTTGGGCGAAATACGCCCTTGCATCATTCATGATTATCATGATGCTATCTTGGGTTTCGAAGGGATTGTATCGATTCGCTGTAATTTGATTCGTAGCCCACCGTTGATTTCAAGAAGGACATCAAACTGGGCGAATCATAGTCCCTTAGTGTAGCGGTCCATCATGGAGGATTCTGGTTCCTCCGACCCCGGTTCAAATCCGGGAGGGACTACCATCATTCTTCTTCGTCTGGTTTTACTAACAAGAAAGCTGTAATCATCGACATCGGATCGCCCGAAGTCAACTCGCCAGAGTATTCTTTGACTTGCCCATATGTGACAATGCGGAGCCTAAACTTACATGTTTTCTTGGTTCTTCGCTTTCGATGATGTCGGTAGAAATGGACACCAATCTTGAATTCGCCATCTGGAGCAAATTCAGTCCAAACAACGTTTTCAATTGGCTTCTTTGATTTTGGTCGGACGTTCATGTCAACGTCGAGTTCTCCACCACATGCGCTCTTTCGATTATTGAAGTAAATACGCTCTCCAGATGGGCAGAAAACGTGCATGTCGAGATCATTGTAATCATCCCAGGCAAGGCTGATTTGAACAACACCCGATTTTCCACCCTCTCGAGCTAATCGTTCCATGAGTTCCAAATCTTCTTCTTGACTGACACGGACTGATATTCCTGTGCCAACTTCTTCCTCTGCAACGAGATCGGCATGAGCGTTGAGGTTGTCTTCATTCTCAGAGATCCAAGTCGATCGGTCCTCTTCCTCTTCATCGTCCTCTTCATTCTCCGTCTCCACAGCATCTCGTTCTGGAATGAAAATTTCATCCATCACAAGTTGTAAGTCTGAGAATTGCTCAACTCGTCGACGCTGCCGGTTTTCATATGCTTCACGAGCTCCCTCACTTAGTTGGTCAAGTTGAAGCGAGCGTGAAACAACGTGTCTTCGGTCGTGTCTTGCTCCTTTCCGAGAAGCACGCATGCTTGAGAGAGGTGCTCGACTTGCGTTGTGAAGTTTTTGTCGTTTCTTTAGTTCACGCTTCTTCTTTGCTCGATTCAACATGAATAAAGCGATGAAAAAAGAAGCAGCGCCTCCAAAAATAAGTATCAGAAGTATTGTCTGGTCCACAGTCTCACTTCCATGTACTCCTAGATAGGAGATTCGCTAACTTGTTCATTGGCCAAGGAATTCAGAATTCATTTGGTTGAGCATCTCTTCAGATGGTCGCAGTTCTGAAGCAGCAACATCGAGAAGAGGCGTTGATACAATCCCTAGATCTTCAGCAAGTGATGGCTTGCTCGAATCGAAGTAAAGCAATCCAGTGACGTGCTTCTTATCCATCTCTGCTTGATGCAATGCGGTCAAAGCGGCCATGGAATCACTTGGGTCATGGGAGTCCGAAATCGTTTCGAGACGGATTGTTGATCCATCGTGAAGGGTGATATCTGTGAAGTGTCCTTCTGGAACTTCAACTTCTGCAACGGGTTCGAAGTGAGGGATGTAGTCGGCCATGTGAAGTGTAACTTCATTTTCTTTGACGTATTGATAGGAACGCATCGATTCATCGTTGTTATTGAATGTGACACAAGGTGAGATGACGTCGATTAAAGCAAATCCTTTGTGCGACATTGCAGCCTTGATCAGAGAGGTCAATTGCTTCTTTGATCCTGAGAACGAACGTGCAACGAAGGTACATCCAAGATTGATTGCAAGAGCACACAAATCGATTGGTTGAGTTTCATTTGCTTTTCCTTTCTTCTTCTTGGAACCAATGTCTGCTGTTGCAGAGTATTGTCCCTTTGTGAGGCCATACACACCGTTGTTTTCGACGATGTAGACCATGTCCATGTTTCGTCGAATAGCGTGAATCAACTGTCCGATACCTATTGATGCGGAGTCACCGTCTCCAGACACGCCGAGGTAAAGCAAATCTTTGTTGATTGCATATGCGCCAGTGGTGACTGAAGGCATTCGTCCGTGTACAGTGTTGAATCCATGAGATTGTCCGAGATAGTAGGCAGGTGTTTTCGAAGAACATCCAATTCCAGACATCTTTGCAATTCGATGAGGTTCAATTCCGTTTTCCCATGCAGCGTTAATGATGACGTTTGAGATTTGATCGTGACCACAGCCAGGGCACAAGGAGGATGGGCCGCCTTTGTAGTTCTCTTTAGGTTCGTTGATGACATTCAACTTAATTGCTCGTGCAGGTTTGTCGCTCATTGGTTCACCTCCTTCAGGGTTTCAAGAATTTTATCCGAGTAAATACGGGCTCGAGGAGGCATACCGTCTGAATAAGCAACCGAATGGACCTTGCCAACAATGTCGTTTGGTAATTCACGACGAAGGATTCCCCAGAGTTGCCCATCTCTGTTGATTTCCAGGACAATTGTCGTTTTATGCCGTCGTATAAATGCCTCGACTTCACTGTGGATTGGAAGTGAACGAACACGGCATTGGCTGACTTTCAATCCAGTTGCTTCAAGCATGTCATCGATCTCTTCGATTGTGTTTTCCATACTACCAAAGTAGATGACACCGACATCGCCCTCTTCTTCTTCTCGAAGAATTGGAGCAGGAAGTTCGTCCCGTGCACCATTGATTTTATCCTTCAATCGGGTCATGAGGTTGAAATAATCATCAGGCTTTTCTGAGTATACGCCGTCAGGGTTGTGCCCAGTGCCTCTGTAAAGGATAGGAGCCATTCCGCTTCCAGGTAGGGTCCTGTAGGGGATTCCGTCTCCATCGAGATCACGATATCGGCCGAAGTTTTCCATTGCGTCAAAGACGTCTTGTTCTCTGATTGTCTTACCACGATCCATTGGAGTGTCAGGATAAGTAAATCCTTCACAAGCCCAGCGGTTCATTCCAAGGTCAAGGTCAGATAGTCCGAAAACAGGTGTTTGGTATCGCTCTGAAATATCGAACGCTCTCCATCCAAACTCAAAGCACTCTTCAACAGTACCTGGCATGATGACGATGTGTTGTGTATCACCGTGACTGCCTTCGTAAAGCATAGCCAAATCGGATTGCTGGGTACGAGTTGGCAGCCCAGTCGATGGGCCAACACGGTTTACGTCCCAGAAAACAGATGGAATCTCAGCAAAGTAGGCGAGACCAATGAATTCCTGCATAAGCGAAATTCCAGGGCCAGATGTTGCGGTCATTCCGCGTCCACCAGCCCATCCTGCGCCAAGGACCATCCCAGCCGCAGCAAGTTCATCCTCTGCTTGAATAACAGCACAAGTAGCTTCCCCTTCGTCATTTGTACGAAGTCTTGGAATCCATCCAATGATGCCCTCTGCTAGGCTAGATGATGGAGTGATTGGGTACCACGCTAGGAGTTGAACGCCACCGAAGATACAGCCAAGTGCGACTGCTTCATTCCCTTCAAAGAAAAAGCGATCTTTTTCGATTGGACGCTCTTCAACAACATATGGATCACCTTTTGTGAAGTTCTCCTTGGCATGATTTCTACCGAGTTCAAGCGCAGTTTTGTTGAGTTCAATCGCTGAAGCTTTTCCTTTGAATTGACCTGCAACTGCCTTGTGGAGCGCTTTATCTGTAATGCCAAGAATCTCAGCAAGTACGCCTACATAGACGATGTTTGTAACGAGTTTCGCCAATTTCGGACTAAGACTTCGTGCAAGTTTTGTCATAGGAACTGGATAAGAGACGACGTCTGTTCGGTCCATAGGCATCTTGGAATCGGTGTTCCAAACGACAACTGAACCTGGTTCGAGTGAAGCGAGATCTTCAGCCCATGTTGCTTTGTTAACAAGAACTTGAACGTGGGTTCGATCACCCGGCGCTTGGTATCCTTGTTCTGAAAGACGTACAATGTACCATGTTGGAAGTCCTGAGATGTTCGACGGGAAGAGATTCTTTCCAGATACTGGAACGCCCATATCGAAGAGTGATTGAAGTAGGATTAAATTAGCAGATTGAGAACCAGTACCGTTTGCAGTTGCGATGTTAATTGTGAAGTCGTTTACGATGGTATCCATCTCTTGTGTCTCCTCAAAGGCATACGTCTTGAGCCGACGCCGCCCTCTTATTCTGTCCCCATCGCTTTCATCACTTCAACATGTTGCCGTAATAACCTCAAGAATGTACAGCCGTGAAGGTCAAAACAAGGAATCGGTTCGGGTATGTCATGGCGGACGAAGCATTAACTGAAGCATGGGAAAAAGCATCCAAGGAAATCACCAAGGGAAAGAACGAGGGAGCGTTGCAAACTCTTCGACTTGCAGACCCGCAGGCAAGCGATGCTATGACCGGTAGGCTCGTCGGTGAAGCGCTGTGGAACATCGCTAAATCCAATGAATCAAGATCTGATTATCGAAAAGCGGCTATGTTTTTGCGTGAAGCCAGCAAGAAAAACCCAAAGGACAAGAAAACAAGTTCGCTTTACAATAAACTCCGCAATGAAATGCAAGATAAGCGAATCAGTGAGACGCTTATCCCTAAACTTTTCAACAATGGGGGCCCGACATTTGCTGGTATCGTGGCCATCCTCGGAGGTTTTGTTCTCGTTCTCGCTATCATTATGGTTGCAAATACAGAATCAACCACAACAGACACGATTGAACTGAATCTTTCCTGGTCTGAAGGAGGCGTTGACAAGCAAGGAACAGTCGTCATAGAACTGTATCCAGATGATGCGCCAGCACACGCTGAAAACTTCAAACAACTTGTAAGTCAAGACAAATATGATGGAACGAAGTTTCACAGAGTAATCGATGACTTCATGATTCAAGGTGGAGATTTCACGAATGGCGATGGAACTGGCGGTCATGCCATCATTTGGGATGGGTACTGTGACGGGACTGCAGAGCCAAGTTCTGCCGATTGTCCTGCGAATAAATGGACTTTGGGAGATGAGGCAGACAATGGTTTGATTCACACTCCATGCACAATTTCGATGGCGAAAACATCGAATCCGAATACAGGAGGTAGCCAATTCTTCCTTATTCCGAACGACAGTACTCCAAACTGGCTTGATGGTGTCCACACAGTATTCGGTAACATCACCTCAGGTTGTGACTTTGTCACTTCCATAAGCGAAGTACAGACTGGGCAAAATGACAAACCTGTAAGCGATGTAGTAATCGAGTCTGCTGAATTCCTTGGAAGTGAAGAAGTCGACCCTTGGTACAAATTCTGGTGAAGAGGCCAAACGAGCGAACAGTTCGCTTGATTAGGGGGGCGCGATTCCCTTGATGCATGAGCGATTCAGACCCTTTCAATGCAAAGCGTGAACTTGACATTGGCGGCGCATATTTTGCATTACAAGCCCTCGATGACTCGGGAATTTCAACAGCACATCTCCCCTATTCGATGAGAGTCTTATTGGAAGGAGCGCTACGTAACTGCGACGGATTCCTCATTCGAGAAGAAGATATGAAGTCAATCGCTGGTTGGCAAGCCAACAGCGAACGTGGAGAAATTCCGTTTCGTCCTTCTCGGGTTATTCTCCAAGATTTCACAGGTGTTCCTGCAGTTGTTGATCTTGCAGCCCTACGTGATGCAATGGTAC
>JABIYX010000131.1 GCA_018666575.1 Methanobacteriota archaeon | reverse complement strand
GAGTTCCCGTCCGCATACAACATTTGGTATGATTTCACATCTGAATCATTGGTATACCTTTACACGCCTATCCTCTTCATGTTTTTATTGTTAAAATATGATCTCATCGATACTCAAAGCGGGAACAATAAATGGTTAATTCGAATCATTGTCATCTTACTTCTCTTAATCGTCTCATCAACTGTTCTCGAATTGGTTCAGTCCTTTTTACCGATCCCAGAAATGATTTCTTCCGCTGCCTTAGCAATCATTGTTGCCATATTTATCGGATGGGAAGAAAAGATTGTAACTCAATTGATTAGTGGTGCAGAATCGGTTTCTCATAATCTACCGTTTGAGGATGGAAGGCTTGAGGGCTCAAGTACTGTCGATCCAAAAGTGTTCAATCTCACATTAAGCGCCATTCTGCTTTACATTCTAATATTGAGTATGTTGCACAGTGGGCTGACAAAAGGGGGTCTCTGAAATGGTAACTGATAGCGATATTGATATGGAACACCTGTTGTTTACAAAGGACTCACTGATTCCTACAATCGCAGCAATCGCCTTAACGATGATTTTACTTTCAGTTACGACCATTGACTTTCTACCCGAGCTCAATGATACCCAAGTGTTTACTTCTGAAACAAGAGAATGGAATGTTCAATTTGATACCTCTACTGTCGATGATGACGATGACGGTCACACATTTTCACATACAGAAATCTGGGCTGATGATGAAACAAAAGTTGTTGATTTTGATTTCAGAGAATTGGTGATACCTGAGGGCAAAAGAATCGGGTACATTTCCGTTAGTATTTATCCTGAAGAAGATACTGGAATTTCTCTTAACGATCCCGATTGGGGCTGTGACTCCATTGGTGTTTCTGTGATGTCTGACAACTCGACATTGCCTGCGCAATGGCAAGACGATCGGAATATTCTTTTAGGTAACGATGCAGATTGCGAAGTAATTCCAATCTTCTTACAGGCCTATCCGTTCTTTTATGATGACAATTCAGCCAATATGACCGCCAAAAATGATTATCAGGCTATGATTCCTTGGACTGAGGATGGATGGGGTTTAGGCGTCTTCTCCCTTCAGATTGATATCGATGTACAATCCTATGGTGGCCAAGGAGTCGGTATTGTTGACGACGATGAAGAAATTACAATTACAGTAGATGTTGTTACATTTTCTGGAGAAGTTGTTGAAGTTGAGTGATGCCTAGGACTTGTATGTTGTTTGCTCTGTCACGCTTATGGATACATTTAGATGGATTTATATCGAAATCACTCTTGAATCGTTACAATGGAATTTGCGTACTTATTGAAGCTCGCATATCTATTGTTCGGAGCCTTTTTTCTAACTGGCAGTATTTCTTTTTCCATTGGCCTTATATTGATTTACAACAACTATCTTTGGTGGTCAAATGGATTCCAGTATGATGGACTACATGTGCTCGTAAATGCAGTGGCAATAATGACTCTAGTCATTTACATCACATTGAGTGGATGGGTCTCTCGCAAAGAAGAGCGCAAATTACGTGAGTTGAATATCCCAGAGATCATCTAATGGTTGCCGTATCTCTCAAAAGTTCACTCGTCTTTGACTGATACAATTGGGTTTCCATCCGCATCAGTCCAAGTAAGGTCTTCAGTCTCTTCCTCATCAGATTCTTCAACTTCATCCTCGTCAGTTTCCTCTTCTTCAGTTTCTTCTTCTAACTCTACATACTCTTTCTTTTGCAATCTGCGAGAAC
The DNA here is from genome assembly GCA_018666575.1 of Methanobacteriota archaeon. Taxonomy (GTDB): domain Archaea; phylum Thermoplasmatota; class Poseidoniia; order Poseidoniales; family Poseidoniaceae; genus MGIIa-L2. The sequence goes on along the minus strand of JABIYX010000131.1, from coordinate 20,743 downwards.
TCATTGCGACGACGATACCTAATATTATCATGATACCAACGATGATTCCGTACAATAAGACTGGGAGTTCTTCAACTTCTTCCGCAGTTGTCCAAGAGACTTCACTCGATGTTTCGCCGGCTTCATCAGAAATCAAGTTACTTACTCCGTCGAGAACATCTGGATACAAGAATTTGCACGTCAAGGAAACTGCTTCATCGGTGTAATGCCACCATGTAATTGGTACCTCCTTTGATTCGCCAGGACCAACTTCCCAGTTTCCTGTGTTTGCTGTTGTATCTGCCTCTTCTCCGTTCGTATAGCAACGTACATTCGGATCGACAGCAATTGTACCTGTGTTAGAGATTGTGACTTGGAGATAATGTGTTTTGCCAGTATCTGCTGTAACACTAACTGGTTCTATCTTATCGATGCTCAATGAAGGGTATGTTACATTGACGAACGATGTTGCTGTTTTTGGCGCTGGAGCATCGGCCATAAAGTTGCCCCAATTTGATTCGACGGTTATTTTGATTGTACCACTTTCTTGATTGTAGGTTCCAGTTCCATCAACCCATTCCACGATTCTCTTATTTTCACTTGTTCCGATGTCGACAAACCATGTACTTTGGTCAGTTTCCCCGTTTATGATCGTATTAATCGTGTTGCCATTGTACCCAATTCCTGAAGCGACGACTGTTGCAATCTGAGCATTGACTCGGATTTCTCTCTTGGAGAGGAGTCGAATCCAAGCATCGGTGTATCCCCCAGTCCCAGTTGTTCCCTCATAGGCAATTGTGGCTTGGTCGTGGACAATGATGTCTTCGTCTGTTCTTGACCCAAGAATCATCGAATTATTGACACCGATGTGAGTTTGATCAGCAACGTGAATTGGTCCACTTCCGATAAGTGATGACTCGTTGAAATGGCAAAGATGTTCGCAACTGATATTCGCACCTGTTAGCGTCGACCCTTCGGAAAGCACGGTACCGTGATTTAGAATATGGAACGAAGGTTGATTCCATGTGAGACTTCCTCCACTCTGGGTGAATTCCTCTGCAGGAATCGATATGAGTTCAGCGTTTGAATGGAACATTTCGATGGAAGTTATTCCAATTTGAAGGGGATAATAGTGATCGACTACGATAGAAAATTCATCGTTCAAGTCGACGGTCGTCTCAAACGACGTTCCTGTAATCTCATTGGTCGTTACTCCATCGATTGTCAAATTCAAATAGGCTTGTTGTGGTACGTTAATGTCAAAATAAATGGTCATAGTTGCCGTTGAATCTGCAATACTTTCATCGATGAAAATATTGGTGTTATCAAATATGAGTAGTGTTGAGACAGATGATTGACCTTTCAACTTTGCATTGTTGAGGTTGAGTGTTCCACCTTCTTCAACAGTAATTGTAGAATCTGTTGTGATTTGAGACTCACCCGTCCATGTCAGAACTCCCCCGTTAGCAATAACGACATCTCCGTTGAAGTTTCCTCCATTCCATGTCTGTGAATCTGAAACGACTGTTGTCGTGCCACTTGTGGGGGGTGCTGCGAGCGTTGTCGAAGCAAATAGGATTGGAATCATCATCAGAATTGTCAATAGGCCTGCTGTTCGCATGGTTTACCCATGACGAATTGAATCATCAATGCTTTGCCTGCATCAGTAAGGTACGTCCTTCCATCCTATTGCATATCCGATGAGGTTGAAACCTCGATGAAGGACAGGAGTGATGAGGATAATTGCTAACATGGGGTAAATCAAGTCGGTCGAGGCAAGTAACGACCCACCAAGGAACAGTTGGCCCCACAAGAATACCATGATCGCAAAGGGAAGCGTATCGAGCAGAGGTGCTTTAGATGAAACATCACCCTCACGCTTCAAACCTTGTCGACGCTTGAAAAAGGAGCCTGTTAGGTCTCCAAAGAGGCAAGCAAACCCAAGGAATGTGCCAAGAATGTAGGCGGCAACCCAATCATTACCAATTGAAAACCAAGCATCCTCTGCTCCGATAATCGGGCTTGCGAAAATTGCGGCTCCATCAAAATCGTTTCCAACAATTGCGAGTTGGAGGACGCACAACAAACCTGCAGTAAGTGATCCTCCGATAAGTCCGTTCCATGTTTTGCCATCGCCGAGCATTCTGTTACCATCTTTCAAGGTCTTTCCGCCATCGATTGGCCATGGACCGTATCCTGTTTTTGGAAGCCATTTCCCCCACATCATTGCGAATGTGTTTGCGATGAACCCGGGGAGATATAACCACAGTGTCATCAAGACAAGGGAAAGAAAGTGTAGGTCTGTGGCTGCATCAACGTTGCTCATGAATTGTTGGTTTGCAATAAGGCACATGAAGGCTCTTGTTGTGAAACCCCTTTTGCGGTTGAATTATCAGCCTTGATTGGTTGCGTTGAGTTATGAGTAAGTCAGTCCTTGTTGTAGGCGGTGGCGGAAGGGAACATGCTCTATGCAGGGCCCTTTCCCAATCAGAATCCATTGCTCATGTTCATGTTACGCCAGGAAATGCAGGAACTGTAAACTATGCTACGAATCATTCCATTTCAGCTTCAGACGTCGATGGTCTTTTGGCTTTGTCAGAAACACTAGCAGTTGATTTCGTCGTCGTTGGTCCTGAAGCTCCGTTGTGTGATTCCCTTGCTGATGTCCTCATTGAACATGGGATTCCATGCTTTGGTCCCCAAGCAATCCATGCTGAATTAGAAGGGTCGAAGCGCTTTGCCAAAGAAGCAATGCAGCTTGCTGGGGTCCCCACTGCGGAGTACATAGTACTCGATTCTACAAGTGATTTTGAATCTGCTCTTGTCTCACATTCCGATAACCCTTGGGTCATCAAAAGAGATGTTCTTGCAGGCGGAAAAGGAGTTGTTGTTACAACCGATTTGCAAGAAGCCACCGAGTTTATCAAGGAATCAATAAAAACGGATGGACATGTTCTCTTGGAGTCTTTTCTCCCTGGTGAAGAAGCAAGCATGTTAGTGGTCATGGATGCTTCTGGATTTGTGTGCTTGCCCCCAAGTCAAGATCACAAGAGGGTTTGGGATGGCGATAAGGGATTGAACACAGGAGGTATGGGTGCATACTGTCCCGCTCCTGTTGTTACCGAAGAAATTCACCACAAGGTTTTGGAACGAATCGTCAAACCAATGCATGAATCGCTTTCTGGAATGGATGTTCCTTATCGTGGCGTCCTCTATGTCGGCTTGATGATCGATGAAAATGGTGATCCATTCGTCGTCGAATTCAATGTACGATTTGGCGATCCAGAATGCCAAGTGACTCTCCCGATGATTGCTTCCGACGTAGGCGAATTATTGTTTGCAGCAGCCACAGATGCCTTGGAGAACCATTCGGTTTCATTCCACGACAAGCATTGCCTTACAGTCGTTTTAGCATCAGAAGGCTATCCTCAGTCTGCAATAAAAAATCGATTGATTCTTGGGGCAGAACTTGCGGATGATGAAGATAATGTTTGGGTGAGTCATGCAGGTACGGGAATGAATGATTCGAATCAGCTTATTTCAACAGGAGGACGAGTTCTTGCTACAACGGCAATCGCCCCTTCATTATCGGATGCAAGGGCACTTTCTTATCAACGAATGGAGAAGATTTCTCTTCAAGGTTCTCACCATAGAAACGACATTGGATATCGTGCATTACGATGAAAAGTAAATCCAATTGTGTTGCATGATTTCGAGGCCTCATTCACAGTAGAGATTAAAAGAGGGTCGAAAGTGGGCGAAGTGCTCCAGCATTGCTGCTGTCGAGCAATCCTCTGAGGGAAAAAAATGGAAAAGGTATCAAAGACCTCGCAAAGGCCTGTTTTTGGTTGGCTTATCGCCCCACTTGCAGTGCTCATTGCAATACTAGCAAACTATGTCGACGGACTTATGTCAATCGATGTTGAATTGAACGAAAATGCGTTGATGCCAATCATCGCCACTGGTGTAGCAGGACTACTTGCTGTCACACCTCGTGTACTTCGTGAACTTGGTAACCTTCCTGATTCAATGACTCAAACGAACATCTCCCTCGCTATGTTTGTCGTTTCTCTCGTCGGTTCAGGCCTTGTGGAAAACTACATTGATGCATTCACAGGGTTCACATTCTTCGTCGTAACATTTGTCGGATATTTACTCGACACGCGTGGCCGTCACGAATGGATGACTATGCTTGTTTTCGCAGGTGTAGGTGTGCACTCGGCTATGGATATAACCGCCGCTGCGGCTGTGGATGGATATCTCCCGAGTGAGTATCTTTTCCCTAACGGACAGACCTATGATGTCGACTCGTTCCAAAAGACAGCACTTGGATTTGTCTTCTTCACATGGCTGACAATCTTCCCTATCCTCGGTCTTGCAATTGGTGTTGCAGGACGTGGACTGCTTAGTCCAGCTGCAGAGAAAGGATGGTTTGCTTACGGCACTACAAAGGACGGATCTTGGAACAGAAACGCTCTTCCCCTCCAAATCGCTCTTGTCATTTGGGCTGCAGCCCACCTGCTAACAATTTGGTATTTCGATCAAGCATCAGTCGCAGATAGGCTCAAACTTGGTGGACTTGCTGGAGTTGAAGCGAATGGATACGAGGGATACTGGCCTGCACTTCTAACAGGTATCGTCGCCATTATCGTTTCAGGCATGGTCGCAGAACGCTGGCTCACACGTGCTATGACCCTCTCCTCGCTCTGGATGCTTTACCTTGTTGGATCTTGGTACGAATCTGGATTCTGGACAAACGAAAGCTTTGCAGACTCATGGTCTCCTTTGATTTGGCTGGCTATCACCTTCTTCGTCGGTGTTGCAATCTCAATGATTGGTAATCACGATAAGTACGGTGGTTGGTCCAACAGAGAAGAACATCGCCCAAGTGGTGCTCGTGAATTCTGGAATGCACATTGGGCTTCATTGCTTACAGCAGTTGCATTCATCGTTGGACTTGTCATTCGAATTCAATGGTATGCTGTTCCTTCAATGTATGCAGCAGGAACTGAAGGCTTCGATATGACCGGTGGTTCTGACCCTTGGTACATGAAGCGTGTTGTCGACTACATCATTGCACAGAATGCCCACCTTATCTTCGACGCAGATCGATCCTATCCTATTGGCGGAATCAATCCTCGACCACCATTGTTTTCATGGAGCCTAGCACTTGGTGCTATGGCACTGAAGCCATTCGTCTCTGACGGCGATGCTGTATGGTGGAGCATGCTTGCTCTTCCTGCTGTTTACGGTGCTCTTACAATTCTGCCAGTTGCAACAATTGCAAAGGATCACTTTGGAAAGGCTACTGGAGTTATCGCTGCTTGGTTGATTGCATTTATGCCAGCTCACGTAACACACTCCACCTGGGGTCTTGCGGACCACGATTCGTTCGTTATGTTGTTCATTTCGATTGGATTCATGTTCTACCTGCGTGCCGTCAAGTACGCAGGTTCAGAGAGACTTGTCAAAACAACTTCTATTCGACCTCTCGACATGCTTCGTGCCATGAGCGCAGTTGCTAAAGAGAGAAAATATGCCATGTCAAACGCAGTTTTGGCAGGTGTTGCATTTGGCGCAGCGAGTCTTGGATGGAAAGGATTCGTCGTTGGTCCTTCCATTCTCTTCCTTGCTTATGCAACACAAGTTGCATTGAATATGTTCCGCAGAAGAGATTCGACAATTATCAGTACACTCTTCCTGACTATGCTTCTCACGAATCTCTTGATGGCTCTACCTTTCTATGCTCATCCACAAATGAACCTGGTTCTCGATGGCACAGGATTGCAACCGTTCCTCTACATTCTGTTCTTCACATTCGTCATCATGTACATCACAACTGGATTCAGGGATAAGCCATGGCTTCTCGTTCTAGGGACACTGGCTACTGGAGCAACAATCTTCTTCTCAATTCTTTACGTCTTGAAACTCACAGATATTAGCAATGCATGGGATGTTTTGTTCACTGGAAGTGGATATTTCACAAAGACCAAGGTTTTCGGAACTGTTGCTGAAGCAAATGCTCCTGATCGTGGATACATGTTCGCAAGTTTCGGACCAATCGTATTCGTACTCGCATTGGTTGTCGGACTCATTTGCTTGTGGAAGACCTTTAGCCAACGAAGTCAAATTTCCCTTGTCTTTGGTATCTGGATCTTTGCTGCTTCCTACATGTCATGGACCGCAGCTCGTTTCCTCTTCAACGCAACCCCAGTTGTATCCATCATGGGTGCGGCAGGAATTGTTGGATTATGGAAGTGGGCGGGCTGGGACGGACTTGTTCGTACATGGCGCCGTGCAGGAATCCGTACACCTTCTGACCGAATTGCAGGTGCCAGAAAGGCAGTTTGGAGAACACCTTCGTTTTCCGCAGTTCTCCTTGTGCTCATTATGCTCACTGGACAACAACTAACCTACGGATTAGACTCAGCGATTCCTAGTAATTCTCCTGCAGAAGGAGATCTGGATGAGGAATTCTACAACGCAATTCCTGATATTATGCGATGGGATGACCTCGGAGTCTCTATCCTTGATAGTCGTGACTACGAAGCCTTTGGTGGACGCTCCTATTTGGGGTCCTTCGGTAGCGGCTTCAATGGACAATACTGGAATGACGCTTTCGATTGGTTAGCTGAACAAGACACGAACGAGTCTTACTCGGAAAGGCCTGCATTCGTTTCATGGTGGGATTATGGTTTCCAAGCTCTAAACACTGGAGAACATCCATCTGTCTCAGACAACTTCCAAAGTGGTATTCCTGCATCAGGTAACATGCTCCTTGCTCGAAGTCAAACCGATTTGGTTGCTATGTTCATCCAACACCTTGCAGTTGGCGATATTAGTTACAATGTCAACCTAAACGGTGCTGAAGATCGTGCATTTACTTCAGGATTTGAATCTCGACTTTCCAAATACCTAAATCCTGCTCAAATGGATGAGATTAACCTCATTATGACTCAGGATGGAATTGATATCGACCAAATGGCAGATGTCGTTGCTGACCATTCATATGAGGTCTTCAAGAGCAAGGGTGACACATACATGGCTCGTGGATTCCCGCTTGATTCGAATGGAATACCTGACGAGACACTCGGTCTACATTACCGTGTTTGGTCTGGTGGCGAAATCGTTCCTTGTGACAGTACATTCAGTGAAAATTGTTTGAATGGAGACTTCAACAGTGAACAAGCTGCAAACAGTACCTTCAGTAACAATGCGGATGTAAGTGAAGAAATTGTAAACTCAATATCTCATTACTCCTTTGGAGAATATTGGTACACTGCTGATCTTGTCGAAGAATATACGTCTGTTTCCACAGGCATTCACCGTGCGAATTCTCACATCGCTTTGACAGTTCAACTGCTGACAAACGGACTGTCGGAAGATCAAATCATCGATCTTTACAACGATATCATCAACATGGACGGTTATGAAGTTCAAGATTACGAAGGTGCTCCGGGTGAGACAATCACTCGTAACCACGAAATTCGTTATTTCGCAGTCGATGACAAATTGTACCCACGTGCTGGCCGTTACAATTCTGAAGCAGGATACAATGGTGGACGTCCACTCGGTATCTTCGGTGCTCCTACAATCCTATCTGGGCAAGATTTCAACACATTCACAAGTGAAGTGTATGAAACCGTTCGCGGCGACGACCCTGTTCGTGAACTATCTCGTGAAGAAGTCGATGCTGCAATGCTGAAGGACGTCCTTGACCAACAATCAGGTGCAAATATTGATCCACTTCAAGTCGAGGATATCCGTGTTGATCACCTTCCTCAATTCTTTGACACTATGCTTGCCCGTTCCTATGTTGGATACGGGGCATCCACTCTAGGTGCCGATGCTGGTTCAACGAACCCACAACCAAAGCAACAGTTTGGAAGCAATGATCCTGGAACTTCTTTCCTCCAACAAGCATACCCGCTACCTGGTGCAATGATGAATCACTTCGTTATTGCTAACTGGTACAATCCTGATGAGATATCAATCTACTCAGATGCAATTATTGCAAACGCTGATGTTAAGATCATGAAGTACTACTCAGGTGCTGAGATACAAGGTACAGTTTACATGGAAAACGAAGAAATTGGATTGCCAAACGCTCGTATTCTCATTGAACGTGACGCTTTCTCTGGAGAAGGTGTTTCAGACGACGATAACGACACATACTGGATTCCAATTGGATTCACAGATACTGACGAGAACGGCGACTGGAGTTACACTGCTCCTGCAGGTCAGATCAGAGTCAGCGCATTTGCTGGTGTTTATGATGATACAGAAGCAATTCAAAGCATCCAATCAGGTGAATTTGCAAATGGTATTGGTGACGTCTTGACCGAAGTAAACACTGATCGTCAAGTCTACGCAATTACTTCTGTTCTTGGACAAGTTGCTAACATGACTTGGCTTGGTGAATCAACACTCAATGTAACTGGTGCACAAGCCGATCGCATGGAAGATGTTACCACAGACATGGATATTGAAGTCGAAGGTAGCGGTGTATCTGGTACTGTAGAGTGGACTGGTTTCGGGGATTTCTCAGGAGAACCTCTCGTTGAGACGGATTTCATTCTACGAAACATCTGGTCTATGACTGAGAATTACACTCTGACAACCACAAACGGTTCATTCGATAGCGACGAATCTCGTGTAATCCAAGGAACTGGAGAAGTTACGTTCAGTGATGTAGGATCCTTCACAAGCGAGGGTGTTGCTCTGGCTTACAACTTCACGGGTAACTTTACCCGAGAAATCGGCGACAACCGTGTTTACTCAGGAAATGGTACTTGGGTTGGAATCGGTACGCTTGAAGCTTCTTGGCTCTCTCATGATAACTCTTCTTTACCTTGTGGTGAAAATGAAACAATGCCTGCAAACGCAACATTGTGTCTTCTATCCTCTGGTGCAGAATTCTCAACATACCTCCTTGACGGGGAAGTAGAAGCGAACGGAAGATTGACTTCACAAGGCGTAAGCAGCCTGACAAAGGAACTTGCTGGTGAAACATTCGAAGGTACAGGTACTTTCGATGGTATCGGCACACTCAATGGAACAGGTCTCTTCATTGGTCCTGGTTCATTCAGCGGAGATCTCGTTAGCCCTGGTTCCTTCTACATGACTGGAATCCTGCCGGGTGTATACAACATGATTGCTGTTATGCCAAACGGACGTGAAATCCTTCTGCCAGATCCAGTTGCAGTTGGTCTTGAACCGACCTACGATATTGCAATGACAGTGCCTGCATCTCAAATTTCAGATATTCTTACCAACATGGATGGAGATGTTCTTGCCAACCAAGACCTCGAACTGGTTGATGTTGAATTGGGTGAAGATTCCCTGATTCTGCTTACTTCTGGTGAAGATGGAAATGTGTCTTACGGTCCTATTACATCTGGATTCTACTATCTCAGAGTTGACTTGGACCAAGATGGCTTCTATGAGATGAATCAAACGATTCAAGTCTTCGATAACCCTGAGAACATCACCTTCGATATCGGAATTCCACAGATGTATGACGTCGAGATTACCCTCAACGGACCTGCTGGATTTGATGTCACCAACCGAGCTGTGAATTTCACAGACCCACTTGGCTTGATGCCTCTTGACACGGTATCTGACGAAAACGGCGTTATTACAATTGAACTACCAATTGGAGAATGGGAAGTGAGCGATAACTCAGATGAGGATTATATCCTCATCGAAGAATTCATTGTTCTTGATACAGATCTCACTCTTGACTTGACGTACTCCACCTCTGTATGGGTTAACGGATCAATCGATGCGCCAAATACAGCAGGTTTCACTTACGAGGAATGGCTTGCCCTTCCTGAAGAACAGAAACAATACGAGAACGCAAGTTCAGTACCAGTACGTTTCCACGGAAACAACCTTGAATTCACTGCGGTAACTGATCAATTCGGTTCCTTCAGTCAACGCCTGCCAGCTGGTATGACGTTCAACATCAACGTCGCAAGTTCTGTATCTGCATTCTCTGCAGGTGGCTTGGTAACTGTTGTCGAAGATATGGCTCCATTGGATGTCATGGTTTTGGCACCAACAGCAGACGTTATTGGAAGCGTTTACCTCTTCAGTAACCAAACCTCATGGAATCAAGATATTCCTGAATATGAACCTGTGGAGATTTATGCAACTTCAGAAGATGGTGTTGTTTGGAAGACCTTGACAGATGTCGCTGGTGTGTTCCAAATACAGTTGTTAAACGGAACCTGGTCCTTCAACATCCCTGACGCAATCTACAATTCAAGTACAGTAGCGGACTATCCAGTTATTGTCGCAGATGGTATGAACCCAGAACCAGTTGAGTTGATTACGAACCCAAGCAACAGTACTGTTGTATTCAACGTGTTTACTGATCTAGGGGACACTGTCTTCGAGAATGGAACTGCGATTCGTCCAGACATTCAACTCATTCCAGTGTCTCAAATTGGTGAACAAGTCAACTTGACCTCATCTGATTACTCAGAAGACGGTGTTGTTGAAGCAGTACTTAGCCCTGGTATCTATGCTATCCAAACCAACCATCTCGACCCATCTGATGAAAATGCATCTGATGCAAGTCTGGAAATTAACGGTGTTCTTGATGTCATCGCAATTGGACTCAATGGACCTGAAGAGGCTGTCTTAGTCCCTATTGTTGACGAATGGAGAGTTTCTGGTACCATTTCGTGGATGAATGGTTCGGCAATGGTCGAAAACATCCTTCTTGCTTCTGCTGATGGAACAGGATACGTACCATTGAATGTCGACGAAAACGGAACATTTGCTGAATACGTCCCTACAGGAGACTATGTCATCGTGGCAGCACCAATGCTGAACGGTGATGGAATCATGGAATCACTACGAATGCCAATCACAGTTGGTGCAGATCTATCACTACGAACAGATCTAGACCTCAACATGGTGGAAACTGTAGAGGTTACATTAACACTCATCGAATCTGGAACAAACCAAACACTCTTCGGAAAGAAGGTTGTTTTGGTCAGCCACGATGGCTTTGGAAACATAACAATGAATCCAACAGATGCTGATGGTAATGCGACACAATTGTTGATGCCTGGTACATGGAGTCTATTCATGAACGAGACAGCAGCACAGCGTGTTTGGTCCATCAATACATCAAGCACTCCTCAAACATTCACAGAAAACACAAGTCTAGGTATGATTTACGCTGATCTTGAAGTCGAAATTGGTGGTAAAGCATTCTGGGATATTGATGAAGATGACATTGGAGATGCCAACGAAGGTGTTGAAGGAGCAGATGTAACCATCCAAGGTGGAAGCATTGATACAGTCATCCAAACCGATGATAACGGTGTTTGGAGTCTCTATGTACCGATTCTTGAGAATTACACAATTTCAGTGGCTAAGGATGGATTTGGTGTTGTCGATTACGACGATAACAACTCTGGATTCTATATGGTTGGAGGCGAGCCGCTTTCACAAGATATTGAAATGGCTGCTGCTCAGGTAACAGTTAGTGGAACCATCACTGACATTCTTGATTCAGACCGTCTCGACGGAGCAAGCATTGTTCTTTACGGAACTGCAGAAAACCAAGCTGATTTTGTTAGTGTCACTGGCACATATGCTGCTGACGAATTGACGTTCAGTCAATCCGTCGAGCCTGGCCAATGGGTTGTTGTGGTTTCTGAAGCAAACGCTCCGTTTAACGGCGGTGGAATTGCAGTTGGTATCCTCGATGCTGCTGTACAAGATGGTGGAACAGTTGACCTTGTCATGAGCAAGGGTGGTTGGATTGATATCAACACCCAGTTCACTGCATTCAACTTGCAACCATACAATGCAGGCACAGACAATGAATCATCTCCTGTTGATACGGTTGTCGAAGTCGAAGTCGACCTTGGTGAAGGACAAGTTTGGAATTTGCCTCTCAACTCAGATGGTACACTCGAAGTCTTGCTTCCATCTGGTTCTGCTTCGTTCTCTTCTGAATTCTCAACAGTTCAAAGAGATCTGACAATGAATTACACCGCTGGTATCTCAATCGATAACGGCGATGAAGGTAGAAGTGCTCTCATGCTTTCATACAACAGAAGAACCAACAGCGATCTCACACTTGGTATTAGCAATGTTGTGAACGTAACTGGTCTTACAGACGAAAACAGAGACATGACCGCTACAATCCTAACTGATGATGATGCAAATTACTCAACCATTGAATTTGAAGTACTCGCAGAATACGAAGGAACAGAAATCATGGACACATTTACAGTGACCGGTACAGTAACCGTATCTCCAGACCAAGCTGATTGGAGTCTAGAATTCTACAATGGCACTGACTGGGTTGATTCAATTGATCTTGCACTAGGCATTGGCGACGTTGATGCTAACGCAACATTCAATGGAACGGTTCTAGCACGAATCACTCTTCCATCTGTTGAAGATGCATGGCATCTCGAGGATGGGCACAGTTTGAACGTTCGATTCATGGCAGATACAGGTGATATGACTGAAGTTTCAATCAATGTCGATGTTCCGCAATTCTTTGCATTCAACACAACTGAAGTTACAGAAACTGTTGGTGTATCACCAGGTGGATCAACCACTGCAGGATTAACCATCAACAACAACGGAAACGGTGATGATTCATTCACATACGAAGTTCTTGACAACCTTCCAGATGGCTGGACAGTTGCTCCAATGAATGGTGTCACAACCATTGCTAAGGACAACATGCGAGACTTGGCTTTCAGTGTTTCTTCTGATGCTTCTTTCGAAAGTGGAGAAGTCCTCATGACAGTACGAGTCACCAGCGAAGATGGTACCTCACAGGATGTTGAAATCACAATTGAGTCTGCACGAATTTCACTTGAGTTTGATATAGACAAGACACAATCGAGAAGCAATACATTTGCTGACCTCGATCCGAACTCTGTTGTCATTGTCATTGAGAACACTGGACTACGAACAGCCAATGAAGTCACAGTCTATCTGACTCCTAAGTCAAGCGGTACTGAGGCGAATCTTACCCTATCCGTTCCTGCCCTAGGTTCTCAAGACTTCGTGTTTGAATTACCTGCAGCATTACAAGGAATTGAGCGATACGATGTACGAGTCGAAGTAAGCGGAGATGACGCTAACTTTACAACAAACCTTCCTGAGGAAGACTTCGGAATCGAATATGTCGTACAAGGCTCAGATGATGAGGACAGTTCAATCGTCATTATTACCATCATAGCATTGATCTTCATCATCCTCTACTTTGGAATCAAGGCGGCAAAAACTCGCAGTGGTTCAGGCACTCGATTCTGAGACGCAAGAAGACAAGGGTTGATACGATAAGAGTCCCACCTAGGTGGGAGGAAGATGGAAGAATTTCAAGGAATTGAATTGCTCCCTGAGCCAGGTGAGCCAAGAATTCTTTCTGCGATTGACCCCAGTACACGAGGCTTTCAAGATCAATGGAGAGCAGAAGTCACTGGCTGGGCTCCTGTTATTCCCGATTCGGTTTCAATTCGTCCAAGAAGAGCGTTCTCAGTGATCTCAGGTGCTGCCATTGCTTTGATGATGGCACTCATCGTAGTCTTGTGGCAATCTGACTTGCTTCTTTTGGAATTACCACCCCCTTCTTCTGAGTGGGCTTTTGAAGATACCAATATTCGAGACTTGCAAGAAAATGGCCTTACTGGTGAAGATGTGCGGCTTTGTATGGTTGATACAGGAATCTCCCTCTCGCACTCAGCGTTAGAAGGCTCTACTGTTGAATTCAAAGATTTTGTAGGAAGTGAAGTTTCTCCTGTTGATTATGGTACCATCTCACACGGCACCCTCATGGCAGGCCTTCTCATATCCTCTGGGTATCAAGACGGTATTGCTCAAGGCGTTACCTTAGGCATGGCTGCCGCACTTAGTGCAGATGGGGACGACAATACTGGTTCAGAATCTCGAGTTGCTTCTGCCATACGTTGGTGTATATTTGATTTTGAAGCAGATATAATCTCGCTTTCTTTGGGAGGCGAACAAAATCAAGAGTCATCTCGGGAAGGAGCCACTGTATCAGCAACACGACAAGCTCTCGACCTTGGAATCTATGTTGTAGCAGCCGCAGGAAATGATGGCGGCTCCACAGATGATGGATATGTGAGTGCTCCAGGTAATGTTCCTCTAGCAATCACAGTCGGTGCTTCTGATCGTTTCAATGAAGTCTGGTCAAAGTCATCCTCTGGTGAACAAGTTGATTCGGAAGGTAATCTACGAACATATCCAAATCAGAAGCCAGAATTGACTGCCCCTGGAGTTTCAATCGTATCAACCGGTATGAACGACGAGTGGGTCTCTTCAAGCGGAACATCCGATGCTACAGTCTTCGTGGCAGGTGCTCTTGCATTAATTCTCGAAGAGCATCCCGAATTAAAGAGAACAGATGATTCTGGATCTGAATGTATTGAACTCGTGAAATCATCATTGGCATCATCCCTTTCACCCGACATGACGCATGACACACGTGAAGGATACGGTGTTCTCGATGCTAAGGCTTGGATGGATTCAATCCCTTCACCAATAGACTGCTAAGCCGAATTGCAGATTTTTGAGCACGATTTGCCCTTGCAAATTTGATACTTTAGTGATAAAATGATACCATTGTGCCGTTTATATTGATATTTCTGGGCTTATATGATATTATTAATGCAGTCGTTAGGGGCGCAGTATTATATTCGTTCAGGTTCTCCGAGCATTTAGAGGAATTGAAATGGGATTCACAAATACAGGAAAAAGCGTAGGGTTAGTGGGATTGCTACTAACCTCATTGTTGATGGGTCTTATGACCGTTCCAGCAGTGAGTGCAATTAACGAAACATCCAGCGGAACAATCACAACCACTGAAACATGGAGCGGTACTCATTCTGTTACTGGCGACGTGATCGTCGCAGAAGGTGCAAAGCTAGTCATCAATGCGGGTACGACTGTAAACATCGCAGCAGGTGCTTACATCGAAATTGAAGGGGCAATATGCGCAGGATCGGCTTCATGTGGTGCTAGCCAAGCGAGTGCATCCTCGCCAGTTCGTTTGAATTGGGGCGCTCCAGCAGACATTTCAGTTACTGGACGTTGCAGTGATCCAAATAACAATCTGTTGAACAATCCTGATGCTGCATGTGGCTCAGGTGTTATGATTCGCAATACCATCAACCAAGCGTCAACTGGGTTGTCTCACGTTAAATTCGACAAAGCTTACGGAACACCAGTTTACGTTGCATCTCTACAGGTTGTAAAGTACGCAGCCCTTGTTTTCGATGGTTCTTCTGTTAACGCAGATAACCTTGGATTCACCGACATTAACACGACTAACGTAATCGCAATTGATCTTGCAGCACCAACGATACAAGATTCAACATTCACTCTAGGAATTGATGGTCAAGGATACAACGGGCCTGGTGTAGAGGCATTCAGTGCAGGTGCAGGTATCCTTTCCAAGTTCAGTATCACTGGTTCTACATTTACAGGAGACGCTGAAGCATCTTGTGATGATGGAGTCAGTTTGATTTACTCAGAAGACTCCTTTATTGGATTTGATAACCTTGAGATTAAAGATAACGCCCAAGGTGTCTTCCTACGTGGTTCATCTGGATCCTTTGGTAACTCAACCCTTGATGTAAAGTGTAACGGTATTGACACGAACTCCCACAAGACAACAGGAGATTTCTCTCACACTCTGTACGTCGATAACAATCAAATTACAACTGGAGACGGAGCAGGTATTACTGCTTACGATGGCTCCATTATTTCAGCAACTGGTAATACCATCTCTGGGGCCGCACAAGGTTCAGGATTTGGTATCCGTGACTCCTTTGTAAGTGCTCATCAAAACACAATTGGTCCAATTACCGGTTTCAACGGGTTCTGGGTCTTTGGAAGTTCTGATGTAGAACTCGAGAATAACACCGTTACTGATATCGCTAAGGAGCCGATTAAGATTGGAGAATATCTCTACAAAGATAGCGGAAGTAACTATCCAAGTCCATCTGCAAACCGAGCATACATTGCGAACAATCTTGTTGCCAACAACACAGGAGTCTGTAATTCAGTCTGGATGTATGGTGGCGACTTCCAGTGCCCTGCAATTCACATCTTCATGGCATCGGCTACAATCATCGGTAACACTGTTACAGGTAATTCTGGTGATGGAATCCGCATCAAAGGATCTATTGTGAACGTACAGGATAACACGATTGAAGCTGGACAATTTGCAGCAAACATCAGCCATTTTGACAACAAATATGGCTCCAAGTTCGGTTCTATTGGATACTTTTCAGGAAATTCCTGGATAAATGCAACACAAATTTACAACATTTCCGAATCGAGAGTTACTGTTCAATCAGAATACATCCCAGACGCTCAAGGCGGATACACACACCCAGTCATGCTCTCTTGGCAAGGTGCGGAATGTCCTTTCGTTCAATCCGAATGTCTTCTCCTTCCTGAAACAAGTATCATGCCTCCTCGAGATATGCCACTTGCAATTGAATTAGTAAACAACTCAACCGTATTCTCATTCGCTGATTTACAGAACTTCGATGCGACGAAAGTTCACGTTCAAAACCAGAACTCTGCATGGGGTTCCCAAGTTCGCCAAGGTGAACTTGTTCGATATCAAGTGAAGGCTAAGAACAGCAACGTTGCTGGAGCAACAGTCATCATCAAAGATGCAACTGGTTTGCCTATGTACGAACTTACAACAGACGAATTTGGATTCACTCAACAAGTATCTCTCCCATCTGACTTCTTGTTAGATCGAAACTGGAACCACTTCGTAGGTGAATCTGATGTTACCATTCCTGGATCAAACGACGGAAATGGTAACCCAATTGTCGTAACCGAAGACACATGTTCTGATGGATATGACAACGATGGGGATACATATGTTGATGATGCTGATACCGATTGTGTCAATGGCAGAGAATTGCCGTTCTATATTGTTGAGGCATACAAATTCAATAAAGGTAAGAAAGATTTCGACTTTGTTTTGACAGGTGCTGTAGATGATATCATCAACCTTGAAAATCTTCGTCCTGGAGTAACTGTCGAGCAATATGATGGTGATTCTTTCGCAATCAATGCGGTTCTCACTGGTTCTGCTTGGGATGGACAATTGGGTGGTCAAACAGACTATCTGGCTTACCAGCAACAATTTGGTCTTATCAATCGTGTAGAGATTCAGCCACCTGGCAGTTCGGATTGGTACTATGCAGTTGATACGTCTGGTGCAAATGGTGAGTTGACCAAGGACAACCATCCATTCAAGTCGTGGTCATTTACTTGGGATTTATCTGCGCACCCTGAAGGTGAAAGCGATGTCACTTTCAGAATCCGCTCCTACGATGGTCTCGATTACTCCCCTGTTGAAGTTCGTAAGTTCAAACTCAACCTCGTACCACCTACATTGTACCTCAATGAACCCCTCGATGGTTCCACTCACACAAACGGTCAAATCCTCTTCACTGGAACAGCATCAGATCCATATTCGGGCACTTGGGGGTCGGATATCCAAGATGTCTGGTTTGATGTAAGTGGGCCAAATGGATACAGTTCCCACTTTGCCATCAACGGATCAGTTGGATGGGCATACCAATGGAATTTCGATGAACTCGAATCTGGAGAATACGATTTCGAAGTTTGGGCAAGCGACAGTGATTTCTGTGATGATGAACAGGACATTTGTGTTGTTCAAACACGAACTGTAATCGTCGTTAATGATAACATCATACCAATCGTGGACTTACTCGAACCAGATGGTACTGAAACTGTCCGTGCTAGTGCAAACACCACCTTGATTGGATTCGCAAGCGATGGAGCTGATGGAACAATCACGCGTGTTGAGATTGTTATAACAGACCTTGCAAGCGGTTTGATTCTGAATAATGGACCTGCTCCTGTAACTGATTTCACCAAGACTGGACCTGGTTACTCATGGACTGCTTTGTGGGACACGAGTAAACTTGACCATCAGGGACAATACGAGATCAGCGTTAGTGCGTATGATGGTGAAGACTACTCTGTTGCGGATGTTGTGCGAATAACAATCGATAAACCAACAGATGTAAACAACATTCCTCCACAGTTCAACAGAACAAATTGGAAGAATACAGTTTCAATCTTCTGTGTTGTTGGTTCCTCTTCGGAGAATCAATGTGGAAATGGGGCAGCTGTTGACCTGAAAGAATTTTTCACGGATGTAGATGGTGGATTTGAGGGTCTAAGTCTCGATTTCGTTGATGACTCGACGACTCCTTTGGATAACCTCCATTCAGTGTATGTCATCATCGACAACGAAGGTGTTGCACGATACAATCCAGCAACATCACGTACAGACGAGGATATCACATCTTGGACACTTGAAGATGTACGATTCGTTGTTCGCGACACTCAAGATTCAGTCGCATACTCAGAAGGTGTTACTTTCTTGGTTGTTGCTATCGAATTCGACGCTCAACGAATGAATACTGGCGAAGCAGTCACCTCTGATAACCCAGCTGTGTTCAATGGAACAGGATTGCCAGGAAGTCGGATTGAAGCCCGTACGATTGGAAGTTCATCCTTCGTCAAGTCGGTAATTGTTGGAGAGAATGGTATCTGGTCAATGGAATTGACTTCGCAAGATATGAATGATGCTTCAAACCAAATTAAGTTCGAAATGGACGGTCAGACATTTGGTGGGACAAATGATCCTACTTCCTTCAACGTCGCTGTTGGAGAAGAGGATGATGGCGGAAGTCTATTGCTGATCATTGGATTGGTAATCGCTGCCCTTGTCTTACTCGGTGCAATTGGTTTCTTCTTCATTGAATTCGAAGATATCGATGAAGAGACATTTGCTTCTGAGAATGAACCTGCTGTCGAAGAAGACCCATATGCATGGGGGCGAAAGGATGCGGTAGAATTGCCAGTGGCACAACAACCTCAGCAAGCAGTTCAACAGCAGGTTGCACAACCTCAAACACCTCAACCGTCAGGACAGCATCCAGGATGGCTTTGGGATCAAGAATCCAATCAATGGGTTCCAGATCCAAATCACCAACCTCCTTCACAATAAACAGTGAGTGGATTTGATGATTGCCAAACCTGGAGTACAGGAAAAAATCCTGTTGCATCTGCTTGATTATGCTGATTTCAAAGAGAAAGTGGAAGTCCCGTTCTCTCTCTCGCAAATGGGAATTGCAAATGCGGTGGCAATTGCACGTTCAAACGTGCCTCGTGCGATATCTGGTTTGAGAGATCAGGGTTTACTCGTTGAGCGGCAAGCACACGTGCACGGGGTAAGCAGAAAACGAAAGGCCTACTTTCTAACAGACTCTGGAATTATTGCTGCAGAGGATACTTGGGAACGTCTTCGTATGTTTCAATTCAGATGTATTGGTCCAGATGGTGATGCTTTATCCACAACCCTTGGGTCTGCTCATGAAGTTCTACCTTTTGCGATGAGGCCTGTCGATATCATTCGTTATCTTGATGATAACTTGATCCTTGACGTACGCCCTCTCACAGAGGATCTGATTGAACGTGATTTGTCTAAGCAAGTAGAGAAGCAATTGGTAACATCGCTTGGCGACCTTCCACGTTTGCGTCATTTCTATGGTCGTGAAAAAGAGTTGGATAACATGGTCAACTTGCTTGAAGCAAGAGCGACAACCCTTCTTGTCCCTGGTATAGCAGGGATTGGAAAGACGACCATTGCAGCTAAACTGATTGAACGATTTATGCATCGCAGGAACCTATTGTATCATCGATGTCAAGATTGGGAAGGTTCTCGAGCAATGTTCGAAGCCATCGCTGATTGGTTGCTCAACATAGGAGATTCATCATTTTCAGATTACCTTGCGGCAACTCCAGTTCCCAAGCCAGATGATGCTGCACGAATCTTAGTTGATTCATTAGAAAATACATTGACACTGATCGTAATAGATGATTTCCACAAAGTATCTGACCCCATCTTATTCCAGACCATTCAATCGATGACTCTCGGTTTGTTAGGCAGTGAAGAATCAATTGGACTGGTCATATTCTCTCGTTCATTCAAACCAGTTGTTCCTACAAAAGACGCAGAAGGCCGAATTACAAGCCTTGTGTTGCCACTCGACGGTTTAGATTCAGATTCAGCCCGTCATATTCTTTCAGGATTTGATGATTTATCAACCGAGCAATGGCTCCATATTCACGGTTTATCTCGCGGCCATCCACTGGTTCTTGAATTAATTAACAGAGGTGCCTCAGCGGGAGCCTTCCACGATACGCTCGAACACTATGTCACGAAGGAGATTTTCTCTAAACTTACTGCAGAACAAAAGCGAGTACTTACCGCCCTCTCAATCTTTAGAGAATCTGTTACATTGGAAGCCTTACTCGCTCACGAACTCGATGTTGATGTTTTGGACAGTCTCGTGGAACAAGGTTTAGCACGACAGGTTGACACAGATGTGTACGACGTTCACGACTTGATTCGCGAATTCTTATTGCAAAGTTTAGATGAACCAACCAAGAAAGAAGTCCACAATAGTTGTGCAGCCTATTATGCAAAACAAGCAAAAAGCTCGGAAGCTACATTGGAACAGATTTACCATGAACTGGCATCAGATCATCAACAAGAAGCAATCTCTAAAATCGTAGAGCTTGGTCGTGACATTGTCTCTCAAGGTCATCTTGAATTGCTGAATCTCATAGAAGAAGTCAATACGGATGGACTCAAACCAAAGACACTTGCTCCTATGCTTCAACTCCAAGG
>JABIYX010000062.1 GCA_018666575.1 Methanobacteriota archaeon | reverse complement strand
GAAAGTACGAGCCAGGACCACCATCCCCTCAATCCATTGAATTGGGTCGAGTTGTCGACAGAGGAATCCGCGAATCTGGTTGTATCGATATGGAGAAACTCTGCATCGTTCCTGGAGAGAAAGTATGGGGGGTCATGATCGACATCCACGTACTCTCCGACGGTGGGAACATCTTCGATGCTGCTGGACTTGCTGCTATTGCGGCATTGCGAACCGCAGTTGTCCCTGCTGAACGATTTGATGTTGGCGAAGATCACCGACTGAAAGTCAACGGCTCTCCAATCATGGCGTCGTTCACACGAGCCGGTGGAAGATTCGTTTATGACCCATCTGAAGAAGAAGAATTGGGCGGAGATGAGCGAATTCACATCACCCTAGGAGATGAAGGACACCTCCATTCTCTACAGAAGGGACTAAGAGGAGTGTTCACTCCGAGCGAATTTGCAGAGATTCTTGCGGTCGCAGAGCAGAAGTGTACTGAACTACGAGAAATGGTTGCAGAAAAGGAGGGGAATTGATTGGCTAAGAGAACCCAGAAAGCAAAGGCTACAGCACGATTTGGAGCACGTTACGGTGTTAGCGTACGACGAAATGCAGGTAGTGCACTCGCTAAGAAAAATGCAAAATATACGTGTCCAGTTTGCCATTACCGCAAGGTTTCCCGACAAGCCGTAGGAATTTGGTCCTGTGGCAAGTGTGGGCACACCTTTGCAGGTGGCGCATGGGAACCATTCACTCGTGCTAGCGATGCTAACGCACGTATTCTTCGACGATCTGTTGAAGGAGCAACCACTGCTGACATGGCATTCATTGCACAACAAGCAGCACTTGATTTCGAGCGCAAAGCATCTGAAGAAGAGGAGTGATGACAATGGCGGGAACGCCGTTTTCACTTGTTTGCACAATTCAACGTACTGATCAGCGTCAGCTCAAGGCAATGAGAGACTCTATGACCAGTGAGTCTGAAACAACATCAATCGATGACCAGCAATTCAGTTTCAATTTACATGAAGGGACTGCGAAAGATCTCAGAGCAATGTGGAACACCCGTATCCGTGGGCTCATAGCGTCCGATGAGATTCTCAAGGTAATCCAAACCGCAGGTTCATCAACCAATAGTGATTCGAAGGGTTCATGAGCACCATGGAACAACTCCAAGTTGTCGTTTCCGAAGTCCAAAATGCACGCCATCAAGTCGCAACAGTTCGTGCTCAATTGCAAGAACTGAAAACCACAATTGATGCTGTTGAAAAGCATCCAGAAGGGCTTTCACTACACCGACAACTCGGTGGAGTCTTAGTTGAAGTTGACAATCGAGACGAACTCGTTGAAGAATTAAAAACAACACATTCCACACTTTCTGAACATGCTGAGCGTCTCGCTGAGCATGAAGCAAAACTTGTAACAGCATACGAAGAACTCAAGAATGCACTTGAGGGAGAAGCTTGACCTCACACAATGAACAACTCAAAGCCATGAAATTGTGGCTTGATAACGCTCTTACAACAGGTGCTGTACCAGTTGTCACAGGCCAAAATGGTGACATGGACACTGTAGGTTCAGCGGTTGCATTATCATCCTATCACTCAGGAATGTTGTCGTGTGGACTGCACCTTGGTAGGGTTGCAAAGAAGATGGTCGAAAAATATGAAGCACCATTTCGTAAAATTACAGAAAAAGGAACGGCTTGGCCTCAAAAAATGGGTGGAATCGTAATCGTAGACGCAGGATCTCCAGACCAAGTTGGTTTTGAATTACCAGATGTTCCTTTGCTTGTCATTGACCATCACGCAACCAACGGATGGGAACTCAAGGAAAATGACCTGATGCTGCAATGGGATGTGCGAGCAACAACTGAAATCATCACCCAATTCCTAAACAACCATGCTCCAAAGTGTCTTTCTACAAATGTCCGTAAGATGCTTTTAGCCGGACTTATTACCGATACTGGTCGATTCAAACATGCCGATCACTCTTCGTTTAACACCGCTTCACTTTTACTCGAAGACACTGGAATAGATTATGCTGAATTCTCCGAGCACCTCGAAAAAGAACAAACAAATCCAAGCGAACGAGGCAGTTTATTACGAGGCATGTCCCGTTCTAAGATTCACGCTGCAGGAGATTGGTCTCTCGTGACAACTTATGCTGGAACCCTTGAAGGAAGACTTGCATCAATGTTGCTTGGCGTTGGTTCGGACGTAACGCTTGTCTCACGATTCAGGGATGGTTCAACTCGTTTAACGGCTCGAGCAACTCGTAATGCAACGCTTCGAGGTGTACATCTTGGTAAAATCATGCAAGAAGTCGCTCAACAGCATGGAGGTGAAGGCGGCGGCCATGATGGGGCTGCTGGTTGGACTGGTGAAATCGATCGTATCAGAGCTGAATCTTCGTTTATTGCACATCTCACCTTGCAGAAGGAGTTGAATCAATGAGACCCAAAGCACCAGGATTATTCATATCAAAGTGGCGTGAAGAAGGGCCTGTAGAACTTGATGTTGCTGAACAATGGAAAATGGATTTCGGTTGGAATGATTGGATGGCAGTAATCGAAGCTGCATTGTACCTTGATGCTGCAGAATTGGTTGAACTGATTCTTCCAGAACTAACACCTGCCCAGCGAGCGACTTTTGATCTTGTTCGCAGAAGAATGCTTGGAGACACTCGTCTCGAAGAAGCAATAGAGCATGCTTTGACAATTTGTCGCACCCCAGATACAAGAGATCTATCGCTTGAAGGAAGGCTTCGTATGGAACGTGGTTTGCAACGTTTTGAACGTGGTGAAATTGCTGCTGCAGAGGAAGATTTGACTTGGGCAGAAACTCGATTGAAGTCCGTCTCAAAAGCGAGCAGAGACCATGACCTCTCCCTCTTGAATAAGGCAGCATTCCATATGGCCAATGGTGAAGATTTGATGGCTCTGCAAGTTTATGGTGACATTTCTCGCAAGGAGAACCATGCTCACGAAACAATCGCAATTTCGAGAATAGGGGCTACGAGGATTCACGCACGTTTTGGTCACATGTTTGATGCAGCAAGAAACGCTTGGAACGGTCATGCTCATGCAATCTTAGCACGACAAACAGCAATGGCTATTGAAGCAGGAACCCTGTTCCTTGATTTAACGATTGAACATCAAAATGCAGAAGCAGTACGGTTTCAAGAACAAGTTGATGAAGCGAAACCAAGAGATGCAAGTGAAGAAACACCTGCCCTATCCATCCACCCTGATGATGTCAATGGAGTGTTTACATGGTGTATGGAACATCTCGAAAAAACACCAACCGGTCAAGATCGCCCCGACCTGCGAGCCATGGTTATGATGGCTCATCGCCTTGACAAGTTTGAACAAATGGATTGGCTCGTTTCAAAACCAGAACTGGTCCAGGATTCAATGCTCGTGGCTGTTGTGCTTGGATGCACAGATGGAGAAGAGCTACACAATGAATGGACAAAACGCCTTCAAGAATTAATGCCCTGATTCTATAGAGTCGACCCATTGGCTCAAATCAATTACTTCTTGTGCATCCCAATGCGTAAAGGGCGGCACTTGATCAAACCAGCGAACTTCACTTACCACTTTGTCAGCAACCGTCCATGAATTCTGATCGAAGGGGGAAGATTCTGAATCAACAGAAACGAATCCAACCCATCCGTCTGGGTAGTAATCCGTATTCCATGAAATCAAGCTCCCCTTGCCTCCTATTTCCTCTTCAAGTTCTCTCATCAAGGCTTCTTCAGGGGTTTCTCCTTCTTCGACATGGCCCCCGGGAAATTCCCAGCCTCTATCGGGATGGCGAACCATCAAAATTGCTCCATTACGGACAACAGATTTTGGATTCTTGGATTGAACGACATAGGCAAGAACGAAGGTGGGTTTCATTGCAACACCTACATCAAACTACGACATTTCTCAAGATACGATTCTGCCCAAACTTCTCCAGAGGCTACAAGTCGACGAGCCAAAAAGAAAGCTTCGGAGATGTTATCGGATTCAATAAGCACGTCTAACTTAGCCATGTCGGGGTGGACGAATTCCTCAGCCACCTCTGCTATTGGTTCTTCTTGTTCTGACAATTCTACTGTTCGAACACGACGAGTCAACGATTCCATTTGCTCAAGGAAGGCTGTGCGGTGCTTGAGTTCAGGACCACTCCATGGCTGAGATTCGCCTCCATCCATTGTCGTCGTTAGCCTCGAAAGGAATTCATCTCGTGCAGAGATATGTGGACGTAATGTTTGGACGTGGTCATAGCAAGACCATGCTGAATTAGTTTCTCCTCTACGCTCATGCAATCTCCCGAGTTGCATCCATAATTCGTGGTTTGAAGGGCGATGAGCAAGGAGATGACGGCATAATTCGATAAATAAATCTTCGAATCCTTGTATGCGAAGTTGTTCAATTCGGCGTCCGTAGATGATATTAGCACGTTGATCACGGAAATCTAAATCTCTGCATCGGTCTGCAAAGTCCGCAATCTCAAGAAGAACATCATCACTTTGAGAATCACCACCACCTCGTAGAACAAGTGCATCCCACCAAGCATCTGCTGTGAGAGGATCTCGAGCGAAGGCCGCTTCAAGAAGTTCTACTCCGTACTCAAGGTAGTTAAGATTCTTCAATCGCTCGAACTGATGGACATCTCTTCCAAGCACCGTGAAGATATCTTCAAGAACAATCCCTAAGCCATCATTATCTTCGAGTTGGACTTTGATATCAGCTAGACATCGCCAATTTTTTTCATCAGTGAAATCATGCAAAATGGCTTGTCTTGCATTCTGTTCCGCCCATTGAAAATTTGATTCGGAACGTTCAGGATCACTCTTCGCCAAACGAACGAACTTTTGGGCTTGTGAACGATATCTGTTGCCCAAATTTCTTCGTGGATGTTGTAGATTATCTCCACTATGCTCTCGCATCGTGACCCTCCTATTGGACACTCTGATAGCCTTCTGGGTTATCTTCGTGATGGATGGTTGCGTCGAAACCTACCTTGGATGTTTTTCCGTCACCATATCTTGATGGATCGAGGCTTGAACCCTTTTGATCACTGAATATGTACGTGTCTCTGTCCGGTTGCCAACGAGTCACCATAGCCCATTCGACACGAACGGGGTTGCTAATATCAATGTCCTCGTCGACGATTGTTACCATCTTCATTGAACGATGACCTGCCAATGCTGCTTCAATTGCTTTCTTAGAATCCTCTTCACTATGCTTCCTTATTTTCACAACGGCAGCAAGCCATCCACAGCCACCTTCAGTCATGTAAACATCAACGCAATCGACAACTTCTGAGACTGCATCTTTGATTGTGGGGGCTCTTGGAAGACCCATGAGTGTTTTGTGTTCTGCTTCCCCTGGAATAAGTGCATGGAAGATTGGGTCATTTCTATGGAGGACTCCATCGACTTCAATGACAGGTTCTTGGCGAACATCATCAACAGTTCCTGTAATGTCCACATACGGGCCTTCATCATCATCTTCAGTAGTAATGCGGCCCCACATAGCGTATTCAGCATTCGCTGGAACGTGAATACCGTTAGGTAAAGCAACGAGTTCAAGTGGTGAATTGTAGAGCTTCTCATGAAGAGCAGCAGCAATTGATAATTCGTCAATCGGCTCATCGAAGGACATTGCTCCTGCGAGAAGAACAACTGGATCCGGAGCATTCACAATTGCTATGTTCACTTCACGCCCCTTTGCTCTGGCCTCATCAACCATTGTTCGGAGGTGACGCGGTACGAGACGAACAACAAGATGTGACTCATCTCGTAAGAATTGACGATGAAAACTCATGTTTCTTCGGCCATCAACTTCTGCAATAACTACGCTCGCAGACATGTATCTACCTCGGTCTTGTGGCCAGTGATGAGGAATCGGTAACGCAGTTAAATCAACTTCATCTTGCATACAATCGTAGACTGGTGCCTCAGAGGGTGAAACAATGACTGGTTCACTTGGATTCTTCATAGCCCATGCCAGAGTATCGATGTAGACGCCTGGTTCGATCCCTATTGCCGCACAGAGCCGATCTCTTGTAAGCATATTCACTGCAATTTTTTGTCCTTTTGCTTCGGAAATGTTATCGAACAGCAGCATTGGGTGATCATTTTCTCTGCTGTAGTTCCACACGCCGTGTATGAGGCTCGTCTCATCTTGGACAAGCCGAGCATGGGTTAGATGATCACGAAATGCCATGTATTCACAACCATCAGAACTTTGTCTGTGTATCTTCTTGGTATCGAGGTTGTATTTCCTCAACGTTGGCTGATGAACCTGACATGAAATTCAGTCCGGTGAGAAGGCATACGAAGCCCAAAACGTGACTGGTCAGCAGATCAGTATCCTTTGAAACGAACTCGGTCCAATGATTGGCTACGACAAGAAGCCCCAGAATGATTGAAATTACTGCCACAATTGGCTTCATCGATTGGGGAATCATATCAACACCATAGGGTCCGTATTTATGATGTTATTCTTCGGTTCGTTTCTGGAGAAATATCAGCCCTATCAAACGGCGACTTGATATATGAAAGCAAAGTCGAAAGGTTGCTCGAATGAGGGATTATCATGGGTAGAGGACTGTTTGCAGGCGCCAAGATGGCTAAAGATCGACAGAAATTCCGCTGGTCGGATCGTCGCTACAAGAAGCGTATGCTCAAGTCTCGAGCACGTCACGACCCGCTTGCTGGGTCCACACAAGCCAAAGGTATCGTCGTTGAAAAAGTCGGTATTGAAGCAAAACAACCGAATTCAGGAATTCGTAAAGCCGTCAAGATTTCACTCATCAAGAACGGAAACAAACTCACAGCTTTCGCTCCCGGCGATGGTGCAATCAACTTCATCGATGAACACGACGAAGTAATGGTCGAAGGTATCGGTGGACGCATGGGTCGTTCATACGGAGATATTCCTGGTGTTCGATACAAGGTCATCCAAGTCAATGGTGTTTCACTTGATGAAATGGTCCGTGGCCGAAAGGAGAAGCCTATACGCTGAGGTGTTGAAGATGACTGAAGAAGAAATCGTAGTAGACGAACGACCTATCGCTGGAATCGGAACTTTAGTTTTCGGAAAGTGGGATGCTGCAGAAGTTACCTGCAATGACCCTGGACTTGCTCCATATGTCAACCTCTCAACTGTTGGCGTACCTCACTCCGGTGGACGCCACGCAAACATGTGGTTTGGAAAATCCAAACTCAGTGTTGTCGAGCGTTACATCAACAAACTCATGCGAACAGGATCTTACACTGGTAAGAAACAAAGCGCAATGAAGGCTTTTGAAAGCGCTCTCGATTCAATTGCAGATCGTCGCAAGACAAACCCATTACAGGTTTTCGTAGATGCAATCTGCCACGCAGCCCCAATGGAAGAAATCACCCGAATCAAATTCGGTGCAGTATCACAACCTAAGGCTGTAGATTCATCTCCTTCACGCAGACTCGATGTCGCACTCAAGAATCTCGCAAAGGGAGCACAACAAGGAACTCACAAATCGAAGAGAACCTTGAAGCAGTGCATCATTAACGAACTCAACAAAGCTTCTGAAGGAGACTCCACATCATATGCAGTCTCAAAGAGAGAAGAAGTTGAAAGAATCGCTGCATCCGCACGATGAAGTTGACAAGGTCACGGAAGAATTCCGTGGAACTTTTGCGACTCACTTAAGAACCCCATTCAAGTGGGCGAATTGAACCAGACAGGTGGACACAATGGGACGAAAAGAAGACAACATCAAAAAGGCTACAGAAGTCATGCACATCCTACCGCAAATTCGCAATCTTTGTATTGCTGCGCACATTGATCACGGAAAGACAACTCTCTCTGACAACCTCATTGCAGGCGCAGGAATGATGTCAAGCGACCTAGCAGGCGCAGCACGTGTACTCGACTTCGATGAACAAGAATCTGCACGTGGAATTACCATTAACGCAGCTTCTGCTTCCATGGTACACGGCGTAGACGGAACTGATTTCCTCATCAACCTCATTGACACTCCTGGTCACGTTGACTTCGGTGGAGACGTAACACGTGCAATGCGTGCTGTCGACGGATGTTTCATTCTTGCTTGTGCTGTTGAAGGCCCAATGCCTCAGACAGAAACAGTTGTTCGTCAAGCACTCAAGGAGAAGGTAAAGCCTGTTCTCTTCATTAACAAGGTTGACAGACTCATCAATGAATTGCAAGTTACTCCTGAAGATATGCTCAAGCGTTTCGAAGAGACCATTACCAAGGTTAACAGACTCATCAAGCAATTCGCTCCTGAAGAATTCAAGAAATCCTGGCAAGTTAGTGTCATGGACGGTACTGTCGCTTTCGGAAGTGCATACCACAACTGGGGTATTACCATTCCATACATGAAGAAGTCTGGTGTCTCAATGACCGATATTTTCAGATTCTGTAATGAAGAGAAGCAAAAGGAACTTGCTGAAAAGGCACCAGTTCACGAAGTTCTTCTCGACATGGCAGTTACAAAACTCCCTGGCCCAGTTGAAGCACAACCATACCGTATCCCGAACATCTGGACAGGCGACCTCGACTCGACCATTGGAAAGGCCATGGTTAGTTGCGACCCTGAAGCAGAACTTGCAATGATGATCACCAAGATTTGGATGGATCCTCACGCAGGAGAAGTTGCTGTTGGCCGTATTTACTCTGGTTCAATTTCACAAGGTGAATCCGTTTATGCAATTGGGGCATCCAAGGCAGAGCGTGTACAACAAGTGAGCATGATGGTCGGTGGCGACAGAATCACTGTTCCAAAGGTTGTAGCTGGAAACATTGCAGCGCTCACAGGCATTCGAAGTGCTGCTGCTGGTGTAACACTCTCACGTGACAAGGATTTCACTCCTTTCGAAGCAATCCGTCACTATTCAGACCCAGTTGTCACAGTTGCTGTTGAACCTAAAAGCATGAAGGATCTTCCAAAGTTCATTGATGCACTACGTTCTCTTGCTAAGTCAGACGCATCTCTGAAAGTTACAACAAACCAAGAAACTGGCGAAGCATTGCTCGCTGGTATGGGAGAACTTCACCTTGAGATTACTGTTTACAGAATCGAAGAGGAACAAAACATCAAGGTAAGCGTCAGCCCACCTATCGTAGTTTACAGAGAAGGTCTGCAAGGAAGCAACCGTGGACGTCCGTTCGAAGGCAAGTCTCCAAACAGACACAACCGTTTCTTCTTCGAAGTCGAACCACTCACACCAGAAGTTGTAGCCGCTCTACGAGCTGGAGAATTCAAGGAAGGCACAGTCCGCCCTAACGATGGTAAGGAAGTTGGAAACAAATTCGGTACACTCGGCATGGACAAGGACTTGATGCGTAAGATTTACGCCATCAACGGAACCAACGTTCTCGTTAACGACACCAAGGGTATCCAAGGACTTCACGAAACTCGTGAATTGATCATTGAAGCATTCAACGAAGTCTGTGTCAAGGGACCAATTGCTGATGAGCCTGTGCAAGGAATGTTTGTCCGCCTTACTGACGCAAAACTCCACGAAGATGCTATTCACAGAGGCCCTGCACAAACAATCCCTGCTGTTCGTAACGGACTCAAGGGTGCAATGATGCGTGCTAAGACCATCATTCTTGAACCAATGCAGAAGGCTTTCGTTTCAGTACCAAACGACTGGCTCGGACAAGTTACCCGTGAAGTGACCAACCGTCGTGGAATTATCGAAGACATGCCAAGTGAAGGAGAAGTTACAACTGTAGTCGGTGTACTTCCAATCGCTGAGACATTCGGGTTCTCCAATGACATTCGTGCAGCGTCTCAAGGACGTGCAGTCTGGAACACAGAGAATCTTGGATTCGAAATGCTTCCACCACAATTGTTCGACAAGGTTGTCGCTCAAATTCGTACCCGTAAGGGATTGAAGCCTGAGCCAAACTCAGAATCCTACTACTCTGATTGAGCATGTCATCCGGGTCTGTCCTCGGCATCTTTGCTACAGAGGAAGGTGGTGTACCAAAACCATCTGTTGATTCAATTGACGTACGTTTGAATGGAGTCTATGGAGAACGTATTCGAGACACGAAGCATCATGGTGGACCAAAACGAGCAGTTTGCATCCTATCAAATCAGACACTTGAATCGTTACAACAAGATGGACATCCTATCAAAGGTGGTTCTACAGGAGAAAATCTTCTCCTTGACATAACTGAGGATCAACTCGGCCCAGGAATTCGATTAAAATTCAGACATGTCGAATTAGAAATCACCACTCCTGCACCGCCTTGCAAGACTATTCAAGAATCCTTTACAGATGGAGATTTCAAGCAGCTGTCGCACAAATTGAATCCTCAAAGAACTCGGTGGTACGCTCAAGTCATCCAAGAAGGACTCATTAACACTGGAGAATCCTTCATCATCAAGACAAACGCTTGAGTTGAAGATCTGTTAATTCCCGAAGTGCGAGCATTGCTGGACCGTCTGGTAAGCGGTCAAGGCAGGCATGCGCATTCTTGTGGTAGTGGTTTGCTTTTTCACGAGCATATTCAATTGAACCTAGTTGATTAAGGGACTCAACCCCTAGTCGAATCATATCATCGGAAGCACCTTCACCCATCCCAAGTACATTAAGTAAGTTATTTTTTACTTCACTTTCTGGTTGATTCAAAGCATGAATCACCATCAGAGTTTGCTTCCCTTGAGCAACGTCAGAGCCAGTAGGCTTACCCAAGGTTTTGGAGTCAGATAGTACATCAATTAGGTCGTCCATAAGTTGGAAACACAGGCCAACAGAAAGCCCCCATTCTGACATGCAATCGATGACATCTTGGTCAGCACCTGCGACTTGAGCTCCTAATTCTGAACAAATCTGGAACATAACTGCGGTTTTACCTTCAATCATCTCCAAGTACTCCTCTTCAGCAACACGATCTCTTGTTTCAAATTCGATGTCGAGTTGTTGTCCTTCTGATACACGTCGAACCATCCAGGCGATTCTGTTTACCAGTGATGGAATATCTCGTAATTCTATATTCGCAGACATAACGAGACGT
>JABIYX010000050.1 GCA_018666575.1 Methanobacteriota archaeon | reverse complement strand
TGCCGACTTCCTGTGACTGCAACGTCCCGTCTCTACCATGATTAATGATCGATCTCATTCGACCTCCTAACGTCTCATCGTTGGTTGTAATCATTCCCCCTTCGCCGCCCACAGCCATATTTTTTGAAGGGAAAAATGAGAAACAAGCGACATCTCCAAGCGAACCAGCCACACGCTTTGTCCCGTCTATAGTCGCAGAAGTACCATGTGCTTGCGCTGCATCTTCAATCAATGCGATGTCCATCTTTTCACAAAGGGTAATCAACGCAGGGTCGTAGGTTTGGCCAAAGAGATGAACGCCGATAATTGCCTTAGTTTTACTTGTGATGCGCTTGCGAACATCTTCGACATCGAGACACCAATAGTCTGCATCAATATCTGCAAAAACAGGTGTTGCACCGACCATTGAAACGGATGTTGCTGTTGCAATGAAGGTCAATGAAGGTACAATCACCTCGTCACCAATCCCAATATTCAGTAATCTCAATGCTGCAATCAGTGCGCCAGAGCCACTGTTACAAGGAGCGGCATACGAAACGCCACAGTATTGGGCGAACTCCTCTGCAAACGCTCTTCCCTGTGGGCCTTTGACCCATTGTCCTGAGTCAAGTGTGGCCATTGCAGCAACTCGCATCTCTTCTGTCCAGGACGGCCTGGCAAGAGGAATGCGTCCACTCATGGTTCGGCGACGCTTGCGCCCTTCAAGAGCATACGCCTTGACCCATCAGCGCGTCGTTGAATTCAAGACCCCAACCGTCTCTGCTCGGTTATGGTGTCCGAAGATGAGCCCGTCTCAGATTCAGACCTTGCTTCACTCGTCGGCGACATCCTCAATCCGGAAATGCCTACTAAATCGAAAAAGAAATTCAAGCCCAAGGGCATGTTTCTCGGTCATCGCAGAGACAACAATGATCCGATTGATATTCCATCCCAAGTACTCGCCCGCCACGCCGCAATGCTCGGTTCTACAGGTTCGGGAAAGACGGTTATGGCGAAAGCCTTGATCGAGGAAGCAGCTTTGGCAGGAATCCCTGCACTCATTATTGACCCGCAAGGAGATCTTGCGCGTCTTGCTTTAGGTATTGATGAGGGCGAACTTCACGAGAGAGACGGTGACGTCGAACGCAAGCGGAAATTGATGGAAGATTGTGAGGTTCGAATATGGACCCCTTTACGAAGCAAAGGATTGCCCCTTTGTATTGATCCGTTTCGCGCCCCACCTGCTGACCTTGATGCTGAAGAAGCGATTACGGCGTGGGATATGGTAGCAGCGGGTTTCACGAGTCTAGCAGGTTACGATGTAGAAAAGGCACAAGGTAAAGTTGTCAAACCGTTCCTTTACGAAATCCTGGTCGAAGGAACCCGATGCGGCCTAGATGTGGGTGACTTTCAGTCGCTTGCACGCGTTGTTCGAGAACCACATCATGAATTCACAAAGCACCTGTATCCGCTCTGTTTTATTGAAGATGAAGATGGAGAAAAACCAGAAGTTCCACCATGGGACGAAGTCATGTTTGACCACCGCCTAGCCAATTTCGAAGAACGTCTACCGAAAACAACGCGAAATGATTTAGCTCGACGACTCGCGGCCTTTTCTTCAGGCGTTAATCAACTCCTTTTCTCAAACGGAGTTGCTATTGATATTGATGCCTTTGCAGAGCCGACAATTCCAGGTAAAATTCCACTCAATATTGTGTATCTTAATACAATTCAAGACGAGGCACAGAAGCAATATTTTGTCCAAGAACTGTCGAGGGAACTGTATGATTGGATGTTGACACAACAACCGGCTGAGGGAGAATTGAAACTTCTCTTTTTCATGGATGAAGTTGCTCCATATCTTCCACCTCACCCTCGAAATCCTCCTGCCAAAGACCTCATCAAATTGATTTTCAAACAAGCAAGAAAGTATGGTGTTGCTTGTGTTCTTGCAACGCAAAATGTATCTGACGTTGATTACAAAATTCTCGCTCAAGCAAATACCACGTTCATTGGACGATTTACCCAACCACAAGATGTCGAGAAAGTTCGCCACCTTCTCAAAGAAAGTGGGGGTGACCAAGACCTTGTAGCGCAATTACCAACGCTTGGACCCGGTCAATTCCAGATGGTTGCACCCGACGTGGACCCAGCTCCTGTTCCAATCCAATGTCGCTGGTTGTATACCGATCACGGCTCACCTTTGAATGAAGATCAAGTTGAAGATCTTATTTCGCCAGAAATCCGTGCTTGGGCAAAAGCCCGCTCAGCAGGAAGAAAAGGTAGAGGTTCCGGAGCGGCCCATGCAGCAAGCAGAGGATCAAAATGGTCCTCTAAACAAGAAGATACAGATGCTGAAAGTCTTGTTGAATCAGCGAGAATCAAGGCGATTGGTGGAATGACTGCAGCCGGTAAAGGGATGGTCGATGAATCAGGATTCGAGGTCCGTTTGATGGGCGGATTATCTGTCCTCAAGGATGGAAAAGACCCTCTCTACACGATGCAAGCCGCTGTAAATGGAGCATCTGTAGTAGCACTTTGTTGGGCATTTGTGGCTTTACTCGAGGCGTGGCGGACAGGTGATATTGGTTGGACAGGTCTTGCTTTCAGTGGAATAATTACACTTACAGTTGCTCTATTCATTACGCTTGAACTAGTTCTCTCTCACGATCTTATTCTCTTACGGAAACTCTCGAAATTTGCACGCTTCGCCCAATTATTCCTCGTCGCTTGGATATGGACAATATTCAGTTGGTCAACGTGGGGCAGTTTGAATCTGATGGGACTTGATCCACTGCTTGAAGTGGTTGTTGTTTGGGTCACGTTGTTCACACTTATCGATATCATCAACAGGTTTAGACTCGGAAAAATCCGTTGGAATGGTGGAAGTGCGCTTGACAAAGTGGTTGGCATCACGGCAATATTAACCGATTCTCAAATGTCAGAAATGAGAGCAAACTCAAAGCAAATTTTAGGTGTATTTCGATGGATACTCCATGGATGCACTGTTGTTTGGCTTTCACTTCTCATCGCCTTTGCAAATCCATTGGAAGACGCAGCAAACTGGTTGGACATATCCTATCACATCCATCTGTGGCTTGCTTCTCTTTACGCCTTGATGTTCTTTAGTGAAGGATGGCTTCGAGTCCGAAACAGGTATACTGAGGATGATGAAGTATAACGAAGCCATAAAGATAACATAGAACAATAATCATTCAATGCCATGAACCCACAACTTGGCGATGTTTCTGAGGATGGATTTTGGGTCCTCACCACTGAAGGATGGCAACCCTCTGAAAAGCAATTAATGGCCCTGAATCAAGGAGCAATTCCACACAATGCTTCACTCCCACAGCAGACAGTTATTACGAATTATTCTGTCGAGGGTAAACGAATGCAAAGCAGTGAGGTCATGAAATATATTTTCTCTGGAGCAATCGCCTTGGCTCTGATCTTACTACTCATTGGAATGTATCATGATTCATGGACTGGGGTAGATGAGGACGGCAGTGACCGGGGTCAGAAAGGCGGAATTGGCCTCACAGGAGTAACGTATGACTGTAGTGATTCGACTGGAACAGATTCTGATGGCGATAGCAACAAAGAAATTTGTAAATTTGGCGGTGGAATTGGAACTGGAGAAATACCCGTTTCACAAATTTTAATTGCAGAATCTGTGGAAGAACTCGTAGAAGATTTACCCGATGAAATGTCGGGCGATTTGGATACATTATGTGCCTCGATGTCTGAGTTAAATGACATCATCAAAGACCCAGAAGCATCTGAAGACATTGGTAAATGCGAGGACCGTTCAACCGCTGGCACCACAGCAATTGTTTTCTTTTGGTTTTCATTTATTGGAGCGCTTGTTACAGGGATTATCGTAATCATATCTCTGTATCAAACAATCCCTTATTCTGACGAGGTAGAAAAATACGGAATTCTCGGTTCAGCAATATTTGCATTGTTAGGTTTTATTTCTTGGTTAATTTTGAAACCAGAGAGCGACGGAACATCATTTGGTCCAGCATTTTACATCACCATCTTCAGCATAGTTTTGCTTACTGCATTAGCAGTCATTCAATTCATTAGGCCAAAAGCAATTGGCAATCTTGTTTTATTTGAGTAACCTTTTCGATACGAAGTCTTGATGAACTGCTTTCGGAAGCGTAGGTTATGCATGAAGTCATTTATTTCGAATCCCCAGGATACGCTGAACCAACACGTCTTTGCCTTGAGCTATCAGGTCAACCGTGGAAGAATACAGTTGTCGATTGGGAAGGCTATCAGGAACTAAAAGAAGCGGGAGAATTACCATGGGGCTTCCTACCAGTCCTCAAAACTCCTCAAGGAACCATTGCTGAATCAGGAGCTATTATGCGATATGCTGCTTCATTGGCTGGACTGGATTCAGATGATTTGTATACACAAGGAAAGGTAAACGAAATCATTGAAGTCATTAATGGTTGGAGAACTTCTTTTTCCCCTACCTTTTACATCGATGATCTGGAAGAGAAGATTGCAGCACGAAAGGCTCTGTTCGAATCAGGTGCAAAAATTGACGCAGGACTCAAGGACCTTGAGACACTTTTCGAGAAGTCATCAACAGGATGGATTGCAGGAACAGAAGAGATGTCTTTAGCAGACGTGAAGGCTTTTCTCAACACGTTCATGATGTTCTCAGGACAATTCGATGGAATCGATAAAACAATGATTCAACCATATCCTCTTCTTTTACAATATCATCAGAAGATGGCGAACCACCCAGATATCAAGGCATATTATGATCGAGAAGATGAGTGGCGGTGGGTCTTCAAGCCAGACGCATTTTCAAACGATTGAGATACAATACCATAACTGTTCACGCTTTGCAAAGTTCATGACCGAGCAGGGATTCATTGAACTTGGATGGGAAGAGACTTCTCTTGAAGTGATGCAACATCGTTCTAAAGAATTACTACATCTAATGCAGGAACGGCGCACAACGCGTCATTTCTCCCCAAAAGATGTGCCAAAATCATTGATTGAACATGCAATCATGTGCGCAGGAACCGCTCCCAGTGGCGCTCATCTTCAGCCATGGACATTTGTTGCTATTTCTTCCCAATCACTCAAACAAAAGATACGTATTGCAGCCGAAGAAGAAGAAAGGAAAACCTACTCCCAACGGATGCCTGATGCTTGGAAAGAAGTCCTTGATCCTCTGGGAACGGATGCCATCAAAGAACACCTTACCGATGCTCCCTGGGTCATTGTCTTGTTTCGACAATCGAAGAGATTGCGTGAAAATGGAGAATGGGGGCCAACATATTACAGCACAGAAAGTTGCGGAATTGCAGCAGGATTTTTTATCCATGCAATCCATAACATGGGTCTTGTAACGCTTACACATACTCCTTCTCCCATGGGATTCTTGCGAGAAATACTCGACCGCCCTGAACACGAGCATGCAATGTTAGTTCTTCCAGTGGGCTATCCAAGTGAGCATGCAATGGTTCCAGATATTGAACGGAAGAAACTCGATGAAATTTCGATTTTTATTCAATAAGAGTCGTTAACCCTTCGTTTACTTTCTTAATCCACCACGAGCCCATTGCGTATCAACTTCAAGTTCGGGATGATATCTCGCTCTTCGGACTGCTTGCTGCTGTTCACGAACGGTAACTTCGCCATCATCGGGACTGTTTCTCTTCTTATGCCATCGTTGAACAAAGAGACTGATGACGGCAACAGGAATACAAGCAAGGGGTGCATTTGATTGACTAAGATCCAGATAGGAGAGGGGAAGGTCGAGAACGATACAACCGCCAACAAACAGGCCAATCGCAGATAGAAGAGCAGCTACGAATGCGGGTAACACATGTCGAAACGACATACCAACAAAGAAAGCGATAATCGCAGTAATTCCTGGAAGCAACTCTCCTTTCTCTGGATTAATGCCGTAGTTTTTGAGCATTTGAATTCCATTTGAAATGATAATGAACACGAATCCAGTTGCTAAAAACCGAATTGAAATCGATGTAATCATTACAGCAATCATGGCAAAGCCCATCGCAGAAAACAACTGAAATTTTTCAAGAGTTAGGTCTAGCCCGAGGTCGAGCATGTATGGATACAGGGTACTTGCTGAGAGATAACCAATCGCACAACCAGCGATTGCAGTGATAATGACTAATCTGCGATAACCTTGCACAAAAAGATACAGTGACAGAACCATAATTGGTACAGCAGTAACATACCCACCTTCAACAATCTGGGTAATGACAGTGTCTCGGATTTCATCTGCTGCTGGCCCAT
>JABIYX010000045.1 GCA_018666575.1 Methanobacteriota archaeon | reverse complement strand
GATTGATATCAAGTAATTTGTCTAATACAGATTGTTGAAGTTGTGAAGGCCCAGAAGGTGTAGATTCTGTGTTCTGCATCGCCGCTGCTGCGAAATATCCCATTAAAGATGATTGGCCAGATTCCCTCGTCTGAGGAGCTCCATCTCGCCCAGCCTTTGCCCCTTGGGCTTGCTGTTCGAGAAAAGCGAGAAGGTCAGAGGCTCGTTCGACAACAGGCCGGGGCAAACCAGCCAGAGCTGCCACTTGAATCCCGTACGATTCATCGCACGGGCCATCAGCAACGGTGTGGAGGAAATGAAGCGTCCCGCCTTTTTGAGCCACTTGAACATGAACATTTGCTAAACCGTTAATCTCTGATTCTAATCCAACGAGTTGATGATAATGCGTAGCAAAGAGACTACGTGCGCCAATTCGATTGCACACATCTTCAGTCACTGCCCAAGCAAGAGAAAGTCCATCAAACGTGGAGGTCCCTCTCCCTATTTCATCCAGTAAGAGCAGAGATTGTGGTGTGGCTCGACGTAGAATATGGGCAACCTCAATCATTTCCATCATGAAAGTAGAGCGACCCCTTCTCAAATCATCGCTTGCACCAACTCTGGTAAAGATACGATCGACAAGTCCAATTCTTGCCTTTTCAGCAGGCACAAGACTACCCGCCTGAGCCAAAATAGATACAAGGGCGACAGTCCTCAAGTAAGTCGATTTACCACCCATGTTAGGGCCAGTAATCAAAAGGAATCTTCTCTTATCGTCCATGATAGCATCATTGGGGACAAATCCTTGTTGTGCTTCAAGAACTGGATGGCGTGCTTGTTCAAGATGCATTTTTTTACCCGAAACAATGGAGGGTTTGACCCACGAACGTTGACGAGCTGTCGCTGAAAAACATTGCAGAACGTCAATAGCAGCAACTCGTGAAGCAATCTGGGCAAGGAGGTTCGCATGACTGCGAATACCATCTCTCAATTCACAAAATAAACGGTATTCAATGGCTTTGGATTTACTTTCAGCTGTAAGCAACAGGTCATCCTGCTCGAGTAATTCATCTGTGACCCAACGGCCTCCATTCGTCATCTGTTGCTTACGTTTCCATTCCTCTGGTACTTTGGAAGAATGAGTCGCTGTCACTTCTATGAACCAGCCAATTTGACGATTATTCTTTACTTTCAGACTCGGGATACTCAACTCTTGCCGGAGTCTCGTTTCCAAATCTTTGAACCAAGTATGTCCGAGTTCAGAGGCAGATCTGTAACGGTCTAATTCTTCATGAATACCCTCCCGAATCAATCCGCCATCTCTGAGGCTTAGCGGTACTTCATCAACAAGGGTTCGATGAATGGTTTCTGCAACATCTGTAAGTGCGTCTAAATCTTCTACAAGGTGCATCAATAAACCATCCTCAGTCTCAAGGCAAAGTCTCTTGATGGCAGGAAGACGTTCAATCGCATTAGCTGTTGCAAGTAGGTCGCGAGCGTTTGAACGACGGTAATTCAGCTGCGTCGACAAACGTTCAATATCAAGCATCCCTTTCAGACACTCTCTCAACAAATCCAGACGTTTAGAAGAACGCATCAAGGAAGATACTGCTGAGTGTCTTGCCTCAATAGCAGAAACATTCGAAAGTGGGCGTAATAGCCAAGATTTCAAGCAACGTCGACCCATTGCAGTTCTGCATTTATTCATTGACCAAAGAAGAGAACCTTCAAATTCACCCGCTAAGGTTTGGGTAATCTCAAGATTACGGAGTGTTGTTTGATCAAGCACCATTCCCTCTGAAGTTTCTTGAATTTCCACATCAGTGATTGCGATATCATCGTGTCGATGAACAGTTGCTAGATAATCTGCTGCAAGCGCAGTCGCTTGTAGCGCCAAAGGTGAGTCGTCTAAATCAAGGTGCCCGAGATCATTTACAGACAACATTCGCTTTAATTTCTCTAGAGAGCGTTTTGCAGGGGCTGCGTGTTGGCTGATGATGATCGAATCGAGTGACGAGATCATATTCAAGACATCATCTTGTTTGGAATCCGATAAAGTAAGTACAAGTTCACTTGGGCCCCAGCGCAATACTTCATCGAGAATAGAAGCCCATCTCCCTTCACCATTGTGTGTTGTTGCCCAAGCTTGGCCAGTTGAAGCATCGATCATTGAAACTGCAACTGAATCTGCTGCTACTGAAAGAGCACAAAGAAGGGCAGAAGAGTCCGTACCAATCAGTGATTCCTCATAGAGAGAACCTGGAGTGTAAACTCTGGTTACCACCCTCTCGAGCAGTTTTGCACCTTCTCGAAGTTCTTGCTCTTGTTCTGCAACTGTGACTTTATGGCCTGCACGTAGCATTTTACGGAGATTATCTTCAAGTTGATGCCATGGAAAACCTGCCATAGGGATTGGATTCTCTGCATTTTTGTCCCTGGATGTGAGGGCTAAACCCATGACTTCCGAGCCGACTTCAGCGTCTTCGTGAAACAATTCGTAGAAGTCACCCATACGGAAAAATAGGATGGTTCCTGGATTCTCTTCTTTGAGTTCATGGAATTGGTCCATCATGCTCCTTTTTGCCATTATCACACCTCCCCGGACACCAACCGATTTAGAGGGTAATGCCGAGGCATCATTAAGGTTCGCCGCGAACGTTATCCTAACGCTTCTTTTGCAACAAAGACCGATCGATGATGGTATACAATTGCGTCCCAAGCATTAGGACACCTGCGAAGATGAAGAGGAAATTTAGGAATCCACGACCAGAGGACATTGAACCTTCGAGAGTTAAGTCCAATGAAAGACGATCGGGTTCACCTTTCTCATCGTAACCGTGGATGTACAAAGAATCGCCATCTACAATCACAAATGTTGGTTGAAGGGGAAGAGCATATTGCAGATTCTTTGTGGACTCTTCACCGGAATCTACATCCAATCGAAGGATAGAATCACTTCCAAGTTGGCCAAAGAACCAGAGACGATGTTCACACGGTTCGTAGACCATTGCTGTTGTTGAAATATTCTTTATCTCAATTGAATCTTTTGAGATGATGTATACTTCCTTGTTCGAAGCTGCTGCAGCAAGACCATCTTTCATCGATATCAATGAATGCACTTCGCTACCATCCCGCATGGTTGGAGAGATGGTTACCTGAGGAGCATTGGACCCCCCTGACCAAGTGATGTGTGCAAACACAATCTTCGAACCTGGGAGAGCAGGATTGTCGTCGTGATAAGTGAAAATGCCTGTTGCGATGTATACGTTGTCCTCGAGGTAGGCTAAATCATTCCAGATGACGGAAGGGTCTGGTAAGGATGAAACTGTAACGCCAGACATACCCAGTCCACGAACACCTGAACCGCCATCTTCAGAGGTAATCAACACTCGATTGTTGAGAGTTGTGTCAGATGTATCTTTAGCGACCCCTCGGATAGTAAAGGATGAATCCATACCATCATCCAACACTTGATCTGAAACCATGCCATTTGCGACTGTTGAAATTGTGTTTTTTGCTGCTGAATAAGTCACAGTACCGTCTTCATCTGATTCGAAAAAAGTAACATCGCTGATGAGATCATCATTGAACGGGACAATGTCATTCACGTCTTCAGAAGAGAATTGCTGATACATTTTCATCCCAGAGCCGTTGAGCAGTATTGCCGAATGTGCACCATCCCAATCGGAGTTGGCGTGATAATCGATTTCAATGATGTGATAGCCATCATCGAAAGCAAAGTTTTCGTTTGAATCAACTCCGAGCACCATGCCTTCCAAATTGCGAGTGCCTCCGATAAGGAAACCACCAACAACAACGAATGTCAAAAACAGCCCGAGTGCAAGCCATTGGTGTTCAGACTCTTCCTCGAGCAACTTCCTCCAGCCACTCGCCATGACACCTCCTAACGTTGAACCATTATGTTCCTTGCTCTAAAAAATCACCATCTTTTTCATAAATCTGTTCTTAGGAACACATCGGAGGGATGATAAAGGAAACATCAGTCGGAGGGACGCTAGGAGTAGATGTTATGGCACGTAAACCCGCATCAATGTATCGCCGACTCAAGGGACCTGCTTACACACGTCGCAAGTTTATCGGCGGTGTTCCAAACAACCGTATTCTTTCATTCCACTCTGGAAACCGCCGTGCTGCGGAGACAGGTGGATTCCCTGTTGTTCTCGAATTGAGAGCAGACAATGATTGCCAAATCCGACACACAGCCCTTGAAGCTGCCCGTGTCATTTCAAACTCTACCATCCGTAATGAGGCTGGTGCACAAGGATACGCACTTCGGATCCATACATACCCTCACCACGTTCTCCGTGAGAACAAGCAAGCAACTGGGGCTGGTGCTGACCGTGTCTCGCAAGGAATGCGCTGTGCTTTCGGTAAGAATGTAGGAACAGCAGCACGTGTTCGTCGTGGGCAACGTGTTGTTTCACTTCACGTCAACGCTGAAAATTACCTCACCGCTAAGGATGCATTGCGCAAGGCAGGAATGAAATTCCCAACACCAACAACAACTCGTGTTGTTCGTGGTGCTGAACACCTCAAGGGTCTCGTTTGAGCCCTATGCAAAGACTGCCCAACAGGGTGGTCTGAATGCGAAGTATGATTGATGATGGGCTCATAGCAAGTATAAGGTGAGAATATGAGAGTCGCAGTTTTGAAGGAAGACAATTGTCAACCAAAGAAGTGCAATGACGAATGTTTCCATTACTGCCCACCTGTCCGGAACGGGCAAGAATGCATCATCATGGATGATAAGTCTGGGAAACCTCATATCTCTGAATCTCTTTGTATTGGATGTGGAATTTGTATCAACAAGTGTCCACACGATGCATTGATCATCGAACAACTTCCAAGTGAACTCGAGACAGATATGATTCATCGCTACAGCCTCAATGGATTCAGATTGTTTCGACTCCCAACACCAACCAAAGAATCTGTCGTAGGAATCCTCGGTCCAAACGGGATGGGGAAATCGACTGCATTCAATGCCCTCTCTGGACGGATGATACCCAATCTTGGTGATTGGTTGAACAAAGAACCAGAATGGGAAGATGTAGTTGAATCGCTTCCAAAGGGTGAACTTCGTGATTTCTTTATGGCTGTTCGTGACGGAGGAATCAAAGTCGCACTCAAACCACAAAACGTCGATCGCTTACCAAAACGTGTTCAAGGAACTGTTGAAGCATTACTTCGAAGAGTCGATGAACGAGATATGTTTGATGAGATGACCGTTGCTTTAGGCATTAATCATCTTCTTGAACGTACTGTGCAGCAACTTTCTGGAGGAGAATTACAACGAATGGCGATTTGCGCTACGATTCTGAGAGATGTCGACGTCTACTTCTTTGACGAACCATCCTCTTATCTTGACATTCACGAGCGTATGAGAATCGTTCGTATCATTCAGAAATTATCTGAAACAAAACGTGTTATTGTTATCGAACACGACTTGGCAGTTCTTGACGTACTTGCAGATCTGGTCCACATTGTGTATGGTCAAAAGGGAGCATTCGGTATTTTTACACCGGCTCGTTCCACACGCACGGCAATCAACGCATACCTGGATGGATTTTTAGTCGAGGAAAACGTACGTATTCGCGACAAACCAATTCGTTTCCTTAAGCACCATGAACGAACTGTTGAAACAGGCAGTGTTGTTGTGCAATGGGGCGAACTTGGAAAGAAACTCGGCTCCTTTGAATTATCTACTGGAGAAGGTTCTGTCCATCGTTCAGAAGTCGTCGGTGTAGTAGGGCCCAACGGAACTGGAAAATCGACGATGATCAAAATCCTTGCAGGGGAGCATGAATATGATAGTGGCTGGGTCACTGCGAATGCGAAAATCTCCTACAAGCCTCAGCACATCGATGTTGACATGGACTGTACGGTCCAAATGTGGCTTGATAGCGAATTAGGAATGCGATGGCGAAGTGGTGAATTCAATGTCAATGTGATTCGCGCTTTAGGTGTTGATTCTCTCCTGCCGAAGCGTGTAAAGAAACTTTCAGGTGGTGAGCGGCAAGCAGTGTCAATAGCACTTTGTCTCGGAAGAGATGCAGACTTGTATCTACTCGATGAACCATCGGCACATCTTGATGCAAATGCTCGTATGGAAGCTGCTAAAGCAATACGCAGAACAATGGAAGCAAACGAAAAATCAGCATTTGTTATCGATCACGACGTTTACTTCATCGACATTGTCAGTGATTCCTTACTTGTCTTTGAAGGAGAAGGTGGAGTAAAAGGCAAGGCGATGGGACCTTATTCACTTCGTGATGGAATGAATCGATTCCTAAACGATGTCAATGTCACATTCCGTAGAGATCATGATTCCAAGCGCCCACGTATCAATAAAAACGAGAGCAGAAAAGACCGTGAACAAAGAGAAATTGGAGACTTTTATTCGTTCAATGTCAAATAGCATAGAAATGAAGAGAGTCTAAAGGGAACCACCACGAGCGGTCATTATGCCAGTCGGTACACCTCCAAAAGGCGGACCACTCGGGAGAAGTCGTTCTCGACTCTCCGCATCTGGCCTCACAACGTATTTGCGTTGTACTCGCCAATGGTATCTCACCCGAAAAGTCGGCATCTCTTCTCCCAAATCAATTGGGCAAGTTCTAGGGATTGTTATTGAGGACGCTCTCTGCAATGTAATGATGAATCGCCCTGGTCCGATGGAATCCATTGA
This sequence comes from Methanobacteriota archaeon, assembly GCA_018666575.1. Classification (GTDB taxonomy): domain Archaea; phylum Thermoplasmatota; class Poseidoniia; order Poseidoniales; family Poseidoniaceae; genus MGIIa-L2. The sequence goes on along the minus strand of JABIYX010000045.1, from coordinate 4,320 downwards.
CGAGTTGAGGGAATGGGCTTACGCACTGGCTGATGAAGAAGCTCAACAAGCCTGGGACATTGGGCAAGACACGTGGAACAACTCCTTATGGAAACGCGCAGATTCTGACTGGTCGACAGTCGATGTGGACGATTTCCGAAAGAAACTTTACAACGGATTGGAACTCTTCCTTGAAGAAATTCAGAGATGCCATGATGCAAATGGTGGCCCCTATCTTGAACAATTTAGAACAGGAGTCGAACCGTATGCAATCCCCACTCCAAAGATTGGATCTGAGCCGCATTTTCCAGTTCCTGAAAAAGTAAGATCCTTACATGCTCGAGACTGGAGTTCGAACCATCCATTTGAATGGATGGAAGCACATAGTCCAATCCAATGGAATGAAGCATGGGAAGTTGCAAGACCATGGTTCAAAGATCCAAGAGTACATCAACCACAGAGAATGTTTCACCCTGGTGGATGGGCTGCAGGAGAACTCGACTTGGTTCTCAGATGGGACGGTGAAATACGCCTCGTTGACATCAAATCAGGCCACTCAGGAGGTCGCTTCGCGGAAAGCCTTCAACATCAACTCAGATTCTATGCCTGGCTATGGGAGCGAACTCATGACCAAGAGCCTGTCAAAAATATGGAAGGTTGGTACCTTTCATCAAGAGAAAGAATACTCTATGAAGCGCCAAGTAATGAAGAACTTACATCAATGGATGAAGAGTTTTTCATGATTAACAATATTATGAGGACAATGGGTGAAGGTGCATCAATTCTGCCAGCAGTCGAAGAATCGGCTGAACCGGACACAGTTCACGCCTGTGATGGCGAATCTGCTGGATGCGGTTGGTGTTCATTGACTCAATCAAATATGGAGACTGCTGGACCAATGGATGACGAACTAAGAGCACGAATGATCGAAGGAAACTCAATATCATCTCCGTGTGTACCTCTAAGTGAAATTCCATCTCGGGTCAATGTTTCTGGAAACCTAATCGCCCAATGGGGACCTTTGCCGAACCATTTCAATGAACCAGTGCTTGGAGCAATGCTACAGGCTGGAGAAGCGACGATTGCTATTGAAGAAGCTGAACCAGGGGCTTTTCCTGACCTACATGATGCCGAACAAACCAATGTCATTATCGAAAACGCACTGCCTGGCGTATGGAGAAATCAACCGCGGCTGTATGTTGACCAACATTCGAATATACGCATACGAGAGGAAGGCGAGCCAAAAGGAACTCGAATCGGTCTGCTAAGAACGCGGGCAAATGCCGAGGGAGTTGTCGTTGCCATTCGCCAACAGAATGGGGTTCGTCTAGATGGAAAACCATGGTCAATGCTAAGTTTCCACCTCTGGGATGGAGAGCACATTGTCGAAGTTGTGGCTTTTGGTTCTGCAATTAGTGAGCGTCTTCGATCGATGCGTCCAGGAAACCAGATTCGGCTCATTGGCGCAGAACTTGGTTGGAGGGCTGGACTGATTCAACTTAGAATAGATGTTCGCAAAACCAGAATCGAGCATCAAACTCCAGCGTTTTCGACCAAGAGTATTTGAGGGGTGGATTTTACCATTTCCTATGCCTGTTCATTTACCAAACTCTGAATCTGATTCAATAGGGAATTACAACAGGCTATCTGCCAGTCAAGTAAACGCTTGGAACGCTTGTCCAAGGCTATGGTTCTATGAGAAAGTGCGTCGATTGGTCATGCCGCAAATCCCGATTCTCTTCGTGGGAAGAGCCGTCGAAGAAGCCATTTGTCAAACATTGAAAGAATCACCTTGCTTGGTAATGGCTTCGGCACCTTCAGATGTATATGCGCCGACACCACTTGATGATGAGGGTCGTCCAAATCGTGATCATGATGCTTCTTGGCCTGCTGAACAACTCCTTACACTTCCTGAAAAATACTGGCCACAAAACAAAGCTGACCTAAAGGAATGGGCTCGTGAGAGAGTTAAAACTCATCTAAGTACGTCTTTAGAGAATATGAAAACCGAATGGTCAAAGCATGACCGAAAGGCAGGAGAATGGGAAGATGTCGATGTAGAACGTTGTCACATGATGGCCACAAATGGCATCCTTATGCACATTAATGAAGTTGAGAAATGCCTTTCTTCCGTATCCGATAGTATTCTTCAAACTTGGCGAAAAGGGGCAAGACAACAATGGCCTGCGCCCGATGGACGTGGGTTCGAACTCGATCGACATCCATTGTCACAAGATGGAAATGTTACTTGGATTGAGGCGTGGGAGATTTCACGTCCTTGGTTTGTTGATCCAGATGCAAAACCATTCATGATGAATGCCGTTCATCCTGAACATTGGTTCCAGGGGGAATATGACCTCGTATATTCTTGGAATGGAAAGGTACGAATTATAGATATCAAGGCATCACTCGGTAATAATGACCGATCTGGAGATTATGTCAAACAATTACGTATGTACGCTTTTTTGTGGTGGAATACACATGAAAAGAAACAAGAAGTCGATGGATTAGAAATCTGGTATCTTGCAGCAAACAGTCAGAAGATGGTGGAAAAACCTTCAAAACAAGAAATGGAGGAAATGGGCGTTGAACTGAAAGAACTCTGGGTTGAACTGAGAGAATCGACTCCTGATATCGAAGATTGCCCGCCTCAACCTGCCCCAATGCGTTCATTTGAACCAGGTGGAATTCCATCCGATATGCCTGCTGAACAAACACGTTGCCAGCGTTGCGATTGGTCCCTCGTTTGTCCAAATGGAATCGGACATGATGAACATCCTCATGGTGGAACGTATCAGTTGCCAGGTTCTTATGCTGAGATTGAGGGCGACCCAATTAATGAACTTGAAGACAGACACGATATCGTTGGACATGTCCATACTCTAATTCACTCACAATCTGGTCGTGCACCTCGGATCACAATCACGCAAGCCAACAATGCATTTGCTGATGTTCAGGTTAAAGCCATGACACATTCAGATGGGACGCCGACAGTTCCTGAAGGATTAGAAAAAGGAGATTTGGTAAGGGTTGAGAAAGCCTTCTTCCAACTTAATTACAAAGGCTCAATCGTTTTGAAAGTGGATCCGTTTTCGAAGATTGTCAAAATTGATCCTGATGAAAAAGTTTCAATGAGCTTGCTCAAGCCCCGTGCACGGTGGAATATTATGGGCACCGTGGTCTATAGAACAGAGAAAAGAGGCGTTAATGCCCGTGGCGAATGGTGCAGAAAGGGCTTAATGATTTTAGACAATACTGGAGCGATTAAGATTGAAGGTTGGCAAGCAGATTGGGGCCCACAATATGATATGCTTGAGTTAGGAGATACTGTGATCATCACCAATGTTGGTATGAATGGTTGGGCTGCCTTAACGACTGGAGAAATTTATCGTGCATCAAGACTTCATATCGTGGCTGATGATTAACCACCAGACGATACTGTTGTGACGAGTAATGTCACATCAGAATTGAGCACCGTGCTATGTGGTAATATCTTGTCATCATAGCTTACAATTACCGTTGAAGGGAGGATATGTGCCTGTACAAGGGCTTGACGAAGTGTGCTGTTAGATGCAACTTCAATCGTGCAATTGTGATCCCGCCCTGAGAATGTAATCTCCATGATGATACCTGTGAGGCATCATGCTTATGACGGTGGCGCACAGGCAAGAAACAAGCCGAGATCGCATAGCCCGGTATTGCGGTGGATTCGAAATCCACTGTCCCATGGACGCGGGGGTTCAAATCCCTCTCTCGGCGCCATCAGATGTAGAAAGCATCCGGTTCTTCCGTCAATTCACGTAGGTGATCTGCTGAATTTTTTGGAGCAATTTCAAGTAACTTTTTGATGACTCCAGAGGTTACATCATCGGGTAAAACCAGGTCAAGAGACCATCCCTCACTTATTGACTCAAGTAGGCGTAGTGAAGCATGTACATCACCACTAGCACCAACTGTTGTAGCCATAGCACAAGCCGAATGAATTCCAAAAATAGAGCCCATTGAAGCCATTAGAGCAGACATTCCAATCGCTCCACCTGACGGCTGATCTCGACGAACGTCAACTCCCTTCTCTTCCATGTTTACACGATGGGCAGAGGATGAAGCGACAACAAAGGCTTCCTTCTTTTCTGGGGGCGAAGACAGTCCAGCAAGAACAAGTATCTCAGGGATTTCAGATTTTGAAAAGGCTTCAAGTAATTCTTGAGTGAAATCATATTGATGTGAAGGGTCACTTGGTTGCCCAGGCCCGGTTACTGTCATCACACGTTGGCCTGTAGGAGTTGTAAACAGAGATGCATAGAGGTGAGGAGGAGCAAGCAGGCCATCTTCATCCAATCG
>JABIYX010000130.1 GCA_018666575.1 Methanobacteriota archaeon | reverse complement strand
TCAAATCCCCCAGCGTCCACTCCCCCTTTTTCGCTTCGCAGTGTGCGGGTTTTGTTGTCAAAAATCACAACGCCACTGCATCTGAGCCCCTAATTTCTATGCAAATTCAGTAAAATTAAGTTTAAATCAATAGTATATCTCTTGTGCAGCTTCCAAAAAAGGCAAATTATGTTCTTCTTTTGAAATTGTATCAAGGAATGCGATGATGGAATCAATGACTTTTTTCATCTTGTCATGGTTTAATCCAATCAAGATTGACGTTGCACCTCGACGAGCACTAACAATAATCGGCCAGTCTTTTTTCTCAGCCAGTTGTTTTAGTTTATCCCAACCATCGATATCTGGTGGATTGGACGGAATCCATCGTTCAACAAACAAAAGAGTGCCGTTCTCAATCTCATTATGATATCCGAAACCAAAACCCCCCTTCGAATTGTTTGATCTTTGAAGTGGGGTTGCAAACTCATGCCCTGCTCGATTTCCGGCCATGGTGTTCTCTGGTTCAAAGTATTCTTGGTACTCTGCTGGCAGGTTATCGTAGATGTCATCCTCATGCAAACCCAAGTTTTCACCCCCATGCTCCATGCTCTAGAGTTGGTTCAGGAATCGGTTTGAATGTGAAATGTTGATCAATAATTGATTCTGATGGAAGCTGATGTGATGATGAGCGTGGATGGCGAGAAAAGAAAAAGTCAATCCAATCTTCTGTAACTCGAACAATTCTGAAGATGTACCATCCTGCTTGTGCCATTGACTCAAGAAATTCCTTCTCCGAGGGTTCATGCAAAACATGAATTTCCTTTCGTGACTCAGGGCCTCCTTCCAGAACATGTTCATGATAACTCTTCGGAACGGCGTTCCAAGAGGTGAATGAAAAGGAGGATTTGGCGGCACCATCTTCTGCGACTTCTATTTCCGGCATGTATGTAACTCGGCAAACGCTGCTGTTCATGTTGGGGCATCCGTCTGTTTGCCTTTAATGCTGTGATTGAAGGTATGTCGTTAAGGGTTCAGACTCACAAGAATTATCTTCAAACACTGCAACAGACTCAGTGATAACTGGATGATTATCACCAAGAAGTAAAGCAACTGTTTCATTCAATTTCATGTCAGCCTACAGCGCCAAAAAGCATATATCTTTGGTAAATTGATTAGATTACATGCCAAGAGGTATTTGTCCCCATGAGCGCAAACCCAAATTTAATCCGCCATTTATTAACGTCACAGGTTGTGACAGAGCCAGAGCGTTAAATCCGGTACACAATCCCGAAGGATCTTGTGACCATTGGATTCACGCTCCATTGGGGCCTGAGGGGAAAGACAATCCCAATATGACTGGTGAATTACTTCACGGTGAGGGAGTGGGTGGCGTTGTAAATTGCTATCCAGGTGTACCAGGAACTTGCCATCAAGTGTGTTACATCTTCGTCGATTGGGTTTCAAATCCATGGGAGTGTCTCGAAAATCAAATTATGAATTGCCCGAACACACAAGAAATTTACATTGTTGGGTCATGGGATTCTCTTCAGATACATCAAATGCGAGGGAATAAAATCAAATCTTGGTTGAAAGGCGTGGGAATGTTACGTCCAGCGCTTAATTATGTTGGGGCACGGGAATCTGTAGTCTATCCTGGTGGAAGAATAAAACACCTCTACCCTTAGTGATATGATCATAAGTAATACCAAGTATAACTTAGCGAATTTGCCGTTTGCTAGGGAGGGATAGTTTCTTTTTTGGCCAGATTCTGAATAATTTTGGATATTAGAGAGTGTACGTGTTTTTTGGACGATGAAATTATATTTGAATACCAGTTTTTTTGGGCGATTACTGCCCTTTGCAGTTTCTGCAGAGGAATCTTTCTGCTGTTCGAATTCCATCATGTATGCGTCGTCCACACATTTTGCATATGTCTTCTCGCATTGATTTGCAAATGTGACAATATCCACTGGTCGTTGGGGCTCCGCATCTTCGACATCCAAGCATAGTTTCTATTCCCATCGAGAGTAAATAAAGTCAATGACAATATATGCGTCAAGTTTATATAGTGTGAGATTTTATTACATATAATACTTTTTCAAAACATGGGGGTGGTAAATTGGATAATGGAACACAAAGAACTTCAAAAATCGGTAATGAAAAGTTATTCGAAGTAAACCCTGACCTCCAGGCTGTATGTCCTGAATGCGGATGCGAAGGAATCTATGAAGTTGATTTGACTGGTGTATTGGTAGTGGGTCCGAATGGGCCAGAGATTTGTTTCTGGGGCCGTTATCCTGACCATCGAAAACTTACTCGTACACCATTGATTGAACCTGATTTGGATGTCGTATGCTCTCATTGTGGCCATGATATGTTTCTTGGAGAACTCGTCGACGAACCAGAGTTAGAAGGCATTGTTCTGGAGGATGAGTAGATGGTTTCAGTTTCATTGAAAGCTTGTGATGAATGCGGGCTACCTGGGCATTTGTTGATGAATAAAGGGCCTAATTCTTGGACAATGACATCAACTGTGCTCTGTTATTCTTGCATGTGTGATCGTTTCCCACTTGCAATCAAGGTCACAGGGGGAATTGATTTTTGTCGATATGTTTCTCATGAAATACGTTTTCTTAGCGATTAGGCACGATTGTCCCAATCACTAAATGTACTACATCTGAATACATACGATGCAATTTGTTGAGAAAGGTTACAAACCATGTCCTTCTATGAGTGCTATGGAAGCAAATGAATGTTTTATTGCAAGCGTTGGAAAAGATTGGCATAAAATCTCAAATTGCAACGTGCACTTGAACGTAAAACGTCGACTTCAACGAACTGTCATTCGTGGTCAAGAAGGAGACGACTTGATGGATGAAGGTGCTGAATCAGCCGAGTACAGAATCACAGGTGACATGTCCATGCCTGAATTCAAACAAATTCTGGAAATTTTCCGTTCCGGTCAACCTTGGTTCCATGACCCATTCGAAGACAGGCAGATGAAGGCATTATTCTTGAGCATCGATTACGATAGCGCATCTGGTGCTTTTGAGTTTATTCTCGTCGAAGATGCTGAGATGCATGAAATCAAGTCTTGAACCACTTTCAATCATCGATTATTACGTTGGTTTCTGGAACGTCCTCCGTCATTTCCAGAGCGTCCGCCCCCACTTCCAGAACGAGAGCGTCCTGAAGATGATTCACGTGAATTGTGATTGTTTCTTCTCTTCTGCTTTGGTTTGTTTGGCCGGTTCTGATGATTTCTTTTCGGCTTGTTTTGAGGCTTGTTGGTCTTGATTTTACCAGCCTTTTGCCCAGGCTTTGGAACTGCACCGTGGAAATGCCATTCATGTTCATCGTCAACATTGATCTCGAATCCAATAAGATTTTGAATTCCTACGAGATATCCTGATTCAGATTCATCACAGAACCCGTAGGAAATGCCTGATTTTCCTGCGCGAGCCGTGCGCCCAATTCTGTGGACATAACTTTCAGGCTCATTTGGAAGATCGTAATTGAATACGTGTGTAATTCCATCAACATCGATTCCTCGACTTGCAATGTCTGTTGCAACGAGGATGCGTGTATGACCTGCCTTGAAACTTGCAAGCGCTTTTGTTCTTGCACTTTGGCTCTTGTTGCCGTGAATCGCTGCTGCATTAATTCCAGACTGATCAAGTTGTTTGACAAGCCGATTTGCACCGTGTTTTGTTCGAGTGAACACGATGCCTTTCTCGACTTTCTCTCCCTTAATGATCTTGACCAAAATACGTCGCTTGTCTGCCTTTCGAACAAACATGATTTTTTGTTCGATTCGTTCTACAGTGATTTCTTCTGGACTAACATCAACCATGATGGCGTCTCGAAGGAACGATTCTGCTAATTCTGCAATTGATTTTGGCATCGTAGCACTGAACAACAGATTTTGTCGTCTTTTAGGAAGAAGTTTCAGAACTTTTCTGATGTCTCGAATGAATCCCATGTCAAGCATCTGATCTGCTTCGTCGAGGACGAAGAATTCCACGCGACCTAAGTCAATGAATCCTTGACCGATAAGGTCGAGTAATCGACCAGGCGTTGCGACGAGGATGTCGAGCCCTTTTTCCAGAGCTCGAACTTGTGGATTTTGTTTGACTCCACCGAAGATGACTTTGTGTCTGATGTCTAAATGCTCGCTGTAGACTGAAAACCGTTCATCGATTTGGGCTGCTAATTCTCTGGTTGGAGAGAGAACAAGGGCTCGAATGAATCTTTTTCCTTGAGGTCTAGACCTGCTCATGGCCTGGAGGACGGGTAATGCGAAAGCAGCTGTTTTTCCCGTTCCTGTTTGTGCGACACCCAATACATCCCGTCCTTCGAGAAGAGGTGGGATCGACAATGCTTGGACAGGAGTTGGAGTTGTGTATCCTTCAGCTTTTACAGCACGAAGAAGTTCATCTGATAAGCCAAGTGTTTCGAATTCTTCCATTGTTTTCCCTCACATAGTTGATGAAACAAGCAATGTTTCATCTTCCTGAACATCACACTGTCCTGCTTCTTACCTAAAACAAGAGGGGGTAGTTTCGACAAGAGCGTCGCCATTCAACAGTAGCGTGGTAAAAGCGGAGTCGCTTGTTTAGTCACTCTTCTTCAGAAGAAAGCCCAGATTGAAGTTCACTGAGATCGATTCGGTTGTCTTCGTTGGTATCGAGTGCCTTGATGATCATAGAAACTTGGTTTGGTGAAAGTTTGTCGCCTACGACGCTTTGAAGCCCTCTGTAGAGTTCAGGTCCGTTAATTTGACCATCATCATCCCCATCGATTGAAGAGAAGAGATCTTCAACGGATTGATTATTTTCTTCAAGCGCTGCACGGATTTTATTCATCGCATCGTTGACATTCCAGGTCTCTTCTTCATCGGACATGATTCTCTGTCTATACCTGCGTTGAATAAATGTTCCCAACATCGAGTATGTTTCATTTGGAAGCATTTTTTGCAATCGTGGTAGGTGAGACTAAGGCTTGTATGTTGGCAGTGGGCGATAAGGAGGTTCGTATGTGGCAGATTTGAAAGAGGCTCAACTGCTTGCCATGCGATTTATTGATGACTCCAAAGTTCATTTTCATCGGGTGAAATATCATCTTGTTCAGCAATCATCACTTCTTTCAGAAAAAGAATCCCATGAAATTGTGGAAACGTTGTTCTTTCGTCTCCTCTTTCTACGATTTTTAGAGGAGAAACAATGGCTTCTATTTGATGGAAATTCGGATTATTTATCTGCGCTTTGTAATTCGGGGGGGATTGATTCTAAGTCAATTTATGAATCGAGGTTGAAGCCACTTTTTATGAAAGGGCTCTCAATGGATGGGGCTCAGCAAAACCCAGCATATGGCGAGGTACCTTTCCTTGATCTGGACCTCTTTCATGAAACCGCACTTGATGAAATTGGTTGGGATATATCTGATCAACTAATCAAATCTTTACTTGGAAAAAATGGATTGTTTTACAATTATGATTTCACCATTGCGGAATTTGGTTCTGATAAAGCCATCAATCCTGAAATTATTGGGGCCTTGTTTGAGGAATTGATGATGAATCGTAAGGGCCAAGGGGTGTACTACACCCCAAAACCAGTCGTGAGGTACATGTGCAATGAGGGAATAAAACGAGTCCTGGAAGAAAAAACAAATCAATCTTCTGATCTGATTGCACGGCTTGTTGATCAAAACAGGGTTGATGGTATGTCGTTTGAACAAGCAGATGTGCTAAGAAAGGGGTTGCTTTCAATCAAGGCATTAGATCCATCATGTGGGTCTGGTGCATTTCTCATCGGTTTGTTAGATCAACTCGCTCGAATCCATTTCACACTCTCAAAGACTTTGAATGATTTTTACGCTTCAAATCATGAACTAAAACATCAACTCCTTTCCGAATCTATATTCGGTATTGATCTAGATTCTAGAGCTGTGAATCGTACACGATGTCGTCTGTGGCTCTCTTTGGCAGCAGATTCACATCAACCATTTACTGTTTCATTAGGGGCCTTTAATATCGAATCAGGAGACAGTTTACTTGGTCTGGAACCAGAATGTGTACGTGACGTCAAAGCCAGCAGTGGTGGCTTTGACCTTGTTTTAGCAAATCCTCCTTACGTTCGACATGGGCATCTTGCTCAAGAATACAAGAAGCAATTGCTTGAACAATATCGAGATGTGAAACACTCCCCAGTTCACAGAACTTCTGATTTGTATTGCTATTTCTTTGTACGTGCAAATGAGTTTCTTCGTCCGAATGGGCTCCAAATTTTCATCTGTTCAAACAGTTGGCTTGATGCTGGTTTTGGCAAAAATTTACAACAATATTTGCTTCAAGAGAACCATATCATTTCCCTTATTGATTCAAGGAAAAAGAAACAATTTGGTAATGCTGATGTCAATACAATCATCTCAATTATTCGAAAATCAGAACCTGAAAATACAAGTTTTATCATGTTGGAATCGGAATTCTCCGAGTCAATCGAATCCTCTGCATTGAGAACTTCTCGGAGGATTTCTCAAAAGGAATTGATGGAATCTGGTTTTGACAATCACGGAAACTACGTTGGTCAACGACTTTCACTCCTACACAGGGCCCCTGAAATTTATCTAACTCTAATGGAGGTGCTCAGGCCGCAGTCTTCTGAATTACAACAAGTTGCCAGAGTCTCTAGAGGTTCTACAACTGGAGGAAATGCCTTTTTTTACCTAAGCAGAAAGGATTGTGAAAACTATAGAGTTGAAAAAGAATATCTACAGGATGTTCTTCGCAGACCCGTCGAAAGTCAAAGCATTCGAACAAGCCTTTCTAATCGTCAAACCCTCATGTTTACTTGTTCTAGAACAAAAGAATCATTGGAAGGTACTCAAGCCCTTTCTTACATTCTTGAAGGTGAATCAAAAGGCTATCATCAGGGGTCTACATGTAGTTCAAGGAATATCTGGTACAACGTTAATCCAAATGAATCTGCTCAGATTTTATGGATGGAAACAATGGGATCTTCTCACAGGGTTTGCTTAAATGATCAAGGAGTTCGTCATTCTGACAAATTCTACGGAATTTATCCTTTCGAAGATAAGATTGATTCTCTGAAGTTGTGTATCTGGCTGAATAGTTCACCAATAATCCTCCATAAACTGCTTACAAGTTTCAACTCGCTTGGGCTCGGTGCTCTGAAATCTCCTGTGTATGAAGTCAAGAAGATACCTGTGCCAGATTTGGATCCTCTTCAGTTCGACGAGAAGGCTCTGGAATCTTTCCTTCAACGACCAATACATGACGTAGTAACAGAAATGTCGATGCTCGATAGGAAAAAACTGGAAGAACCGATTATGAGTATGCTTGGATTCTCACAACAACAGGAAGATGAAATGAGACTCGCAATAATCTCGCTCATCTCTGATCGACTCGACAAAGCAAGTTCTTAGTCGAAAAAATATGCGTCGGTGTTGTTTTATGTATGGCCCCATTTAGGTAAATCATTGGTTGTGTTGTTGGATGCGCATTCAGGTTTTGTTGGTCTTTCTTTTAGTGGCCAGTCAAATCGTTGTCTCTCCCGTTCAAGCCGATGGTCGAGCCATTGAATTCGATGTGGAGTTAGCTCGATATGACTGGCTTTCAAATGAGACCATACCAATCCAACTTGAGCTAAAAAACGCTCCATACAATACTGATTTCACAGTTGTTTGGGATGTGAGGGATGTCAACAATCATCTTGTCGCCAATGGTTCCTTGACGTTCAAAGCAGCAGGAACAATCACCACCAAAATCATCGAACTCAAACACATTTACAACAATGAACATTTCTACACATTCAGTGTAAATCTGTTCGATTCCTCTGGCGGGATCATCTCCCAAGACGATCACTCGTTCTCAATGTTTCAGAATCGAAAAGTAGCATCAATTGGAAATCTTGTTGCTTTCGGCGATTCGTTAAGCGATATGGGTAATGCAAAGAATTCAATTCTTAATGTTCCTGACGTCCCACCGTATTGGCAAGGCAGATTCTCAAATGGAATGGTTTGGGTCGAATACGTTTCTCAGGCTTATGGTGTCACGACATCTGTTGGTTCTGGGACACAACCAGGTGATAACAGAGCATTCGGAGGTTCACAAACGGGTGCTGGATATTCGTATCTTTTGTTACCGAATGTTGGTACTCAAATCACAAGTTACACAACAAATGTTCAATCAAGTTTTACTTCGAATGATGTTGTAACGCTTTGGGCAGGTGGGAACGATTTCCTCTATGGGACGGCTAATTCCGATACAATCGTTGCCAATATGGAAAGCCATATTCGACAGTTAGCAACCGCAGGGGCTGATGAATTCATCATCCCAAATCTTCCACCTCTGGAAAAAACGCCAGAGATTCTTAGTCGAAGTCAAT
>JABIYX010000084.1 GCA_018666575.1 Methanobacteriota archaeon | reverse complement strand
GTGCTCAAACGAACCAAAGACGGGTTGGTATCGAGATGGGTGTTGCAATACCGATGAAAACGATCGCGGTTCTCACACAGTATGCTGCGTTGTCACTGATGCCTTTCTTGAATACGCCCGAGAACAAGGCAACGACCTCATTACCCCCGCTCCACAGTTTTCTTTTCCAGGACTGAAAGCAGGAGATTCATGGTGTGTTTGTGCTCGAACATGGCTTGCCGCAGTTAATGCTGGTAAAGGCTGCCCTGTAGACCTTGAAGCTACTCATGAAGAAGCACTAAGCATCATTTCACTTGAAGTTCTAGAGACTCATGCTGTTTGATCTTCTTCAGTTTTGTACTGGAACACGAAGAGTCGCATAATCGCCCAAATGATGATTCCCCATGCCAACAGATTCGCTACTCCAAGCCAACGTAGTGTACCGCTTGGTTGCGTAGCAAACAATCCAATTGTGTACGTTGAGCCAACCAAACTGAAAATGTAAGCGCCAAAGGATGCCCCTATTGTCCACTGAATTGATTTTCTATTATCGAATGTGAACCATCGGTGAACAAAATGGGCCATGAAACCCGTTGTTCCCCATGCGACACCCCATGCGATTCGAATTCCAGTAGAGTCATCGCTTAGAAACAAGCGAAGGAATTCCCAAAGAAGGAAAAAAACGCCGCTATTGAATCCCCCTGCAAGTCCGAATCTCTGGAGAGAACCTCTTGGAACAAGGCGATTAAATGCTGACTCTGTATCCATTTCAATCATCATTTGTGATGACATCACTTGGTTTTCCAGTCAAGGTTTGTCGAAGTCGTGCGTTGTCTTTTTGCATGGCGTCCATCCATTCGTATTTACAGCCAAGTTGTTCGGCTAATACGCCGAGTGCAAGAGAATCTTTCGGTAGACATTTTCCGCCAAAGCCCCTTTTTAGTCCAAAGATTGGATCAAGATGCGAAGGTCCTATCGGTTGTGCTTGTTCCGATGTAATGATGTCTCGAATCGTGTACCAATCTTCTCCAAGACCTTGGCAAATATCGTACAGCTGATTCGCAAATGTGACTTTCATTGCATAGAATGTATTCTTTGTGTATTTGATAAGTTCAGCCTGTGTCGGAGTCACTTGGAACGTTTGATCACGACGAAGAACGCCAGCTTGTCTATGTTGTTCGAAAATACGTTCTGCAACATCTGAATGATGCGTTCCACAAACGAGAATATCTTGATTTGCAAAATCTTCAAGACGGCGACGCTCAACTAAGAATTCTGGAGAATACGCAATTTTTAGATTCGGGTATTCGTCGTGGTATCGTTGCGTAGTTCCAGGAACAACTGTGCTTTTGATGACAGCAGTAAAACCGTCAGGTAGAGCATCAAGTGTTGATTCAACGATGCGCGTATCACAAGCACCAGTTTCTGGATGGGGGGGCGTTGGAACAGCAATATAAGCGAAATCTACGTTATCGGTAACGATCGATAGTTCAGTCCCTCTGGCAGGGTCGTGGACAAATAACTCATGGGCATCTGAAAAACAATGTTCGATTGCTCCACCAACCATTCCGGCGCCAATTATTCCTATCTTCACGTGTCTCACCGTTCTCTGTATGGGTTAGGATTTAACTTCCCATCCTTTGCCATAATGCTTGCCTGTAGAAGCGTCTCAGGCGTACCACAATCTACCCAGGTTTCTTCCCCAACAGACACAATCCGAGCCTTCTTTTCAGAAATATAGGCTCTGTTAATATCCGAGATTGAAAAGCCAGTTCCGTGTTCATTTACTGCATCATCGAGTTTATTCCAAAATGTTTCATCAAACAAGTATATACCGCCGATAGCAAGGTTTGAGGGAGGGTTTTCGGGTTTTTCCACGACATCGATGAGCGCTCCATCTTCGTCGAGCACTGCGACTCCGAATGCTTGTGGGCTCTCCTCTTCACGAGCTAATAAAACACATCCTGGAGGCGCTGATGCGGCACTGAATTCGGAAATAATATCGCCTAACTCAATGGTTGTAATGTTATCAGAGAAGTAGATTAAGATTCGACAATCTTGATTGTGGGAACGAGCTAAATTCAAAGCCTCAGCAACACCTTTTGGCTCTTCTTCAAGCACATAGTGGATTTGCTCTCCATCCATGCTTTGGCCAACGTGCTTCGCAATTTGCCCGATATGTTCATTGGAAATAATGGTGATGTTTGTGATTCCACTTCGTCGTATTGTTCCCAAGGCGTAGTCAATCACTGGCCTGTTGTACAGAGGTAGAAGCGTTTTCTGAGTGTAACGCGTAAATGGATAGAGACGTGAACCTTTCCCTCCAGCAACAAGGATGGCTTTGGTCTTCATGGTTCAGACTCACCATTCCTCATTGATAAACTGATTTCTTTGCCGAACATCACTCCACCCGTCAAGACATTCGGTGGAAGCTTACTTACGAAGCGCCCTTAACTTTGCAAGCATTGAATTTCGATGATCATCGACTTCTTCAGTTGACGTTTCTTGAGTGCTACGGCGCTCAAATAACGTCTGTTCCCATACCATGATTTGTCCACCTTCGGTTGCGATCCCAATTCTCTTTTCATTAACAGACATGGCATGGATGCGTTCCCCTTCCATACGTGCAATTTCCTCTCCAGTTGTTGAATTTCGTACACAGAGGCTTCCGACTGCACCATTCCAGCGAGCAATCCAGATCGTAACTTCATCATCATGAACAAAGCCATGTTCAAGTCCAACAACTGCATTTCCAGTCTTTGACCATTCGATTTTGTTTGATATCAATGCATCGACTTTTCCTGAATCATCAGCGGTCAAGAGGAGGTCTTTTTTGTTTGAAAGAACAGCAATTGATTCGTTCATCTGATGAAGAACGACCTCATCCATGTCTACAACGCTTCCATCCGCTCGTCCAAAGAGAATAGGCTCAGTCTTTGATGAACAGATTGTGGGTGTGTTCCATCCTTCTTTTTGCTCATCTATGGTTCCGCTTGCATCTAATTTAATCCACCCACTCTTTGGCCGACCAAGTCCAGCGATGACGTTCTGTTTCGATAATTGCAGTGTCCATGGTCGCTCATCCATTCGGTGAGTTCTGAGAACTTCCCCTTCAAAAGAAACAGACCAAATTGCAGATTCAAGAAAATCATTATGTTCGATGTCATAGACAGAAGACGACGCTATGACACCCTTTTCTGTAACAACAACAGCATCTGCTGAACCTTCCAGTTGAATTTGCCAGTCGATAGATCCAGTCTCTAAATCAATTGCGAGCAGATGGAGTCCAGATGTAGCATAGAGTTTGTCTGATTCGATGGTTAAACATGATATTCGATTTGGAGTTTCAATTCCCCATAGCGTATCGCCTTCAGCGGACCAATATTTGATTGCCCCATCCCATCCACCTGCAATGACTGAATCATCTTCGAGAAGTAGGACATCACTTGCAGCTTGTCCTAGGTCTCGAACCATCCATGTGGATTGGGTCAGGTCCATGTTGTCCGATGCATTTTCCCTCATAAGGAAGATTGCAGATTTGCTTCAACACTACCATCTTGTAAGACCTTTTTCCGTTTTGGGATGGCGAATGTGAGTAAGAAGGCCGTCAATCCAAGAATACATGCAGCGTAATAGTGCCCCATGCCGAAGAAAGCGAACATCGTACTCATTCGTAGGATGGCAACAGATCCGGTTCGTAGAGCCCAGATTACAAAGCCAACCGAGATGATTGAAACTCCCATAAATGCAAAACCAATCATGATGTAAATCCCAGCTGCGCTTGGATCCATTCTTGGATTCTCCATTTGTTCAGCCGTTCGGTCTATTTCCCTAATGGTGCACGTTTCTTGTCCAAAACGGCAGGGTTGTTCAGCATATTCTTCCTGTGAAGGAACATGGAAATCAAGTTCAGTGAACCCATACGGTTCGATAAATGCAGGCGGTGATAAGAGAATTCGTTCCTGAAGAAGGTCGGAGTAATTGTCACGTTCAACAACGATATTGATTCGTGCAAGCCCGGGTTTAATCTCCTCAAATGAAAAGGAACCATTCGCATCAGTATACAGTTCCGAGGAGTTGAAAAAACCAGGAGTTTCTTCCCATTCAAGATGAACTAAAGCACCCTCGATTGGCTCGCCAACATCATCGTAAACAAATCCATCAAACATTGCAGAGTTGGGTGGTGCCGTTTTTGTCAATTGGTATACGAACTCATCGGGTTGTACGATTCCCGATTCTGGAGAAGCATAATCAAGACCATTCAGGAAACCAGAGGCTGCAATGAAGATGACAAAAACGGCAATTGATTTAGTGATTGGATGCAGCGTCGTATCAGGTATGGTGAAGGTTGCTCCAGAGGAGGCGAACATGATGCCCGTGTCAGCCTCAGGAAGGCCCTCAACGCCCTCCCAGCCTACATCAGTCTCTTCGCCCATAAATCCTGCACATCCTTAGCCTACTTGAGTTCGATGCGTTCGCCATAGGTTGCCTGTAGAATTGCAAGGGTTTCGTCTGAAGCACTAATTCGTACTTCAATCATGTGATCATTGCGATGATGATCATGAACATAGACAGTATCGAACAATCGTGAAAGAAGGGCTTCTATGGCAGGTTCTCCTTGCTTTCCAGGATGGAGAATAACGATTCGTTGAGGGCCAAAAAGAGAATGAAGCATTGTCGTTCGCAACTCTTCGATACCAACTCCTGTGTGCGAAGAAATGACAATTGGATTGATGAATCCATGCGTAGCAACCAGTTCAATAGCCGAATCGACAGATGGTTTTGTCGTCGTATCTGCTTTGGTTAAGACAAGTTGAATTCGTTCCATAATCGATGAATGGTCAGATTCAAGCACTCGTTCAGCAAGTTCACGCATCGATGTCTGTAGTTTACGTTCAATCTCTCCAATCGGGTCGCCAACATCAACAAGTAACAACAACAAATCACATTCAATCGCTTCAGCAAGTGTTGCTCGAAAAGCGTCAAGCGTAGCATTCGGCAAACCGTCAATAAAACCAATCGTGTCTGCAAGAAGTACTCGAGGACTTGCTTCAAGTCGGCCGATGGTTGATTCAAGAGTTGAGAAAAGTCGATTCTCAACAAGGACCTCTTTTCCAGAAAGATTGCGGAAAAGACTCGATTTTCCAGCGTTTGTATATCCTGCTAATCCAACAGTGACTGCTTGTTTTTTGCGCTGCCTTCGTCTTTCTGAAGCGGATTTATTCTGCTTCCTTTGCTTCTTTCTCAGGGCCGCCAACTCTGCATTGACATTTGTTAAAACCGAACCCGCAGCTGTTTTTCCAGCACCGCCAAAACCAGCACGCTCACCAGTAGTTTGTTGTTTTACCACTTCACGTAGAACTGTTCTGTCAGATTGTAAACGTGCAATTCTGACCTGCGTTCTCGCTTCAACACTGGAAGCGTGGGCTGTGAAAAGAGAAAGTAAGAGGCGAACACGATCCCAAACTTCCAGCCCAACCGTATCGTTTACTCCGACCAATTGGCGTGGTGTTGCATTCGTGTGAAGAAGCAATAAGTCGACGTTTTCCCATGGATGTTTTGCACTCCGAGAAGCTAACTCTTCAGCAATATCTTGCAACTTCCCTTGACCCATGAACCACTTGGGATCATCTCTTCCACGCTGCTCAACGCGTTCAACAATCTGAATCCCCATCGTTTTAGCAAGGGCGATAAATTCGGAACAGTCTTCGTTGTTACGAACCAAAAGCAATGCTTTCCGTCCTTCATGGTGAGTTTGAGATTCTTCAGTCACCAACCCTCCTGCGCCTGCAAGAAGGTCAGCCTTTGAATCCGCCATGGTAACTGCTCACGTCATCCTCATATGAGTCCACCCTTTCGACCAATCATGACCTCCCACCACCATGTCGCTATTGCATGGGAAGGTTCAGAAGATGAATCACTCCCCTTACAGGCGATTCTACGTTCTGAAGGCTATGTGTTTTCAGTTCAAGAGGAAGAAGGGCGCATTCGCATTGAAGTTGAAATTGAAAACGAATCCATTCGCCAGTTACGAGATGATGTAGATGCGCTTTTGGTTCACTTCTCTTTGCTTGAAGACTGAGAAGATGTTAATTTTGAGACTGCTTGAGGGTCATGATTTCTTTCAAAATAATCGGTTGTAACCAAATCTCCTAGACGCGTGACACCTGCTTCTATGAGATCTGGATCGTTCCGTTCTGCTTCTTCCCAGCGCTGTTGAGCATGTTCAGCATATCTCTGGTCAGCTTCTGCTTTGACCTGTTCTGCTATGGTTAATTCCTGCTCTAAATCTTCGTATTGGTTATGATTAGAGACAGGTCGAATTGCTTGCGCCTCATCAAGATCTGATTCGATGACGCCTCCAGTAAATCCACGCTCATCTTTCCCTCGCGTTCGAACAGGATTTGTTTCGACCTCAATTTTCTGTAGGTTGACCTGTTCAAGGATACGTTCAAGAGTCAATGCTCCTTCAAAATCATCAATGTCAACATGAAGGGCGCTTAGCATTTCTTCAATCCATTTGTTCGCAGTGGAGCGACGATCGATATAATCCACAAGCGCTAGGAATTGGCCAACAAGACTCCCAATGAATCCGATAAGAAGTTGGTTGAACACGAGATGTCCAATACCAAAACCAAGGATTCCTAGGGATATTGAAAGCACCAACCAACGTTTCCGCAGAGTTTTGTGTGAATACACACCTTTTGGAATTGATTCCATGTTTATTCCTCTGTTCTTCCAGCGTATTCGTGTAACTTGGAAAGTGAGGCTGCATCTTCGAGAGCAGCATCTTCCCATCCGAGTTTACCCAAATGTGTTGCAATCATGGCATCAGCTGCGACCGTAAAGCGTTCATGAGTGAGTTGCATCAATAGACCGATGAGCAACGCTCCACCAAGACCAAACTGCCACTGCGTAAGGAGGGCTACGGCGATGAGAAAGACGCATCCAATGCCAATTCCCAGAATGGTTCTTGAGCGTAGGCGTACTTTGGACTCCATTGCATCGAGAATGGCAACAGCATGTTCTCGCTTGGTCGCCATGTGCTGAGCCAAGTGTTCGTCCGTTCTCAAGATACCGCTATTCGAATAAGTCTGCAACGAATTCGTTACTCATACGACGAAATTGCCGTCGCATTCGTTCCTCTTCCTGATTTTGAACAAGGACACTGTCCGTCATTGTCACCTGTTGACGGGGTTCTTTCGCAAGTTGAGTGATCAATTCTGCTAGATGCTGTTGAATCGAAGCGGTTTGCTCAGTCTGGAATGCAAGAAGCCGTTCCATTGCTACAAACATTCTGTCTTGTCTACTGGTTCGATCCTCAAGGGCTGAAGATTGAGCATTGATTGCCTCCTCCTGTCGCTTTAGTAATTCGCGTGCAGCAGGGGTTCCGATGATGTCTCTTCTGTGTAGTTCAGCCTGAACGTTCTGAAGCGATTCCTGGAGTTGATTGATGTTGTACGCTGAAATGTTCAGCTGTTGACGAAGTTGTAAACGCTCCCGCTGGAGTGATTTTCGTTCAGCCCTATGGACCACAGCCTCACAAACGAAGACGCTGGCGATCCCCGCTATGACTGCGACTTCCGGGCGTGTCATATGCCATGTGACGAAGGTTAACCAAACCATCCAACCACAGAAGATGCTCGCTAGAATTCTCATGTATAGAATATGGTTACAGAACCACTTAATACCACCACGGGAAGTCCGAGGGCCCCCTAAATCATTGATAGAAAACAGTCGTCATCGACTTCAATAATTCCACCAGTCGAAAGCAGATGATCAATCGCTTCATCAATTTCGTCTTCCGAAACGCCATGCGAGGTCATTCGTTGGAAGATGACATTGAGGGTAGCCATAGGCTCACCCTTCTCGATTTCTCCATCAATAATCATCACAACCAACTGACACGCCACAGCAAGCAGAGGGTCATCTCCTTGATCGTCTGGCAATAATTCAATGAATGCTTCAGCGCCATGTGCTTCACCTTCTTCCACACGAGGCCCTTCCTTGCGTTGTGACAGCCCAGTAAAGATTCGATCTTGATCGAGTCCAAAGCAATCAAAAATGCTCATCTGGTGCTCATCTTTCGTGATTTGATCAGGCTCAATACGTGATGCGAGGTCATCAAGTCGGAATTTACGTTGCTCCAAAAGGATTCGTTCACGCTTCAAGTCATGACGAATGAGAGCCAATGTTTGTTCAGCTTGCTGGGCAAGCCATGTATTGATGCTCCACTCTGGGTCAAGCCCGTGCATAACTTCCGCCATGCGTCGAACAGGTTCTGGAAGCGCGGTTACATCGATAAGTCCGCGACTTTCTTGACTCTCCTCACTCATGGAACTTCCTCCGAGATGACGGCACTTGAAGCCTTCCCATCATGATGTTGGAAAAAAGCCTATTCCACGGTCTTGAATCGTTCTTTCATTCCGTCTACGATGGAATCTAAAGCGGCCTGTAAGGTCTCAGCGTGAACATAATCCGATTGAGGCGGCAATTCAGAATTCAAGTATCCAGTCATGTTAGATACGCATCTTGTCACTTCATCAACAATCGTAATCGTTCCAGTTTGAGATGAACGCGAAAGCGGATTAAGATCGATAACGATGACTGTTTTACCCATTGCAACCAAGGCTTGACAACGATCTCCATCTTCTAATGGGACGAGCAAAACATCAGATTGTAGAATTCCTTTTGATTCACATTTTGCTCTTGGTCCTTTCAATCCAGGAATTTCAGCATCAGGATTCGCTCCAAGAATTTCAACGTTCAAACCAAGTCGCTTGTTTCGCTCATCGAGATCAGAAAGTAGAGCAGTCATACGTTCGGGCGTCCTATAGAAAATGTTGACCTCCACCGGGCAATCAAGCAAATGTGCCAATTGAAGCATTTCATCACCTGCTAGGGCAATGACGTTTCCGTTTAGAGAAAGAACAGGATGTGTTGCTTCCTTCAAGCATCGAAGCGCCACTCGAGCAGCGAAATCAGCGCTCTGAATAGTCTGTTCTCCAAGCAGATAATCGTAAGCCTCACCACGTCCGTGGGCGATTAAGGCAGAATCTGCAAGCATGCCCTTTTCTGCAGCGATTTCAAGACGATGACGCATGAGTAGCGAACGATAACGTGGGTGACTTGGATCAGCGGCATGGTCCATATGATCACCTCAGTCTTGGTCAATGAGCATGCTCATGTCCATTGGAGAAACTCCACGATTGACTGCACTGGTTGAGAGAACATCAACTCCACATTCTCTCCACTCTTCCAAATCATCAAAGACAATGTTTCCACTTGCTTCAAGAACAACTGAGTCCCGAAGTTCCATTTCAATCATCTCAGCGACCATTTCTTTGCAACGTTCGGGGCCAAAGTTATCCAACATCAAAACCAATGGCGGTGTTTCAGTTTCAGATTTTCGTTGCTTCCATGTCGTTGCAGCAATAATCGCTTCCTTTTCGCTTGTAACTTCAAGTTCAAGGAACGCTCCGCATTCTTCTAAATTAATTTCAGTTAGAATTGTGACAATAGCGTGCAATGATTCGTTTCCAGTTGAAGCGAGGTCATTTTCCTTGATCATTTTCGCATCGTCTTTGTTGAGGCGATGGGTGAGTCCTCCGCCAAGGTGAACAGCCCATTTATCCAACAAGCCCCAGATTGTTTTGCGGGTTGCAGCGACTTGCCCGGAAGCGACTTGGGCCCATTGTGCAGATTCTGTGGCTATGCCAGAGAGTTGTCCAAGGATGTTCAGGACTGATCGCTCTATCCGCAAAAGAGATTCACTATCGCCATGGAGTTCGAGAATAACATCGCCTTCACTGACTCGTCGCCCATCTCCAGCACGCCATGTGGCATTCAGACCAGGGGCCCAAATCTGCAGCATATAATCGACCACAGCAGCTCCTGCAACCGTTCCCGTCGACTTAGAAATGATGTGAGCGGTCTTCTTGTCGCCAAAACCCATCAAAGGGCTATCAATTCCATCATCACCAAGAACAGCAGTCACCCAACGGTCCATGCTTCCAGTAAGCAGTCTGCTTGGTCCTTCTTCGGCAGTCCACAGGAGGTGGCCACGGTCATGCGGTAGGGATGCGCGCTCGCCCATGACCAGCGCTAGGTATCGAAGGACTTCAAGCAACCTGTTTAAGCGCGAGGGATTGATGAGGGGTAATGCATAGCAAAGGCATGGCCAGAGTCATCGTCATCGGCGCAGGACTTGCAGGCCTTGCAACTGCGATGGAAGCGTCAGTTCGTGGCCACCACGTCGTTGTTCTCGAACAACGTTCCACTATTGGCGGACGCGCATCAAGCGAACTACGGGATGACTTCCCGATTGGATTCGGGCCACATTTTTTGTTGAAGAAAGGACCATTGCACCGATTGGTATTGAAAGTAAGTCGAATGAAACCCTCAACGCTTCCGTTGCGACCCCACCGGATTGAATTGGTTGGTCAAGGAATGATGCAACCGCGTGCACCGATGATGGACGCAGTACTGTATCGAAGAGCCGTTCGTAAATACGAGATAGTCCATCCATCCATTCGTGCAGCAGAACATTTTGCCTCTTGGGGAATGGGAAGTGAAGTCCGAACCAAAGCACTTCTTCGAGGCAAACTACTCGGGACAAAAGAAGGCTGGTCAGGATTGATTGGACGTCTTGCGGTAACTCTCGACGAAGTAGGAATTCCAATTGAAACAGGTGCAAAGGTAACTCAAGTTGAGCGAAATAAAGTTCACCTTGCGGATGGGCGTCACATCGAAACGGATGTCATTATCCTTGCATGTGGATACAGGAGATCGAAACAACTTCTTCCGGATTTACCAGATTGTGAATCGCTGAAAGCCTCAACAATCGATGTTGCCCTCGATTCAACGCCACTCGGAGATAAGCAAGCAATATTGGATATCAAGAATTCAATCGGGTTGTTCGATATGAAACAGATTCATCCTGGCATCGTAACTTCAGGCTCTCTCTTGTCTGCGATTTGTTTCTCCGATAACTCCAAGGAACAACGGATGGAAATGCTCGATCAATTTCTCGATGAACGAGCCCCTGGATGGCGATCTCATATTCTTCATGACCGAAGACAAGAGCAAGTCACCGTTGCAATGACAGGCATTCGCCCTTCACATGACTGCGTGGTCAAGAAAGGAATTTTGCTCGCAGGAGCTTGGGTTGAAAGTGAACATATTCTTTCAGACGGAGCAGTCGCCTCAGCCCGTCTTGCAGCAGAATCAATCGCATCAGTTCCGCTTCAAAAATGAAAAGCCCAGTCTCTATGGAAGGGTCATG
>JABIYX010000168.1 GCA_018666575.1 Methanobacteriota archaeon | reverse complement strand
TGTTCTCCTTCATCGAGAAATACTTGTTCAAGATGGTTTAATTCGAGAGTTGCAATATCATCGTCTGTAAGTTCTGAAGGCATTATTTCAATAATTCTATTATGAGGGATATCTTGATCGCTTCTCAGTAAGATTCGGAGATGTGTGTTTTCCTGGTATTCACTGGAGTTCATGCATATGATGTGGGTCTCAAAAATTTCCCTCCATCCAGCATTTACATTTTTGGACATGTTTGGGAAATAGACGCGAGGACTCTTATATCCAAAACTTGGAATATATTCATAACAATCTGGGTCATTTGAGTCGAACTGTTTCACATAATGATCATGGGATTTCACCTGCTCTGACCAACCACATTCAAATTGCTCACTGGGGATCCAATCTTCGATCGATTTCAATACGTACCACAAGAGCACTGCATTAGCGTCATCTGGTTGCTCTAAATTGAACTTCCATAGGCCATCAATTTCTGAATTTAAACGACGCAATGTATCCTCATCTTGGTCTGCAGATGTCGATATTTCGTTTAATAATCCATGAATAAACCGGCGGAGGCACGGTAAAGTCAAGTCAATATGTTCGATAATCAATCACTCCCAACAGTTCTCCATTGGCTTTTATCAGGAGCCGATGTTAGCTTTAATTTTGGTTTGTTTCTACTGATATGATGAGCTACCACCAATTGTCCGTATGTGCCAGCAGAAAATTCAATCGCAGAAAACAATACTTTCTGATCCAACCCTTCGAAATCCAGCATGGCTAGACAGCGCTTACACCATCGGTGCGCATGCCGATATTCCTCACGTGGAGCAATATCCCGAGCATCTACAATTGTCTTCATGTTGAGTTTAGTGCCACACATTGATTTGTTCATTTTCGGTTTTGCGTATCCACCAGTGAGGTGGATCTTTCCTTTTTTGTTATCATTAACAGCCACGAAAACTCTCGGACCTGTTAATTCGTTTTTTACATAGTTCATAATAGCCTTAAAACCTAATAATATATAAACCTTTGGGTTGATACTATATACTTTTAATATTTTGGTACTTAAACCTATCAGCAAGAAAAATTATGTGCAAACATAGATTCATTTCACCTTATTGCCAAAGGTATGTTGGAAGTGTATTTGGCGATTATAATACCATGGTAAGTGCAGATAGTATCCCTGTACGAGCAGATCTCTATGATTCCGTTTGTACCCATTCAACAATCATATCTGCGAACATTTCTGGTTGATCAGCCCAAGAAGTATGACCTGCTTCTGGCAGAATTTGTAACTTGCTTTGCGGTAAGGCTGCGTGGAGATGCTCTGCATTACTCGAATCGAACAGAACATCAAGTTCACCCCAGAAAATTAACGTAGGTAATTCGATTTCGTTCACTCTTGTTGACAATTCTTTTGCTCTGGAACGGAAGTCCTTGAACCAGTGAACAACTTCTCTTGCACGGCCCGAATACGACCGTTTGTAGTCATCCATTTGTTTCGCATTCGCCTTGTTTCGTATTGCTCCGATTTTTGACGTGAAAGCAATAAGGGGTCCAGCACCTAACAAGCCAGTTGTGAAACGCATGAATCCAAATTTAGCCAACATATTTGTCATAAATGCAATCTTGAATGGACCGGGTGCTCCGATGCCATGTCCAACCGCTAAACTTGCTAATCTGTGGTTATGATTGAGCACATAGTCGAGCCCTGCTGCCATTCCTACATCAGGCGCAACGAGGTGAATATTTTGAAGATCCAGTTCATCAAATATCGCCGCCAAATGGGCCCCTTGGGCACTGGGATTCATGTCTTTACGATCTCCTTCTGAAGCACCGAATCCTGGGAGATCAATGCCAATGACTCGACATTTCTCCGTTAGTGCTTCCCAGCAGCCTGTGTAACTTAGGATGCTTTCAGGGAATGGGCTGAGTAATACCACGAGAGGTGCATCGACTGGTCCAGCTTCTGCTAGGCGAATATTACGACCCGCGATTTTCCGAGTTTCTGTTTGGATGGTGACATCTGGTGTTTCAAAAGATTCTGCCTTTTTACGGCTCGTTTTACTTTTCGCCACTCGGGTGAAAACAACAACAGTGAAGCAGCATTGAGTTTATCATAAAAACTAAGTTTTTTCATCGCCAATCTCCGTCCTTGGTGTTGAGGTTTCCCATAGTCATTCGGCCCCAGCAGTGCCTTTTAAGGAAGCACTAACACTGGTGTTACTAACCCAGTGCCCTAATTCATTTTTGTAACGGTTTCAAAATAAATACCATACGGAATCATTTTCAAAATCTCACACATACGTTACAACTTTGCTAAAAATCAATTTCCACAACTCGATCCCAGTACTTCCATCATCTGCTGAAAAGTAAACATCCCCATTAATCTCGTGAATATCAAGAACACTTCCGCCACTAGGGTGAAGATCAATTACGAGCCATGTGGTTCCGTTGATTGAATTGTGAGCCCACAATTCTTCTCCATTCGTACCATCATCTGCTGAGAAATAAACCGTGTATTCATGGACTGTCAATCCCGTAGGTCCTCCGAAGCCTGAGGATGATTGAATATTCGAGACCTCCCAAAACGAATTGTTTTGCGAATCATACACCCAGAGTTCGAAATATGTCCCCGAAGAGGCTTTCATGTACACCTGTGTCCCAAGGACAACCAAATCTGAGGGCATGCTTGCCGCAGCATTCGGGCGGATATCGGCTGCCACCCAAGTTGAATTGTTGTTGATATTGTAGGCCTGTAATTCAGTGCCTGCACCACTACCATCGTTTGCTGACATGTAGATTGTCGTGCCCATTAAAACAAGATTCTCCGGTGAAGAACCAAGGATTCCAGTGTTGATGTCCTTGACCATGAACGTGGCGTTTGTGGAAGCCTCATGCTTCCATAATTCGACATTCCCATTATTCAAGCCCGCCGAGAAATAAAGGTCAGAGTTGACTGCAATCAACGATGTTGGTTGAATGTCCGCTTTCACTTTCCACACACTGTAATTCAGAGTTTCATAGGCCCATAAATCAAACAATCCAATTCCAGTAGAGCCAGTACTATCTCGTGCTGAAAAGAACACTGTTGTCCCAATGAGCGTAAATTCCCCAGGATAACTTGATCCCCCGGGGAAAATCTCCGTAATTTGCCATGCTGTTCCGTTGGATGGTTCATAGACATACGGTTTGACGTTGAAGCCTTGGCCTTGTCCTGCGAACATCAATTGTGAACCAATCGCACGCAAACTAAGGACACTGCCTGAGTACTCCAAGGATAAGGAATCATTTTCATCAAGTGACCAAATACCACTTGTAGCACCATTGCTTGCAATGAAGTACATCGTCGAATTTATTGTTACGAAATCAGATGGATTACTGCCCAGAGTTCCTGGATTAATGTCGTGAATTTGATCGACAATGAATGTTGTACAAATGAGGGTTGAATATAGGATTTCACCTGTTTCTAGAATTCCATTTTGTGCAATTCCATTCCCAGCACCGTTATCGATACCTTGTGTGAACAGTTGACCCGTCCCATTGCACCCCATGGACGATGGAGCGACTGAAAGCGTAGCAACCATTGTAGTAGGTGTTGAACTTCCATCTGCTCCGTCTTGACCATTCTGTCCATCTTGACCATTTTGCCCATTTGTGCCATCCTGCCCATTTGTTCCATCCTGGCCATTCGAACCGTCTTGACCTTCTTCGCCATTACAAACAAATACAAATGAATCAACTTCATTTGTTGAAAGTAAATTGTCATTATTGTCATCAATTCCTGTTTCGACACGAGTGCCACCGTTTGGACAGTTGACGCCATTCGGCTCTGTCTTTGAGACGATGAGAGATGTGAGTCCATTGAGGCCATTTTCTCCGTCTGTTCCATTTGAACCATCTGAACCATTGAATCCATCAACACCAGTTGTTCCATTTTGTCCATCAGTACCAGATTCACCATTCAAATCGATCATCGACCATGTTGCATCTTGGCAAACTTGGAAACTTGATTCAGCTGCGATAAAAAAGATTTGATTATTGATTGAAACTTCACAAGAAGGAAGTGTTTCATTCGAAGCAACGAGATGGAAACTTGAACCATCTGTGCCGTTTAGTCCTGACAGACCATCTTCTCCAGATGTTCCTTCAATCCCTTCTGCATTTGAAATGGAGTAGAGTGAGAATGGGACGAGAACGAGCATGGAAGCGAGTAGAATCCCAATAATTCCGTTACTTGACAAGAAAGGAGTTCCCATCGCCTTTGTTAGATCTATTGAATCATTTACGGGGGATGTCATGGTCTCAATATCTTCGGGTTGAATCACCTCTGAAACGGATGTTGAACCTTCTTCACTTCGATGAATTGCAATTTGTTCATCAGTCCACCCTTGAGCACGTAATTGTTCATCAGTCCACATAACTCAAATGGTTAGATGCGATAATATACTCTTTGTGGTACATTGTTTTGACAGATTAGGTTCTTCGAGTTACGATGAATGATGCTCCAACAATTCCCATTAAACACAGCATAATCCCGAAGCCCGGCATGCTATCGTCATCACTGTCCTTGATGTCAGCCTTGGAATCTTGATTCCCGTTATTTTGGTCGATTTCTTCAAAATAGATCCCGTCAGTACACGTCCCTGTCCCTATGACAAACTCAAATGTTGTATCTGAAAGAATTGTAGCATTCTTCACATCTGAACTTAGATCTTGACTCTCGTACAATGAGGCGCTTATGGAATAACATCCTCTCGGTAACGAAAATGCATGGTCGTATTGTTGTCCATCGGTTTCGATATTATTCCACCACCAGACGCCTTTCCAATCATCAAAACCAAATTCCTTGATAATCATGACCGCAGTATAACTTGCCCCAATCTCAAGGTCGTTCACTTCAGTTCGATAACTGTAGTCCCATGTTGAATTCTTATAGATTGGCGTAGTTAACAAATTAACATAATCGACTGAAATTTTTCCATCAGGTTTGAAAGGTTCTGAGAGATCTTCCCATAGCCACACCATGTTGCTTTCATGTTTGCTTGTATCCTCTCCAACAAGAACACGTCCATCATCAAGAACCAGGAGGTTGTCAGGTCCAGCTAAGTTGTTTACATCGCATTGATTTTGTGCCGAAGAGATGTAGGGCCCGCCAATGATAGCAGGTTCAATTCGGTTAACGTCCCATTGCTCACTCATCGTCATTCTGTAAACGATTCCACAGGAATTTTGAGTGAGATCAATGTCATCTTGGCCATCAGTCATTGCAGATTCGATTCTCGACATGGCCAAGTAAAGGTATTCAGGAGCGTTTTCATTGAATGCCACTCCCTCCATTTTATTCCATTCATCGGTTGCATCGATTGCAGCAGCTGCTTTACGAGATTCGAGGAAAGCCACTCGGTCATCGAGTGCATATCCTACAGATCCATCTCCATTGAGATCTTTATTGAGACGGTCTTCAGCCCAATCATTGATTTCTTCATCAGTGATGTAGGAATTCTGTCCTGAAATGAAATCATCTGTTGTTATGCTATCATATTCTTCAATCCAAGTACGTATTTCAGAATTTGAAGATGAAGCCATTTCAATCCATTCAACATCAAATCCAGTGGTGGCTGAATCTCTTGTATCATCCTGAGCCACCTTAGCAGCATAGAGGGTTCCTGTGCTAAGATCACCTGCAGTATCAGCGATGAACTTGAACAGGACAGTGTCATATCCGTCATCCGTCAAATAAACAGTTTTCTCATCAGGCATCACAACTGCATTTTCATGAGAGTAACGACCCATTGCAAGGTGTCTCATGAAGTCAGGCTCACTTGTTGAAGAATTCTCGATTTCAACGATGTATCCATAATCGTAAGGATTCGGATAGTGGCCAAGATAATTCGCTAACTTGGTTTGATCAGAATGATACCTAAAACTGTCATCATTCCAATATTGAGTGTTGTCGAAATACAGTTCTTCGGAGAAAAGTGGTGAACCCCAAGGACTCATGCTGCCGAAACAGAACACCCAGCCTCCGTCAATACTGCTGAGATTGAGCATTTTACCACCCAAAACAGCCCATTCTGAAGTCGATGAATCCCATTCAATTTCCATTTGACTGAGACCTGCTGGTCGATCTTCCCATGCGGTGTAGAGGTATCCAT
>JABIYX010000129.1 GCA_018666575.1 Methanobacteriota archaeon | reverse complement strand
TTCTGGAGAAACAATGAGTGAGAACGAAGGCAAGATGGTTGCATGGTCGCAATTAAATCAAGATTCAGATGATTCCAATATTCTTCCAGTCTATGTTTCATGGCAATTGAATGAGCGAATGTATGGGGATCTTCAAGGCATGAACAAGCAAAGGACTCGAGATAAATTTGGAGACGATCAAGTCAAGATTTGGAGACGTTCATTCGACACGCCTCCACCAAATGGAGAAAGTCTTGAATTAACAGCAGCACGTACAATTCCATATCTCGAAAGTGTTCTTTTACCTGCTCATGATTCGGGAAAGAATCTGTTTGTCGCTGCACATGGGAATTCTCTTCGAAGCATCATTATGCATCTTGAAGGCCTTTCCAAAGAAGAGGTTCTCGGTTTGGAAGTTCCAACTGGTGTTCCAATGATTTATGAACATCAAGACGGTTCATGGAAGCGCATTATGGGATAAGGTGAGACAATGCAATTACCTTGGCAATTTGACGGATTTCCAGGACGTGTCCTTTGGGTTGATATGACCAAAAAGGAAGTCCAACCACGAGACATACCTCATGAATGGCTTATGGAAAGTATGGGAGGCAAGGGACTTGCAACACGCCTTTTGATCGAATGGGATACTACGGATTACTCTGAGGCAACTTCTTTGCAACATCCTGTTACCAAGAATGTCGATACTGCTCGCCATCCATCCTCTCCACTTCTTTTCATGACTGGACCCTATCAAGCCAGTAAAGTCGGTTCTTCTGGTAGAGCGGTGGTTGTGACACGTTCTCCTCTCACCGACTTATACATTGATACCTACATTGGAGGAAATATTGGGCATGTTCTTCGCGAAGCGGGCTGGGATGGCTTGTTCATAACTGGTGCGAGTGATTCCCTTATGCGTTTAGAGATCCTAGATGGCTCTGCAGTACTGCATGATGCTGCTGAACTGAAAGGCTTGACTACGTGGGATGTTGAGAAAAAGCTCGATCATCTTGGCGAATGCCTTTCCATTGGCCCTGCTGGTGAAAACGGTGTTCGAATTGCAAGCCCTCTAACTGCTGGACGGAGAGCAGCAGGTCGTGGAGGCACGGGTGCTGCCTTTGGATTCAAAGGACTCAAGGCAGTAACTGTGAAATCAACTTCAAAAGAGAATATTCGCTTCGCAAGCGAAGCGAGTCTTAATTCTGCAGTAAAAGTACAGCGTCAAGAAATGGGATTGAGGAGACGTTCAGGAGACCCATTCTACTCTTTCGGAACGAGTCGTGGGCCAATTTATGCTTCAGAAAATGGACGAATGCCTACTGCAAATTACAGTTCTACAAACGCAATGATTCCTGAATTCTCGCAATTAAAAGTACGAGGAGGGACTACTACAGTAGATGTTCGAACTGAACTGAATGCTCATGAATTGTCCGGAGAGCACTGGCATGAGTCGTTACCAGATGCAAAACAATCGGCTTGCTGTGCACCTTGTCCAATCGCTTGTGAGGCTGCAGATCGTCCAACAGTTGATGGTATAAAACTACGAAAACGTCCTGTACATCTTGACCGAGTCGACCGTCCTGAATACGAAACATTGGCAATGCTTGGATCAAATCTTGGACTTACGAGTTCACTCGATGTTATGGATGGAAACGATGCTTGTAATCGACTAGGAATTGATACCATTTCCGCAGGAGCAGCCCTCTCAATTGTATGTGAATTAGTTGAGCATAATTGGCTACCTGAAGATTGGTCTGATCATTTCCATGCCCCGTTTGATTTTGGTCGATACAAGAAAGGAGATGTTGTTCCTTGGCAATTTGGAATACCTGAATTGCCCCCTCTTGCTCTTGCTATGCTCGCACATTCACAACCTGGAGAAGGTGATTTGTTCTCAGTTCTTGCTGCTGGAGCAGTTGCTTTTTCTTCTTACGTCGAAGAGACAACAGGTCATCCAGCGACCCGACTAACTGCGCATTGTAAAGGTCTTGATTTACCTGCCTGGGATCCTCGTGGTAAGCGAGGGAATGCCATGGCATACATGACTGCAAACGTCGGGGCATCTCACATGCGAGCGGGATACAAAGAACCGACAGGACTTCCAAATGAATCCGCTTTGGATCTAATGGGTGAGTTGATTGAAAGCCAGAACAGCATCGTCATCCGTGACTCTATGATTTTGTGTGCCTTTGCGAAAGGGGCAACCCCTGATTCTGTGATGCTTGATGCATGGAATGCGATTACAGGTGATT
>JABIYX010000119.1 GCA_018666575.1 Methanobacteriota archaeon | reverse complement strand
TTTGAAGGCGTCGGAGTTATTTTCGAACGATTATTCCTACTCCTGAACAAAATTTTGGCTGTTGCGGTATTCCCGACAAAGATATTTATACTGATGGTCAGACCAGCGGTCTGAAGTGATGCTATGCCGCTAAAGCGATTCCTCAGTCTTCCTCTAGAAGAAAGGGGGCGCGTACTCGGAATCAGTAAAAAACAATTTTCGAATCACGGCTATGATGCCACGTCTCTCAATCTTTTATTGAAGGAACTTGAAATATCTAAAGGGCAATATTACTACTGGTTCGAAGACAAAGCAGACCTCTTTTTCACCATCCTGCAAGAAGGATTAGATGCTCTTCAAGTGAGATTAAATGAACACGGGCAACCAAACTTAAAATCAGAATACTGGAGTCACATGCGTGAGTCTCGGCTCATAAAAGAGCAATTTTGGGACGACAACGATTTCGTTGAGATCGGACAAATGATTTCCCAACAAATTCCTTCAAATCATCCGATTTATGAGCGTTTAATGGTTTGCAGCGATCCATTGCAAAGCTATTACAGTGAAGGGCTCAAGACAGGCCAAGAATGGGGTTTAGTACGTAACGACCTCTCTGTCAAGACTCTTCTCAAACTGATTGATGGGGTAAGTGATGCGTTTTACCAACCCATGCTTGATTCTTACACCAAAGATATGCCACCTTCTGATGAGGCCCTCTTACTTCATGACCTGCTTGGGCGGACACTACGTTTGATTTTACAACCTCTTGATGAGGAAGAGAAGAACTGATCTTAAAACGGACATTGATATATCATTTTCACAAAAAAGAACATACTAGGAGGAATACATATGCTGGAAGTAACAAATCTCACCAAGGCTTTCGGGTCTGGCTCAAATAAATTACAAGTTCTCAAAGGAGTGGATATGACCATCACAAAAGGTGAGATGGTTGCTTTAATGGGCCCATCGGGCTGTGGTAAATCCACATTACTGAACATCATTGGAGGTCTCCTTTCTGCAGACAGTGGTGAAATTGATCTCGAAGGACGCTCCTATGGTCGTCAGAAACCCTCTGATGTTGTCGACATTCGACGAAAGGGAGTCGGATGGATTTTCCAAGACTTCCACCTCGTACCATCGCTCTCAGCAAAAGACAATGTTGCTATGGCTCTTGAACTGTGCGGATACAAAAGCGAAGAAGCCGAAGAACGTGCAGTTGCTGCTCTAAACGAAGTCGGACTTGGAGATCGAACCCATCACATTCCCGATCAGTTGTCAGGCGGTCAACAACAACGTGTTGCCATTGCTCGAGCGATTGCAGGAAAGCGTTCTATTCTTCTTGCTGACGAACCGACAGGAAACCTCGATATTGCTAGTGGTAAAGAAATCATGGAATTGTTCAAGAGATTGTGTAAAGATGAAGAGAATCCGATTTCAATATTGATGGTTACGCACGACCCAGATCTTGCAACACAAGCAGATAGAATGTTGCTCCTACGCGAGGGTAAGACCTTCGCCAGCGACATACGCAGTGCTTGGGGCATTGAAGAGGAGGAATGATTCTATGTCGGAAGAAACAGAACAAAAATCCGTTGAAGCAAATGAAATCAAAGAGAATGGACGTCTTGGAACGTTTATCCATCGAGTAAGAGAATTGCCTTCTAATTACAGAATGGCATTTATCAGTTCATGGCGAAACAAGGAACGAGGTCTTGCAGTCTTTGCAGGTGTCTTCCTTGCGTCCCTTGTCATCACCACAGTTCTTTCCTATGGCGTAGGATTGAGCCAAATTTTCCTCGCAACTTCTCTTGAGGGCGAACCTGTCGATGCTAAAATCGAATTCGACCGGAAGCCAGCAGAAGGGACTGAAGGATGGACAAACAATTCCACAGTGATGATGGAAGTTTGTGATGAACTGGTCGCAGATTTCGTGGAATTCACGGACTGCGCTTTGACATTAGGTCGGCAAGGAATTCACGGTGGTGGTTTCTTCAATCAAGATTTCATTGTAGCGCAGCCCCTTGAAATGCGTTCGATGGAAGCAAATTCGAATCCGTTATGGGGGGATATGAATTTCAACTATCCTGAACTTGAAGATGCAGGTCCACCAATTTCTACTATGCGTGGAATTCGATTTATGGGTCCTGGTGCCTTTGATGGGGAATTAGCCGATCGATTTGGGGCGAACATCATCGATGGACTTGGTGAATGGCCTTCTCCTGAGGTCATGGAAGAACAACGCGGATTGATTCTTCCATCGAACATTGTTTCCGATGCGAGAGCTACTGTAGGCGATAAAATAGACAAACTTTCGTTCGTTTATGTTACACAAACAGCAGAACTTGGTTCTGACTCGATCACTCCAGACAACTGTGCGGGCGAAATCACAAGCGAAAGAAATGAGCAAACATATTGTCGTGAAGAATTTACAGTTGAGAATCTCACTCTCTTGGGCGTTTACGACCCATGGGACTTTGGAAATCCTACCCTACCTCCTAACCCTGTATTTGCTTCTCTCAACACGCTTTCTGACGAACAACAACGTACGCTCATCGACAATGATCACATTTATCTCTCAATGTCTGTAAATCGTTCCCTTATTCCATCTTCTTCAACAACAGAAGCAGCAGAATGGCTTGAAGACTTAGGTATGAGAGTCGGTGACCAAGAATATGCAAACGGTACAGTGGAAGTGTTTTACTTCGATATTGTAAGTGGAACAATCACCTTTTTGCAAATTTTCCTTGGCCTCATTCAAGCGTTCGATTACATC
The DNA here is from genome assembly GCA_018666575.1 of Methanobacteriota archaeon. Classification (GTDB taxonomy): domain Archaea; phylum Thermoplasmatota; class Poseidoniia; order Poseidoniales; family Poseidoniaceae; genus MGIIa-L2. The sequence continues at coordinate 1,933 of JABIYX010000119.1, read as the reverse complement.
ATCATGATTCCAATTGTGGTTCTATCAATTGCTGTACTGATTTACGGATTGGTTCTGAGTCTTGAACAACGAAGACGAGAAATCAGCATCCAGAGAGTCATCGGAGCAGATACTCAGCGGCTCAGCGGAATGGTCTTGCTTGAGTTGTCCGTCATTGCATTTGCTGGCTGGGTTGTTGGTTACTTGCTTGCAATGATCGCAGTGCCGATTGTTCTTTCTGCTGTAGGATTCCTGGTCTTCTCTGAGCTGACAACCGAAGTCAATCCAGCCTTATCGTTTGCAGCGACACTCTTCACAGCATTTGCAACACTCGGGGTCGCACTCCTCTTCGGACGTAGCCGTACACGTGAATTTATTGAAATGGAAATCGATGAAGGCGTCCGCACAATTTCCGAGAAGCGCCCTCCTCGACGTTGGCTACACTGGACAATGTTCGGCATCGGAATGCTCTCATTCACCGATACTGCTCTTGAGCAAAACGGTAGCGAAGATGGCCTGTATTCCAATTTCTTCCTCGAAGGATTGTTCGGAATCTTCGGACCTTTCTTTTTGTGGATTGGTGGTGCGCTTCTTCTCGCTTGGCTCGGAGCCAAAGGCCCTTACATCATGCAGTTCATCTTCGGAAAGACTGCATTGTTGAAGGATGTCAAGCGCGGATTGAAAGGTTCAGGTTCTTCAGAATCCATTAACAGACTTTCAGTCATTATGCTTCTAACGCTCTCGATTGTAACTCTTGCAGCGGTTCAAGGATACACCGGTACACTCGTTGATGAGAGAACTGCAGATGCAACAGTAGGTTCTGAAATGCAAATGGTCATGGATGGGCCTCGGAATCAATCACAAGTTGAAGCAGTTCTTACTGAATACTACCCAGATGGAGAAATCGTTGCAATGACTGTTCCTCAGATATTACTCAGTCCAACAAGAGGCGGAGATGCCTATCTGACCTATGTTTTAATGAATAATAGCGATGAGGTATTACGTTGGAATCAACAAGCAATTCCAGGGGATGGTTCAGATCCTTCAATCTATGGCGGTATGACCTTCTCAGCTGGTGAAGACGCAGCGTATGGTCTGGATTTGTGGGGTTCGGGACGTCGAAGTAACGACGCAGAAGACATCATTCTCTCTGCATCGGATTCTCGTTCTGAGGTAGTTAATTTCACTTACAATGACATCGATTTCGTCCCATCAAATATTTCTGAGGAAGATAGAATCGGGTTATTGTTTGCCTATGCCTCTGTTATGGATACAGATTTGAGCGAGGCTGATTTGTCAAATGAGAACCTTTCAAATCGGGACTTTGGTAGAACGAATTTCATCAATGCCGATCTCAGTGGAGCGAACTTTTCAGGTGCAAATCTAAGCGAATCAATCTTTATCGATACAGACATCACAGGTACGAATTTCTCAGAAGCGAACCTCGAAGGAGCAATTTTCTTTTCCTTTGCATCTCTTCTCAGTGTAGGTCCTGAACCAACATTGGAAGATGTTATCGAACGTATTGGGCTCTATGACCTCAGCGTTACAGAAAGCATCGAAGGAATGATTTGTCCGAATGGAGAGACTGTTCCGGACGAAGAATGCACAACGTTTTCTTCGTTCTCCGACTTCCCAGAATTACTTCAACCGTTTTTGTTTGCTCAATCGAGAGATGTTGTCATTACTCCTTACCAAGAAGAACTAAGATACATCGGCGTACACAAATTCATTCCTGGCGTTCCAAGTGGAGCCATGGCTTCTTCTTTGATTATCTCAGAAGAATCGTGGAGAGCCTTCGTTGGAGATGAAGAAGCAAATACGCACAACTCGACAACTTGGATCATTCATCTTCCTGATATTAGCGGAGATGAGTTGAAGGCACTCGCATCAATCATTGAAGCGGATTCACGAGTATCGAGCACAAACGATTGGGAAACCGCTCACGAAGCAG
>JABIYX010000127.1 GCA_018666575.1 Methanobacteriota archaeon | reverse complement strand
TGGATGGCTTGGCTAACATCAGGTGATACCTACAAAACAAAGAATTCTGGAACTGGTAGTTCATTCGCCAGTGTTGCACCAACCGCAACATCTCAAACAACATCTTGGTCAAGTGTTCCATCATCTGCTGTTCCTGGCGGATTGAGTAAAGCTATTGTCATCGGTGTTTTGATGACTGGTAACCAAGTTTCTGCTGGAGGTACAAGCCCTCACGTTTACCACGCTATCGACTCAACCATGGGTCCAAAGATGGACTTGTCGATACCTAGCTTCACCGTTACTTCACCAACTTCTGAATCCTATGTCCGTGGTGATATCATCACTCTCGATGCAACAATTGCTAACTCCGGAGACCTTGATTACACCAGCGGTGGATTAGTCAAGTTCTATTACGTACTCAATGGACAAAAGAACTACATTGGTCAAAACACACCAATCAACACGGTTACAACAACCGGGTCCTCAAGCACAATGACTGCACAGCAATCCTTCGATACTTCATCCCTTCCTTCGAATTCTTGGAAGACTGTCTTCGGTGTTGAACTCGATACAACTGGCGAAAGTGTAACCTCGAACAATGCCCGAACCACTGACTTGGAGCACGATCGCCCACCAACCTCGAAATCACCACAGGTACTGGGAACGACTGACATAAGCCGTGGAAATTACTTTTCAGTTCTTGCAAAGGGTGATGCCGATGATAACGTCGATACCATCGATACAATGACATTCGATGTTGAAATCTCTCCTGCTGGACAAAACCTTTGGTCTGATTCCACTGTTACTGGTGGACAGAACATTCTCTACATGGGCTCTGCAAATGAAGGACGAGAATACTCTCTTCTACCGACAATGGATATGGCTGCTGGAATGTATGATCTTCGCTCAAGAGCGGTTGATGCACGAGGCCAAATCTCTTCATGGTCGACCACAACAAATGCATTTGATCTGATGAACGCAGCCCCAAGTATCACTCCAAACCAAGTGAGTCCAGTCGCCTGCGATATTACGACGAAAGTTGACATGACTGGGATTATCGTCGATCCTGAGACGCCTCTGGATTCGTTATCGATTACAAGCAGTGACTCCTCTTTTGTAGCATGGCATCCATCAACAACCGAAATTGAAGTTCTTTTCGCATGGACACCTACTCAGGGTTGCCCACTTGGGCAACAGGGTATCGAAATCAGTATGGATGATGGTGCAGATTACTCAACTCAAGGCCAACTTCCATACGGAACTCTTCTGTTTAATGTCCTCGAAAATGGTCAGCCACGTTGGCAAGCACTTCCAACACAAGTTGTTGACGAAGCTTCTATGGGCGTCTTCAGTCTACTCCCTTACCTCTCCGATACAGATGATGTAGGAAACTCAGTTTCTGCTTCTACTCTTCAACTTGAAATTGTAGGTCTCTCGAACAACAATGTTTTCGATGTCTCTCTTGACATAACAAACGTGGTCTTTGAAACCGTTGATGACGATGTCAATGGAGAAGTTCTCGTTACGATTCGTGCAAGTGATGGAGAACAATTCGCTGACCAGGATCTTCTCATCAAGGTGAACCCAGTCAACGATGCTCCTCGCCTTGACCTCACAGGTCTTGAAGAAATCACTCTGAAGATTGATACACAACGAACAATCAATCTCATGGCAATACTCACCGACGTCGATAATCCTGCAAATGAAGCATTCATCACTGTCACATCTGACGAACAAGGAGCGGCTAAGTACAATCCAATAGATGGAACAATGACGCTCAATTTCAAGAAATCCGGAGTTCACATTGTTACAATCAACACAATTGATCAATATGATACAAACACATACACAATGAGTGTCGATGTATTCGATTCATACCCACTCTTTGTGGCGAAGGAAAACGATGGTAGTGGGCACTTCTATGTTAACATGGAAGATACCTACATCGGTCAATATCCAACTGCGAATTTGTTTATGACGGATTCAGCTCCTGTGTTCACATCCATCACCACAACATGGAACATCTGTAATGATGAAACTGGAACTTGCGATGGTTTGTATGAAGAAGAACTCGATGTCACCCGCTCCCTTGTGGGATGGGAAACAGAGTTGAACATCCCTTCCATCTTTATGGAAGGTGAACTCGCACGTCCTAGTGGGTCCATTTACAAGGACTATTATCAAGTCACAGTTCAAGCAATTGATAGCAACGGAGACGATTACAAAACGCTTAGTGGCGTAAAGTGGTACGTCCTTGAAGAAATGCCTGCACCTGCTGATATGGACGCTGAAATGCTTCAGTCACATATCGACTCTCTACAGGCTGAAATCGTTGCCCTGAAGCTCCAACTTGAACAAGCCGAAGACGGACAAGACATGACCTCTGTAGAAGAGTTGCTCAACACAAAAGAGATCTCTTACTCCGATGCATGTGACGACCCACGTTCTTCATGTCCTGAAGAGGATGTAAAATCTGGTTCCAGCGAAGATGGAACAGGTAATTCAGGAAATCTGATGTTGATCCTTGCAATTGTCGGGGGGGTACTCTTCCTTGCAGTAAGTGTTGGCCTACTGATTCGTCGCAATGATGAAGAGAAGGTCTTCGATAATGGTCCAGTTTGGCAAGACGGAGCTCTTCCAATCCACGACACAGTTGCAAACTCCATGTATGGTGGTGCAGCACCTCTCTTCCAACAACAGATGCCTCTGCCATTTGCTCAACCGTTGCCTCTGCCTGTTGCACAGCCAATGCCAGTGCCACAAATACCAGTAGGTCCACCATTGCCTGTAACCGGTCTTCCTGCAGGATGGACTATGGAACAATGGCAATACTATGGCCAACAATACCTTGACACAATGCAATTTTGAGTCTCTTTTGCCTCTATGGTGGATGCTAAAGTCCTAAAGGGGAGGAAGGTGAGGAAACATCATGGCAGATGGAGATATTCCTATTGAGGACGTTCTTGAAGACGACTCTGAAACGGTCACTATCTGGGCTCCAGAGCCTTCGAATGGGACCGATGAAGTCGTTACATTGAGCGTTGACAAGTGGATGGAATCAGTCAGTTTTGAGACGACAGAAGACGTCCCAATCCCTGACCGTCTGGTCGATCAGGTCATCGGACAAGAGGCTGGTTCAGTCGTTATTCGAAAGGCTGCCGAACAACGTCGTCACATGCTCATGATTGGTGACCCAGGTACAGGGAAGTCCATGCTCGCTCGGTCGATGACTGACTTACTCCCAAGAGACGCTTTGGAAGATGTTCTTGTCTATCCAAATGAAGACGATGAGAATGAACCTCGGGTACGCTCAGTGCCTGCTGGTCGAGGCGAACGCATTGTTCGTGTCCAGAAGGAAGCAATCCGTGAACAAAAAGAGAAAGCACAACGTATGCTTCTCATTGGGTTCGGTGCTGTTGCGTTCCTGCTCGTTATCGTGGCTATTCCTACAGGAGATATTCTTACGCTTCTCTTTGGTATGTTCTTGCTTATGTTTGGGTACATGTTCATTCGCAGCAGACTCGGTTCTGGAGATGAAGGTAGAATTCCGAAGGTACTTGTCAAGCATGACACTGAAGAACTTCCTCCATTCGTTGATGCAACTGCAACCCTTTCAGGTTCACTCCTTGGCGATGTTCGCCACGATCCGTTCCAATCAGGTGGAATGGAAACGCCTGCTCACGACCGTGTCGAACCTGGGGCAATCCATCGAGCGAACAAAGGAGTTCTCTACATTGATGAGATTAACCTTCTTCGCTTGGAAGAACAACAAGCACTTCTTACTGCTATGCAAGAGCGTGCTTTCCCAATCTCTGGGCGCAGTGAACGCTCATCTGGTGCGCTGACCAAGACAGAGCCAGTTCCTTGTGACTTTATTCTTATTGCAGCAGGGAATCTCGATGCTATTCAAGGTATGCACCCAGCGCTTCGTAGCCGTATCCGTGGATATGGGTATGAAGTCTATGTGAATTCCGAGATGCCTGATACAAACCGTAACAGAAAGCGATTGATTCGCTTCATTGCCCAAGAAGTAATTCGAGATATTGGCAGTTCAAGAGAGATTCCTCACTTCGACAAGACAGGTGTTGGCCTTATTCTTCGCGAAGCACAACGTCGTGCTGGTCGACGAGGAAAACTCTCTCTGCGTTTGCGTGAACTCGGTGGATTGGTTCGAATCGCTGGTGATTTGGCCGCAGAAGACGGAGCTCCTTACGTAACAGATCAACACGTTCTCGCAGCACGTTCTATCGCTAAACCACTCGAGCAACAAGTTGCTGATCGTATGATTGAGCGTAGACAAGACTATGCTCTGATCGTCAATTCTGGAAATAGAATTGGACGTGTTAACGGATTAGCAGTTCTTGGTGCCAACTCAGGTCTTTCGGATTTCTCTGGAATTATGCTTCCAGTTGAGGCTTTAGTTACACCATCTCAAGGTGGTGGTGGAAAGATTCACGCCACTGGTGGTTTGAGTGACCTTGCTAAAGAAAGTGTAACCAACGTAAGTGCGGTTATCAAGAAACTTACTGGAAAAGACATTTCGGATTATGATATCCACATTCAGTTCGTTGATACCCATGGCGTAGATGGAGACTCAGCTTCAATCACTATTGCTACTGCGATTATATCGGCTCTTGAATCAATACCAATTCGTCAAGATTTGGCCATGACTGGTTCACTGTCGGTTCGTGGCGAGGTATTGCCTATTGGTGGGGTTACTGCAAAGATCGAGGCTGCTGCTCGCTCCGGCGTAAAGACCGTAATCATCCCTCGAGCCAACATGCAAGACGTTCTTTTGGATGAGCAATTTGAAGGGAATGTGGAAGTTATTGCAGTTGATACACTCGATGAAGTCATGCAACATGCCTTGATTACACACGATAAGAAAGAGAGTCTTGTAGACAGATTAGGATCAGTTATTGATCGTTTGACGCCTGGTCTATCAGGTCCAACAAGCACGATTTGAAATCGTGGTTTTATCATCGAATTGATAGGTAGGGTTTCCTCGCCTTGAACATGGATGAAAGCGATACTCGCCGCGTAGATGCGAGTAAAGGCGCCTTGCTCGTTCTCTTTCTTGTAACCATGATCGATATGATTGGTTTTGGAATTGTCATCCCATTCCTAACTTATCTTGTTGAAGATCTAGCTGGGGAACAAGATGCTGCCTCAATAGGAATTTGGGTGGGTCTCTTGATGACCTCATACTCTGCTGCCCAATTCCTGTTTTCACCAATATGGGGTGCTCTGTCCGACCGTATTGGGCGCAGACCAGTCCTCATGATTGGACTTGTTGGTAATACGGTATTTTTTACAATGTTTGGACTTGCTAACACTTTGTTGATGGCTCTTATTGCTCGTTTCCTTGCTGGTGTATTCAATGGAAATATTGCAGTTGCTCGAGCATACATCGGTGATGTAAGTACTCCTCAACAACTTGCCACTCGGATGGGTATCATCGGGGCTGCATTTGGGCTCGGATTCACTATTGGTCCATTCCTTGGAGGAGAACTCTCTGCTCCTGCAGAACGTTGGGACATGTTCAAGGATACGATTTTTGAAACATATCCATATCTTCTACCCTGTGTGCTAGCTAGCGTTTTATCAATAATTTCTCTTCTCTTTGCATTCAAATCTCTTCCAGAATCCCTTCCAGAGAATCGACGTGTTGTCGACAAATCTCGATCATGGGGTGCAACGATGAAGCGGTCTTTCAGTAGTGTAAAGGAAATGATTGGAACCAAGCAAATTGGTTCAGTAATGTGGGTAACGTTCCTCTTCATGTTTGGGTTTACCATCATGCATGCAGTTTTCATTCTCTACACACAAATGGATCCTGCCTCAGGTGGATTAGGATTCAACGAAGCCGATAATGGTAGAATCTTTGCACTCATTGGGATACTTGGAATATTCACACAAGGTGGCTTGATTGGTCCATTGTCCCGGAAATATGGAAGTGTCTTTATTCTTCGATTAGGGACGGTTTTGACTGGAATTGGCCTGGTTATGGTCCCATATTCCCAGGCTGAATACATGTGGGTTTGGCTCTTCCCAATTACAGGATGCATTGCGATAGGGAACGGTCTATTCCAACCATCATCAAGCACATTGCTTACTGCAATTTCTCGTCAAGAAGGGTATGAGTTAGGCACGGTAATGGGGGCTCAAGAATCCTTGTCCTCTTTCGCACGTATCCTTGGACCTCTTACTGGAGGATTTGTTTGGACAAAGACAGTCGGAAGAAGCGATTTCTTCGATTATCATACAGCATTCCATGTATGTGGGATCTTGATGCTCTGTGCTTTCTTCTTATCACTACGAGTTTCATTTCAACCTTCATGGACTCAATCAGAGGAATAACTACCTCCACGTTAAATTCAAACGTGGGAAGGTTGAGAGCCATGCATGGACGATGCCCTCTCTGTCTTTGACAACAATACCTTCCATCGTCGACTTGGTGGCCTGACATTTGCAGTCATTTTACTGACCGTACTCACGATTTGGATGATTGAACTCGAAGGTGTTCTACAACCATTTTTTATCGCTCTAGGAATTTACTTTGTTCTAAAGCCAGGTTCGGATTACCTCTCAAAAAACGGATTTCCACTCGGTTTATCCTATCTGACAATGGTTCTTTTGATGCTTCTAGTCATCGTATCAGCGGGTTATGTCGCTTACGATCAGGCGAGTGATTTGGCGAATGATGATGATAAGATTGAGGACTATAACGGCAAACTCAACAAACGTTGGCAGAAAATAAAGCAAGCTCCACTTGTCGGAGCTTCGATTACAGAATCCCTAAATTCAACCAACGGAACCCTGTCTGAAGATTTGGCAGAAATGGGCTTTTTGTCGAAAGATTCCCAAGTATCTGATTTGATAGGTGATATGGTTG
>JABIYX010000125.1 GCA_018666575.1 Methanobacteriota archaeon | reverse complement strand
GCAGGTGAGGCCGCGTGTTCGTATGTAAAATCTGGAATGAACGTTGGTCTAGGAACGGGTTCAACGGTCAAATATACTGTCTTGGAACTCGGAAGAAGAATCAAAGAGGAAGGACTTGAAATCGTTGGCGTACCAACATCTGTTGCCACCGAAAAACTCGCAAATCAAGTCGGTATACCATTGGTCGAACTTGGTTCAGTTGCAGGATTGGACATTGTCATCGATGGAACTGATGAATTTGATCCACAATTTCAATTGATTAAAGGCGGAGGTGCCGCATTGCTTCGTGAGAAGATTGTTGCTCAACAATCAGCTTCAATGGTTGTTGTAGCTGATGGCAGGAAACAAGTCGACTGCCTAGGAGCGTTTGGAATTCCAATTGAAATCACACCATTCTCATCTGACGTTACTGTTCGAGCCCTTGAAGCACTGTTGAATTGCAATGTAGTTCTGCGATCGAATGATGGGGGTCTTCTTCATACTGATAACGGGAATTGCATCGCTGATGCACAGATTGGTGCAACCATTGACGACCCGCTTTTGATGGAAGCACAAATTCTCAATATTGCAGGAGTTGTTCAGGTCGGTCTCTTCAACGATATGTGCGATATCGTCGTCTTAGCCGACGAGGGAAAGGTAACGACATTAGTCAACCCAGCGGGTCGATTGTGAAGGCGGGCCTGACGGGGTTCGAACCCGCGACCTACGGATTAAGAGTCCGTCGCTCTACCTGACTAAGCTACAGGCCCACGCTGCCCTTAGCCAAGTTGTATTTAATCATCATGGGACAAAGTCGTCCCTGCATCCTCTCGTAACGCTGAGAGGGCATCTCCTGGTTTGCAAAGGATAGAGCGCATTTCAGGCGAATGTCGGACAGCATCGATCATACTGGAAATCTTTGGACCCATTGAACCGTCAGGAAAATGACCTTCAGCGAGGTATTTCTCAGCCTGCGACACACTCAGCGTTCGATGTTCTGTTTGTTTATCTGAGCCAAAATCAGTGAATACAGCTTCAACACCAGTGGAGATAATCAGTGCTTCCGCTCCTAATTCTGAAGCAAGTAGAGCGGACAAACGATCTTTATCGATAACAGAGGGAATGCCTTTGAATTGCTTTTCATCATTGATGATAGGAATTCCACCCCCTCCTCCACAAATAACAACCGCTCGTTGCTGAACAAGTGTTCGAATCACATCAATGTCGAGGACACTCATCGGCATAGGACTTGCAACAACACGTCGAGGCCCATTGATGGTCGTAGCAATGTCCCAATCTCGAGCCATGACTTCTTCAGCACTTAGTACGGGACCTACAGGTTTGGTTGGGAATGAAAATGCTTCATCATCGGCATCAACAAGCACGCGAGTAAGCACTACTGCAGTTCTCTCTGGACGGTGGCGAATCGAGAGAATACTATTGAGTTGGAGAGAAAGTGTGTGACCAATCATCCCTTGTGTGGCTGCAACCCATTCATCCATGGTATGAATTACATCTGAATCCATTGACATTAATGTACCAACTTGTGGGCCGTTTCCATGTGTAAGAACAACAGACCAATCAGCCTCAAGTAAATCAACGACATCACTCATCACTTGAGCCAAAATCATTGCATGTTCGTCTCCAGATGCTCCGCCAGGTGGCGCCAGTGCATTGCCCCCAATTGCGTACACGACTATTTTTGACACAGAGTGAGAACTAAACTCGACAGGTTTGATGCTTTCGCCGTTTTGATTAAACAACCGCTCAAATCTGTACGTGTTTGAAAAGTCCAGACTTCAAACATGATATGCTATGACATGAACGGACGTTCATGGCCAAAGACATCTGGATTGGTGACGTCCAAAACGGCGACCATGATGGCGCTGAAGTAGAATTGAAGGGATGGGTTAAGAGAACTCGTGGCTCCAATAAGATTCGATTTGTTGTCCTTCGTGACTCAACCGGCATAATCCAATGTGTCGCGAAGCGGGATGTTGTTGGGGATGAACAATTCGAATCCATCGCCTCGGCATTGATCGAATCTTCAGTCATCATCAATGGAACAGTCAATGTTGATGAGAGAAGTGAAGGGGGCCATGAACTCGTTGTCTCTTCAATTGAAATCGTTGGACCAGTCGACCCTGAACGACCTTTCCCTATCACTGAATCAGCAATGAAAGCAGCGGATGGTGGCGAAACTGAATTCCTACTCGACAATCGACATTTGTATCTTCGAACGAGTCGAATGACGACTATGCTCAAGATGCGTTCATCTGTCTTTGGAGCCATTCATAGTTATTTCAGAGACTTGGATTTCGTTGAATACCAAGCACCAAACTTTGTTGCAGGTGCAGTTGAAGGGGGTTCAACATTGTTTGAAGTCCCATACTTCGGAAGAAAGGCCTACTTGACACAATCATGGCAACTCTATGCTGAGGCTGCTATGCCTGCACTTGAACGCCTCTACACCATCGCTCCATCGTTCAGAGCTGAAAAGTCACGTACGCGAAGGCACCTTACTGAATTCTGGCATGCTGAAATGGAAATTGCTTGGGCTACAAACGCAGAAGTCATGGCTCATGGGGAAGGCGTAGTACGCCACATCGCATCAACACTGCTTGATGAGAGAAGTACTGAACTTGAATCCCTTGGAAGAGATCTCGAACTCATCGGACGTTATGCTGACACACCATTCCCAAGAATGCGTTACGATGAAGCTGTTGAAATCCTGCAAGGAAAAGGCGTGGATGTATCATGGGGTCAAGATTTGGATTATTCCAAAGAGAAAATATTGACACAAGATTTCGATGTCCCTCACTTCCTTACACATTATCCGAAAATCGCTAAGCCATTCTATCATCGTGAAGACCCAACCGATGAAAAGTATGTCCTTTGCCACGACCTTTTAGCACCAGAAGGCTATGGAGAAATTATCGGTGGAGGGGAACGAACATGGTCAGAGGAAGAAATTCTTGCTCGACTTGCTGAAGAGGGAACTTCGCCTGAAGCGTATCAATTCTATATCGATACACGAAGTTACGGTGGCGTCCCTCATGGTGGGTTCGGTCTTGGTGTAGACAGAGTTTGTTCTTGGCTGAGTGGAGCAGATCACATTCGAGAAGTCATCCCATTCCCACGAGATTCACGACGAGTTACACCCTGAGGGTGAGTCATGACAACAATCGTAGCACTTGGATGCGGACTGGTTGGAGAGTTTGTTGTTCAACGGCTCGCAGATGATGGTCATTCAGTCATCGCAATTGATCTACAACTCCCTGATTCAATCAAGAAAAGTCCCCACTTCAAATCTATAGAGATGGATGCAGAGGAATATATCAAGTCCCTCGACGGAAATGAAATCATCATCAATATGCTTCCTGGAAGAATTGGGCATGGCATTCGCTATTCCCTCGTCACTGGCGGTCACAACATCGTTGATCTGGCCTTTACCGCAGAAGACCCTCAAGAATATGACCAACTTGCAAAGGAACATGGTTCAACAATGATTTGGGACATTGGGATTGCTCCAGGCCTTTCCAACATGCTCCTTGCTCATGCTCAAAGGGAACTTGGATTCCTCGAGAAGGCTACGATTCATGTGGGAGGCAATCCTAAAGTTCCTGATAACGAATGGTCATACATGGCTCCATTTTCTCCCTCGGATGTCATTGAAGAATACACAAGACCTGCTCGTATTCTTAGAAATAAAACGGTTGTAGAAATTCCAGCTCTGAGCGAACGGCATCCTATCGAAGTTGAAGGAACAGATGGAATGGAAGCATTCCTGACAGATGGACTTCGAAGTGTGCTTGATACAATCGATGCGAATGATATGGCCGAATATACAGTTCGTTGGCCCCAACACATAGATAGATGGATTGCTGAAGGTCATTCGACTCCAGAAAAAGAACTTCTTGACTCATGGAAATATGATTCAAATCGAGAAGAATTCACATGGATGAAGGTCTCCTGTGAGAATAAAACGGATTCAAAACAATGGATTGTTTCTGATTATGGAAAGGATGGAGATGGATCAATGGCACGAACAACTGGTTTAGTCACCTATGCACTTGCATCTCGATTTGCTACACTCGGTACAGAAGCATGTGGATTGAAACCGGGAGTCCATCCTCCAGAAAATGTCAACGAAGAAACCTTACAGGCTGTTCTAAACATCTTTGAGAATCAAGATGTAAAAGTCACTCATACCATCGGCTCATCGCAATGAGGACAGGGCATTCCTGGAATGAATTCTCCAAGGAGAAATCCGCAATTCAAGCACATTGTTGAGACCATGTCGTCGAAATCTGACATGATTACCCATACACATGGACCTATTTTATTCTAAAGGCAAGGACTGTTCTTCGTCTTTCTTCGAGGATTTCTTCAGGAAGCGGAAAAGGACTCTTGAGAAAACCATGGATGCCAGAAAAATAAGCAAAGTAGCCCACCACGGGGCATTCGTACTGGTTGCGAAGAAATAGGCAACCACGAGAATACCGATGCCGTATACTGCACGAAAAGCAGAATAGAGCATAAATGATCGAAATAATGGATTTTCACGCATTCGGTTAAACAAGGATGAATCAGCCAAAAG
>JABIYX010000008.1 GCA_018666575.1 Methanobacteriota archaeon | reverse complement strand
TTTTTGATGCGAACAGGAGGTTTGACAATGTCTGAAGAAGAAGATACTATTCTTCCAGAAACGGAAGATGAGAGTGATGCTCAATCCCCTGATTCAATAGGTATTTTTGATGAAAGTCAGCAAAGAACGGAAGGAGAAATGAAGAAAACTGGTAGGACTGTTTCTCGACGAAAGCGAAACAAATCGAAATCAAAGACAATTGTTGTCGAGGAACTTCCTTCGATGTCGTTTGTTATGGGAGGAGAGCATGCGAAGTGGCTCATTCCAGCCTGTTTTGTTGGAATGCTTCTCATCTCTGTCTACGGCGGCATGGTCTCATGGAATCTGCAGTATGCTGACCCTGATTCAACCTTCGATGGGACGTCAAGAGAATATCACGATTGTATTATGGTCAATTTCAAGTATGGTTCACGAAATTCAACAGATCACGACCCTTACCATCCAGATAACATCGAGTGTGCTGAGAAACAAGGCCTCGATCCAAATTGGTCTGAACTTGAATATCAACAATGGTTGGATGATTTACTTAGTGGACTTACTGTTGCAGACGATGGAAATCATAGCGGATATGTTTGGACTGAAGGGGGTATTGCTACAATGACATACCTCGTGTCAACTATGAATGCGAACATGAGCGTGTACTACGACCCTGTCTCTGGCGACGAGTTCAATGGAACTCATCTCGCAATATGGAACTCTGCAACAACTGATTTCGGCGGAGGAAATGATTCCTTTGAATCGCTCCTGCCAGGAGGCAATACTGCCATGGCTGCCTACATTGGAACTGGAGGCATCATCGGGCCAAAACCAACCGGGTACATATGGACTGCAACAGGTATCGAAACCATGACGATTCTTGGAGCGAATCTTGGTTCAAACATGAGTGTCTATGGAGACCCTATTCCCGGAGACGTTTTCACCGGTGGGCATCTTGCTATTTGGAACGCTGCAACAGTAAGTTTCGGTGGAGGAAATGATACGTTTGAACACCTTCTTCCAGGGGGCGCTAGCGCAATGCTTGCTTTCATCGGCATGAATGGATTTGTCGAAATCGCTCCAACAGGATTTGTATGGACTGAGGATGGAATTGGTACAATGACTATTCTTGGGGCAAATCTAGGATCGAACATGAGTGTCTATGGATACCCAAGCGATGGTGATGTGTTTACCCAAGAACATCTTGGAATATGGAATGGTGCAACCGTTGGATTTGGTGGAGGAAATGATACCATGACCTCCCTTGCTCCGAATGGTCAAAGTGCATTAGCTGCGTTTTTACTTACACCCATCGTTCTCTGGTCAAATCTTACCGATATGCCAGTTGTTAGCAATGTGACCATCAACCCAAGTACGCCAACAACCTCAGATGCACTCTCATGCACCTATGATTATCTCGACCCCCAAGATGATGCTGATGTCTCACAAACTCGATGGTACGTTAACGGCGTGTTCTCTGCGACAACTTCTGCTGAACTTTCTTTGACTGCAGGAGATGAAGTCACATGCAGTATTTTGCCATCCGATGGAGTGAACTTTGGCTTCAGAGTTTACTCTGAGGCAGTCGTAGTTTCTTGAAAAAGGAAGCAAATGCTCTTGAAGTATCGACTTGTGGTCGAACCATGCAAGTGCAAATGGAAACCTCAGCAGGAAACATCATGATTGAACTCTTTCACGGAAGTGCTCCCGATACAGTAGCAAATTTCGTCAAACTCGTAAACCAAGGATTCTACGATGGACTACACTTCCATCGAGTCATTGAAGACTTCATGATTCAAGGCGGATGTCCAAATTCAAAGGATCCAATGGCTCGTGGCGCAGGTACTGGTGGGCCAGGTTGGAAGATTCCTTGTGAGCGATCTGCTCTCGCATTGAAGCACGATACCCCTGGAATTCTTTCAATGGCAAACGCTGGAAAGAACACCGGCGGATCTCAATTCTTCCTTACAACCGTTGCTACACCTTGGCTCAACGGTAATCACGCAGTCTTTGGAAAGGTTGTCGAAGGAATGGATGTCGTCAAGAACATCGAAGGATGCCAAAAGTTGCCTGGTGACCGCCCTAAGGTTCCACAACAAATCATTCGATGCACAGTTGTCGAGTGAAATTCTTGTTGTTTCAGCGATTCGATGCATTCTTAATTCATTGACGCGACGATTAAGTCATGGGAACCGAACGTGTATTGGCAAAAGCTCGTAAACTTGCGAAGCGTTTGGCAAACAAAATCGATGAACTGAGCGACTCTCTTGAGGATCTTGAGTTGGAATTCGCTATGTTGATTAAGACCATAGATAAACTCGAATCCAAACAAGGAAGCACCAAGATGGTTGCATCCGATGTTCAAGTCGATGTCTCCATCAATGTTCAAGAAGATGATGACTTTGATGTCACAAACACTTCTGCACCAAGTGCAAAGGTACGACGTAAATTCTGATCACGCTTCTACTTCTGCTGCTTCACGTGCTTTGCGTGCAGCAATAAATGAG
>JABIYX010000192.1 GCA_018666575.1 Methanobacteriota archaeon | reverse complement strand
CCTTCCCAGAGAGGCCAACAATTGTTCGCCAGTCCCCATCAATCATTGATTTAGAGGTGGCGAATGAGGAACTCATTCGTCTATCGGTTGATGGTTTACTCGCTCTTAATCTTACAGAGATGCAAGCGATTCAAGCCCATTACAGGACATCTGAGCACCAAACAGCACGTCAGTTAGTTGGTATTTCCACGAACGCCCCAACGGATGTAGAATTGGAATGCTTGGCACAGACATGGAGTGAACATTGCAAACACAAGATATTCGCCAGCAAAATCCATCACATCGATACTGAAACAAATGAAGACACGATTATCGATTCATTGTTCAAGACACACATCATGAATCCTACTCACGATATGGCGAAAGAAGTCGACTGGCTTCTCTCAGTGTTCCACGATAACTCAGGCGTTATTGCGTGGAATGACGATTGGAGCGTCTGTATGAAAGCAGAGACGCACAACTCTCCTTCAGCCCTTGACCCATACGGAGGTGCTATGACGGGTATCGTAGGTGTGAACAGAGATATCCTAGGAACTGGACTTGGTGCAAGACCGATTGCGAATACAGACGTCTTCTGCTTTGGGCCTCCAACCTGGACGGGAGAATTACCATCCACACTCTTCCATCCTTCACGTGTTCTTCGTGGCGTTCATGCAGGCGTTCGAGTCGGCGGAAACGAATCTGGAATTCCAACTGTCAATGGCGCCATCGTCTTTGATGAACGCTATATCGGCAAGCCGCTGGTCTACTGCGGAACAGTTGGAATCATGCCTCGTCGTTTAGCTGATGGGCGAGAATCTCATGAAAAGAACCCAACGCCTGGTGATGCAGTTTACATGGTTGGTGGCCGAGTTGGCTATGATGGAATTCACGGAGCCACATTCTCTTCTCTTGAACTGACAGATGAGTCCCCATCAAGTGCTGTACAAATAGGAGATCCAATTACTCAAAAGAAAATGATGGATATGATTCTTGAAGCTCGTGATGCATGTTTAATCACCTGCATTACCGATAATGGGGCAGGTGGACTATCTTCGTCGATTGGCGAAATGGCCGAATATACAAACGGTTGTGAAATCGATCTAGGAAAGGTTCCACTCAAGCAAGAAGGGCTTTCATCTTGGGAAATTCTTGTTTCAGAATCACAAGAACGTATGACAGTTGCAGTGGCTCCCAAAGACATTGAAGCCTTTGAAGCACTTGCAGCACTCCATGAAGTAGAAGCAACAATCGTCGCAGAGTTTACAAATACAGGATATTTTCATGTAAAGCATGGAGAAGAAACAGTAGCATACCTTCCAATAGAATTCCTTCATGACGGTGTTCCTCAACTTGAACTGGAATCAGAATGGATTCCTCCAGTCCAGCCAGAATTCATTCCACCTACTTCTCTTGACAACACAAATTTGCTCGTGGAAATGCTTGCACGACCGAACATTGCTTCTAAGGAGACATGGGTGCGTCAATACGACCATGAAGTCATGGCACAAACAGCAGTCAAGCCATTTGTCGGAAAGGAACGAGATGGTCCAGGTGATGCTGGACTTATTGCTCCAATTCATGGAGATCCTCAAGGAATCGTCGTTTCATGTGGAATTGCACCAAGATACTCTGATATTGATGCAGGAGCAATGGTCGCTGCAGCAATTGATGAAGCAGTACGAAACGCAGTTTGTGTTGGTGTTGATATCGATAAAATGGCTGGACTTGACAACTTCTGTTGGCCAGATCCGATCGAATCAGAAAAGACTCCAGATGGTAAATTCAAACTTGCGCAACTTGTTCGAGCGAATCGAGAATTAGAGCGTATTTGTCGAGCATATCGCCTTCCATGTGTTTCTGGTAAAGATTCGATGAAGAATGATTACGGGGTTTGGCCTAACAAGATCTCCATTCCTCCAACCATGCTTTTCTCTCTCTTTGGAAATCATGCTGACGTTAGAAATACGGCTACTTCGAATTTCAAACAACATGGACAACGCATCTACTTAGTTGGAAACAGCAAGAACGAATTAGGCGCTTCAGAAGTGGCTTATCACCTCAATGAGAAGAACCTCGTTGATGGTATCGGAGGCAATGTTCCACGCTTACCTGAGCCAGAACGCCAACTCGATATCTATCGTAGGCTTTCAAAAACCATTCAAGAGGGATTGATTCGAACAGCTCACGATTGCAGTGAAGGGGGGCTCGCTGTAGCCGTTGCAGAAATGTGCATTGGAGGCCGTTTAGGAGCAATCATCGATATTGATGGAATCGGAGAAGGCGATTCGTTCTCTCGCCTTTGGAGTGAATCTCTTGGAAGAATCATTGTCGCAGTTGACGCTGAACATGAGATGCAATTCATTGAAGCGATGAGTGACGCAGACATCCACCTTATTGGAATGGTTACGGATAGTCAGAACCTCATTATCGAAGATGGGTATGATGAATTGATTCAAGCAGACGTAGCAGGCTTAACCAAGTCTTGGAAAGAAGCGCTCGATATGACGGGGGGCGTCTGAATGGACGACAATGTACACGTAGCAGTTCTCTTCGGTTTCGGAATTAACTGCGACCGTGAAACAGCTGCAGTCTTTGATATGGTTGGGGGCAAATCAGAACGTCTCCATGTCAACAATCTTGTACAAGGAAATAGGAGTTTGGAAGAGTTCGATATTCTCGCAGTTCCTGGTGGCTTTTCTTTTGGAGATCATCTTGGAAGCGGCCGCCTTTTAGGAAACCGCCTTCGTTTTGCATTACGAGATCAACTTCAGAAGTTTGTAAGTTCAGGAAAACCAATTATCGGTATTTGTAACGGATTTCAAGCATTGGTAAAGACAGGTTTGCTTCCAGGTCCAGAAAATGCTTCACTCGAGCCCGATTTAATTCAACGAGCAAGTTTGACACTCAACAATACTGGGCGCTATGAGGACCGCTGGGTTACACTAGAATTTGATTCACAGAGCCCATGTATCTGGACTAAGGGTATTCAACGAATTGAATGCCCAGTACGCCATGGAGAAGGGAGGTTCGTAATGCCAACTGATGCTGAACTTGACCGCCTTTCAGCGAATCACCAACTAACAGTACGGTACGCAGATCCATCCACAGAACCTGGAACGAATCCTTCAGATGATCTCTTGCCATTCCCATTAAGTCCGAATGGAAGCATGCGTAACATTGCTGGTGTGTGCGATCCAACCGGACTTGTGTTTGGATTAATGCCGCATCCAGAAGCATTCTACACGATGTGGCTCCACCCAGAGCATACATCGATGAAATTGAATGAAGATGAGTGGGAAGGTTCAGGCCTTCAGATATTCAGAAATGCCGTTGAATACGTACGAAGTCAACGGTGAGATTCAATGAGTCGTCGAAAAGACATCGACCAATTACGAGGCATTGCAATTCTCCTCATGGTGATGGTCCATTCAGCGGCTACTTGGGCTCCTACTGATGCTTCAACAACAAGTATTCTAGCACTTGTTATCGCAGGTTTAGGGGGCTTGGCAGCGCCTCTGTTTGTTACAGTAGGGGGCTGGGTAACGGTTCAATCGAGTTGGACTCTACGAAAAGCGTTGATTCGTTTTGCCTTTCTTTATGCGGCGCAGATAGCTGTTAACATCTCTGCTCCACAGTTGTTCGATCCGTTTTCTCCTGGTGTCCTAACACTGTTTGCGCTTCTCTATCTTACTGCGCCTCTTTGGGTGCGAATAAGTGAGAATCTGCAGGCAACGTTGTTCTTTGGATTCACCCTCCTAACACTGAATTATGTTCTGTTAGGGAATCATGATGCGCTGGACTGGGATGATAGAACCTATGTCGGCGGAATAATCGAACACGTTGAACATCTTCTCCTAACAGGAACATACCCGTTCCTGCCGTGGATCTTGTTCTCCTTGTTTGGAGCATCTCTTAACAACACCAAACCATCTAGAAGAACACTCGTCCTTCTTGGATTCGTTGGGATTGCTGTTAGCGCTTATTTCCTGTACAAATCTGTACAAGAAAGTATTCCATTCGCCCAGCCATCAGGCGAGGCGATGTTGACCTTCTTTCCAGCAAACACAGCTTTCCTAATAGCAGCCATAACAGGCGTGCTTCTCATATGGGCAATGCTTGAGAACAGGAGTTCTGTGATAGGCCTCCATCATTTGGGAAGGCTATCATTATCCCTCTATGTTCTTCATTTCATTCCACTAAGCGTATTCTCTGATTCTGATCTCAATCTGTATTCTGCAAGTGCAGTGACAATCTTCTATACGTTGCTTTGGTGGCCACTTAGCGTGGTTCACCAGGCAAGAATTCCGCAGTACTCACTCGAGAATGCGATGCGTAATATGACCCATCAAAGAGAGGAAGAGGGTGCTTGAGCACCCTCTTCCAATCATGACATGCTGAGGACAAATCACCTAATCAAGCGTTCAATGCTTCGGTAGCCTTCTTGGCTCCCATCCATGCAACAATACCGAAACCGATCTTGTTGATCATGTCTGCAATGTTGTATGCAATACCCATCCAAAGTTCTCCTTTGTCACCAATGTCGATGATATCGACTTCTGGGCTGAAGAGGTAGCCGAGTGGGTAAATAATCCATCCAACGAGGATGAATGTACGGAGAGCATCAGTACTCCACTTGAGTTCGTCCTTGATCTTGCTGTTATCAACACCAAGACCATCATATAGGCCGAATGGAAGTCCTGTGGCAACCATAATCATAGCCCAACCGACTCCTCCGAGGATGAGTGCGAGGTAACCATTCATGAGACCAGCTTCTCCGACATATCCGAATCCAATCATGATGAGTGCACCTGTGAAACAGATACCAGTAAAACCAAGTCCAGCGAACTTGGCGTCTGTGATTGCATCCTTGCCGACGAGACTCGGGAATTTGAGTGCCATCAATGGAACTGTAATGATCCAGTCCATGTAACGGTACTCGATTGATACTACTTGGTGGTCAACGTATACACCACGCATGTAGTAGTAGTGGAATGCAGCAATACCGACAATCAATGCAGAGATTGTCATAGTTGTTCTGTATTCCTTTGCAACGTTGCTTCTTTCGCTCATGAAGAAGACGAAAGCAGCACCCATCGAGATGTATCCAACGAAGAAGAGGAAGAAGGTGACAAGTTGTAGTCCGTCGTTATCTCCATCGTTCAACCATTCAACAGTTGCTGGGTTTGTGGTTTCGGCAGCCGCTGGTAGTGCAACGGCTGCAAGTGCAAACAGCATAACAGCGATTACAGCGCTGTTCCGGCGGTTTAACTTCAGGCTACGTAGTTTGGTATCGCTATGATTTAGCATGTTACTCATGCAATAACAATTTTGTCGAGAATATATACTTTCGTTTTCGCGTGTAATCACTCAAGAGTCAATAATTCCGGTCTGAACACGCCACAGTGCAGCGTATTTTCCATCATGAGCGACGAGATCATCATGTGTGCCTTGTTCAATTAACGAGCCATTTTCGAACACAACAATACTGTCTGCATTACGAACGGTCGATAATCGATGAGCGACGATTATTGTGGTTCTATCTTGACTGATTTTTGAAATGCTCCTTTGAAGGGCGGCTTCGGTT
>JABIYX010000024.1 GCA_018666575.1 Methanobacteriota archaeon | reverse complement strand
CCATATTGGATGTAAAATTCAACACCATCGCGAACGGTGAGCCCCGAATCCTTCGCAGCTTGGCAGACTTGAGCATAGTATGCGATATCGTCAATTTTTCCAGCAGTACAGGATCCCCCGTAAGCAATATCGATAGATACATCTCCAAGTTCATCGATGTATGCTCCATTTGTTGGATCACTTGGAATTCCTTCATCCGGGTTACCAGGGTGTGCAACCATTGGTCGAATCGATGAGAGATCGATGTGATGGACTCCGCCGTGATATACTGCTCCTTCATCAGGCGCGACAGCGCGTTGTCTCTGTTGAATCATATTGAGATGAGGCATTTGCATTTCCATCCAATTGAACAGAACATCATCAGCTTCACAGATGCCAGTTCTAGCCGAGCATTCCGTAGCCATGTTGCACAATGTTGCTCGCTCGTCCGCTGAGAGTGATTCCAGTCCAGGCCCACCAAATTCCATTGAACGGTTTAGTGTCAATTCCTTACGGGCGTGATCAGCGAGAATGAAGAGGATGACGTCCTTAGCAGTACATCCTTCGGATAGAGAACCTGAAAGTTCGAAGCGTATTGATTCTGGAACTTTGACGAATGTAAAGCCGGCTGATACCAAGTTCGCGTATTCCGTTGCTCCAACGCCCCAAGTTAACGCATTCGATGCACCACCCATACAGGTGTGGGAATCTGTGGCTTGGATGAAATCAGAGACCTCAATGAACTCTTCACGAGCGACTTGATGACAAATACCCGGAGACACACCATCCACTGCAGAGTAATCACGAACACCCGTATGAACTTGGAATTCGATTTGCAATCTCCTCAAGGTTTCGACCTTATCCATGAATGGAACAAATTTTGGATTGTGATGTGCATATAGGAGGTGATCCTCAAAGACTCCGAATTTCTTTGGATTTGTGAGTTGGTATTCATCACCATACTTTTCTTGAAGGAATGTGTGTACTTGGGCTGTGGTAAATTCATGCGAGTAACCACCTTGAACTTGAGCAATAACTGGATCGTCAGGTTGGACGCATGCACCTTCTGGCTGTCCAACGAGGTTTCGAGCAATTATTTTCTCAGCCATGGTCATTGGCCGTGATTCACTGGATAATTCAGGCAAAGAGAGGCGGCCATCCTTCAGTTGTTTTGAGAACTCAAATAACCCACCTGCCTCTAGAATAAGGGCTGTAACATCGTCGTATTGTTCGGTAAATTCCTTCAGTTGAAGAGTTTCGCCATTTTGTAATCGCTTGAGCATATCGTGGTTGCCCATTAATTGACCAAGATTGATGTTGTTGCGTTCATGTATCGGTGCAAAAGACGCGGCTATAACGAGACGAATACCTGCCCAGCGCTCACATTGAGCAGCAGTTTCTCGACTCGAGCCAGTTCCTTTACGCTGACCTGATACGATGACTTCGAATCCACCATCAATCAATGCATTTTCGTTGAATACTCGGATGCCATTTTGCATGAGCCCTGCATATGCATTTTTTGCAATCATGGCTGGCTCGTGATCAAAACAGACCCAAGCAGGGGTCATAACATCTGTATTGATATCATCAAGAAGATCTCCGACATCCAAATCTTCCATACGAAGGTCAAGTCCTTCATACAACTGTTTTCGGATAAGATCGAGGTCCTTGGTGAGGAACAGAATCCTTTTTCCGGCTGTTAGAGAAACTTCACTTGCCATCCCTGCCATGCACATCCCCGAATCTTCTCAGAAGGCTTTGGTGTTTAACCAATTCGTTGCATACGCCTCTAAATCGAAAGGCTGCTGGAGGGGAAGGTTTAAAACGGTCATGCCAATCGTTAAAATAACTGTTTCTAAATCTACGTACGAGGTGGATGATTATGGATGATCAGCAAGTTGAAGATATTGTAAAGTGCCCTGAATGTGGCAGCAGAAGCCTAACGCGAGACGAAACCCGTGGGGAAGTAACCTGTGATGACTGTGGTCTTGTACTCGAAGACAACGTCATCGATCAAGGTGCAGAATGGCGTGTTTTCTCTCCAGAACAAGGAGACCAAAGAGCACGTACAGGTGCACCAATGACTGTTATGCTCCACGACAAAGGGCTGTCGACGGACATCGACTGGCAAAACAAGGATTACTCTGGAAAGACCATCAATTCCCGTTACCGTTCCCAATTCTATCGAATGCGTAAGTGGCAAAAGCGAAGCCGTGTAAGTAACGCAACAGAGCGAAACCTTGCAATGGCTCTTGCTGAGCTTGACCGAATGGCAAGCCGTCTCGAACTTCCCAAAACGGTTCGTGAAGCAGCAGCTGTCAACTACAAGAAAGCAGTCGATAAGAGACTCATTCGTGGAAGATCAATCGAAGGAGTCGCTGCAGCATCGCTCTATGCAGCGTGCAGACAATGCGGTGTTCCAAGAACACTCGATGAAATTGGACAAGCATCTCGAACTGGCCGTAAAGAAATCGGCCGCACTTACCGTTTCATGGTACGTGAGCTCAAAATGAAGATTATGCCAACTGGCCCTGAAGACTACATCTCAAGATTCTGTTCCGGACTTGGTCTAGACTCTGAAGTTGAAGCAAAAGCCTACGAATTAATCAAGGCTGCTCAAGAAAAGGAACTGACCAGTGGTCGCGGACCAACAGGTATCGCAGCATCGATCATCTACATCGCTTCTGTTCTTTGTGGTAAGCGCAGAACCCAACGTGAAGTTGCTGAAGTTGCTGGTGTCACTGAAGTTACGATTCGAAACCGATACAAGGAATTGATTCAGAACTTGAACATTGAACTTGATATCTGATCAAAGAGGATTCTCGATGAGTAAGAGTCGGGACATCATTGCGAAAGCCACATTCGAAGTGGTTGCAACGCAAATGGTCGAAGCATTGGAACGTGGAACAATCAGTTGGCCACTTCCTAGCCCCCCGATTACAGACCCAGATTTCCCTGTGCGAATGCCTGAGCGAGATCAGGATCTAATCTCACAAGGGTTGTCGATGCTCCATGCGGATGTTGGAATGTTCGATCGCCACCTGGTAACGATTGTCGATTTGATTGTCCCGCATCGAATGAATTTGAGCGATGATCCGTTTGAAATTCATCAAAAGTGGCTCGGTCGTCGAACCAATGACGTCTCACAACGAATGTTGTTCTGTATTGCCACGGACTGGCTCGCTCAAGCATTTGATGTATCAGCTCCCAACACTGACCGCTGGTGGCTTGCAATTGCTCTTATCAACGGCTTAGCAACTGTTCCTTACGGCCAACCAATACATCAGGGCTATCACTTGGTTGAATCAATAGCGCTTGCTGAACGACCTGGAACCTGGCACACACAGCCGGAAGATGGACCTCAAAACCTAGGCTGGAATCCTCACGCAGTCGTTCCTAGAACGACTTCTGTCATCGCCCACGATGCAGGAGTTAACGCTGCAAAGTGGCTTTTGGATCAACTCGAGAACGGCGTACTAGAACGTAGATTGCTTTTGATGGAATGGGTTCGATTACTCTTGGAGAGACCAGCACTAATTGAGCCACTTGGCTTATTTGAACTTCTAGAACGAAGAGCAAACGATGAGCATGAAGAAGTCGCCTCAAAGGTTGTCATGTGTCTTGCAAGATTGGTTGAGAACGATCAAGAGCGCGGTCTTGCGATTGCAAAAATCCTTCATGAAAGAAAAGAACTCCTTCTTCGTCGTTCGATGGCTGATGTCTTAACCCGATTGTTCAGAAGAGTTGGCTGGGATGCGGTTCCATTCCTTGACTCCATGCTTCAAGATGAAGACGAAAGCGTTCTTGCTGCGTCATCTGCAACAGTAGGGGATTTGAAATTCCTTGATGAAAATGTCTGGGCAGATCGGTTGCAAGAATTGCATAACCATCATGCTGCTATTGTACGAAGAAACGTTGTCATCAGTCTACGGGATTACGTTGAAAGATTCCCTGAGGATGAACGAAACCTCATTCCTTCTCTTTGGAACGATGGGGACGAGGTCGTTCAAATTCGTCTTCGAGAATTACTGATGCGAATGGATGAGATTGATCCTATGCGCTTATCGAAGCATATTCCATTGTTAAGAGAGGACCGATTACAAGCGCTGTGGGATTCGATGGATGCTCGTCGTATCGATCGCAGTGATCTATGGAAATCATGGTTAGCAGGCAATAGTGAGGTTCCTGATCCAATCGAAGTTTTGTCCGATATACACGTCAGTTCAGGTGAAGAACCAACAGAGTTGCCAAATCTCGATGATGCTCTGGATATGCTTGACGATACCCTGGGATATCTCGATTAATGTATTCACATTAGTGCGACATCCTCTTATGTCTGCCAACATACAGGTAAACATGAACCTGAAAATTTGGTTTGTCTCCTTCTTTTTAGTGGTGATGCTACCGGTCGGAACAGCTTCCGAAGAGACGGATTCTACCCTTGAAGCTAGGAATGTTGATGCCCAATACCTGCCAGATTTGGAAGTTACAAATATCTCATGGAGAAACATCGATACGACAGATGGCCAATTGCTTGGTGATTTGAGAATGGCAACATACGAAGTACACCGTTCTTCATCACCATTCCAACCAGGCTTTCAACGTGAATTGACGATGATTGGATCAGATATTCCAGCCTGTGATTCCACCGAATCGAATGAAGAATGCTCAGGAAAGGTGCATGCTTTCCGGTTTGACCCCCCTCCTGGTTCCGTTAACCAACGATTTATCCACTATGCCATCGTAACTATTCTTCGCGATGGTACGGTAACAGATGCCGTCAACTTTGGCGTATCACAAACTCCACATGGCCATGTAGAGGATACTGCTCCAATCCAAGCACCAGAAGATTTCACGGCAGAGTATGATGCTTCCAATCAAACAACGTACTTCTCATGGCGCCCTAATTGTGCTAATTCAAATTACAATTATGTCTTGTACGAACATAATCAACCAGCCACAAAATCAACTTGGGATGATATGGAAAAGACGATTACAACTGATTCAATTCCTCGAAACGCTTCTGATTATGCATTGGATTGGGCGAACGATTCTGTTGAGAGATCCGTGTTTTACACACTGACATGTCTCTATCCTCCATACTGCGATGATGAAGTGTGCTACCCTGCATCAGAAGACACTCGCTTCCACGCTGATAATACCCTTCTTTCTCCAATAGTCGAGGATAATCGAGTTCCAGTATACTCAGGAACCCTTCTTGCTGAACATGATTCTTCTGATTCAAGTACAGTCCTTCGATGGACCAAAGTAACTGATAAGGATGTATCGTCAATTCGAATCTATCATTCCACTGATTCTATCCTATCTGTTACGCAACAAAACGTAACAATTCTTGCAGAATTACCTGCAGATTCGATTGAATTCGTTCATCAATTACCTTCTGATTGGATGGCAACATCGTATTATGCCATAGGTCTGATCGATAGTTCGGGTAATGTACAAACAGATAATTTCGAAGTCCTAGGAACGGTTGGGCCAATTCTAGAGCGAATGCTTCCAATTTCGATTACTTCTCTGGATGTCGAGGTTGAAAATGCAACATCGCTTTTGCTTTCTTGGGATGTTCATCCACTTTTTACATCTGGTGACGCAGTTTTATGGAGATCATCCCTTACAACACCAGATATTTCAGTAGAATGGACAGAAGTCTTACGGCTCGATCCTTCTGATGGTGAGTTCCATTATCCCGTTGATGAGCTTGAACGGGCATGGTTCGCCCTGACCTTAGAAGGAACATGGGGTGCTTCGAGCTCTAATCACATCGATGATAGAATCGAAGCCAATACCAATGCGTTCTATCTTCTACCACAATTTGAAGCAACAGATGTAAATAGCGAGGAAGGCATAGATGAGGAAGAGAAAGTAGAGTTGCCTTTATTTGAAATTGTATTGATAGAACCAGAGATGGTCATCAAAAATGGAGATTGGGTGACGCTTTCTTCTCAAACAAATTCAACACACGAGTTTTCATTCACATCTGCACAAAACGACTCCACATTTCGGTGGACGAATGCTCTAAACGATGACCCATTCTGGTATGGTGCAACATTCTCAGACGGAATGTGGACGATAGATGTCGAATATCCTGTTAAATTAATCCACATAGAATCAACAAATGTAAATGGAGAAATCGATATTGTTCGTGTAGGCATAGATTGGAATAATGTTGAATCAACACAACCGGATGATGTTGAAGATCAAAACACAATCACAGATAAGAAATCCTCTTCCGAAGAGCAGTCAGTATCACCGCTTCTTCTTGGTGCCATCTTATTCATCGCAGTCTACATCGTTTTCCTTCAGGTCCAAAGAAGGCCTGAAAAACGACTTTTCCAAGAAGAAGAGTGACTATTCTTCTTCTCTCAATGGCCCTTCAGTGACGAGGTATGCATATACTCCTGCAAAAGAAGTAAGCAAACCAACCAATGCTAGGATGAGAGGGGCTGGGACTGGTAACAGGTCTCCTGCCGAAGTGTTTCCAAAGAGCCATGATGAAAAGAGGAAGCCAATTCCTACCAAGAGGACATATTTCCAAGACGTTTCTGGATTCTTCCATTTTGCGACTGCAGGAACGACTCCAGATTCTCCGAAGGTTTGTTCGAACCAAAAGAGGTAGATCAAAATAAGTCCGAAAAGACCACTCATGCCTCTTGAAAACGAAGCATCTAGCCAAGGGCCAGCGGGCAAGAAATCGAAGAATGAGAACGATACAAGTAAACAACCTGCCGCCAAGAGCAGATGCTTACGTTCCACTGCCATGTGCCTTCGACGAAGAACACGCTTGATAGCCTGTCGCTCTCAAGCCCGTACATGGGCAGAGTTCTGGATGCTGTCATCGTGGCTGCAGGATTGGGTACGCGAATGTTGCCAGTAAGTGGCTTTGTGGCTAAGGAAATGCTACCTCTTGTTGACGTTCCAGTTATGCATCATCTCATTCTTGAAGCACGTGCAGCGGGTTGTAATCGTATTCACATCATTACTTCACCATCAAAGGATTTCTCCCTCGTTCTCGATGATATGAACAAAAAATTCCCTTCATATCCAAACGATCAATCCCTGCTTAACCCAATTGGTGATGCAGAATATTTCATTCATTATCAGCACGAACAACTAGGACTCGCCCATGCGATTTCCATGGCCTCGTCATCAATTTCAGGCCCTTTCCTTGTTCTTCTCGGAGATAACATCCTTACGCCAAATCATGCTGCATTATCATCTTTTGAACCCTCTCCAGTTTCGAAAGAGTTGGTTTCATTGCATCAAGAAACAGGATGTGCGTGCAGCTCCGTCTACGATGTTGGTATCGAAGCAGTAAATCAGTATGGAATTGTTTCACTTGATGGTGACAGAGTTCAATCGATCGTGGAAAAGCCGAACCAAGAAGTCGCTCCATCCACTCTTGCCTTCTGCGGGCGTTACATCTTCACAGAGGATTTCTCAACCTTACTCGATCATTATCCAGTCGAGGAGCATGGTGAACTGCAATCGATTGCAATTCTGGAACATTGGATGAACGAAGGAAAACTTCGAGCACATGTCCTTGAATCAACGGTTTCTTGGTATGATTCTGGAATGCCTTTGGTCTGGTTAACATCTCAAATCGATCACGCATTACGTCGTCCTGAATATGGGGATAAGTTAGTTGCATGGCTGAATCAGCGCATGAATCAATCTTGACCGGGCTTCCAAAAGGTAAGAGGTTCTGGGCGTTCGCGTCGCATTGCTCTCTTTGCAAGATGATCCGCTCGCTCATTCCAACGATGTCCCCTATGTGCTCGAACATGATCCCAGGATAAGTCTCTCATTGAGGCTACTTCGTTCCATAGTGTTTGTACACGTGCTGCAAGTTCACGATTTGCTTTTGCTTTCCAAGTTCCAGCTGCGATGTTTCCAGCATACTGGCTATCAGCACGAATACGTATAGGATCATCATTCTCTTCGGTTAGAATCCAACGAAGCGCTGCAAAAAAACCTGAAAGTTCGGCGGTATTATTTGACCCAACCTCGGCACCGATAAATTCTGTTTCAGATGCTGATGTAATGACTGGACCGTGTAATTCAGTAACCACATCACCGCTACCACGGCCAAGCCCAGAATCGCCTACGATTACAACAACACCCCAGCCAGCTGGAGTTTCTGAATCCACATTTTGATTTCCGTCACAAGACCCATCAACATACAACGTAAGTCGGGCGGGTTCTGGCAATGTATTCACTCGCCAATCATACTGCGGTAATCATCAGCAGACATGAGTCCAGAAACAGCATCTGGGTTTGACAAGCGCATTTTAACAATCCAACCATCCCCGTAAGGGCTAGAATTCATGAGTTCTGGGGCATCTTCTAAATCGATGTTAACCGCAGTGAGTTCTCCAGCGAGAGGAGCGAAAATTGGTGATGCGGATTTAACGGATTCAACAATAGCGAATTCACCCATATCATCGAGAACATCTCCTTCTTGTGGAAGTTCAATGTACACAATGTCAGTTAATGCATCTTGTGCGTGATCAGTAATTCCGATGGTTGCGATGTCCCCATCCATTCGAATCCATTCATGTTCTTTTGTGTAATATAACTCAGCGGGAATTTCACTCATAGTCTTACCATTCATTCCCATGCATAGGTAGGGTATGAATCAACCGCTTTTGCCTATTCAGATTCAGATAATTCGTTTGTGAGAATATTATGTTCTAACGATGCCCAAGCATCACCGATGTTCGCTTCTCGTTTTGTCTCAGTCACGTCATCGTGAACCCTGTCTGTCATTTCTTCATCCGACTCATCTGGAAACTGAGATGTGAAACTGCCGTTGGTTAAACTAAGGCCAATCATGAGAACTCCAAAAAGGAGAAAGAGCCACCCTAGGTCCAACGAAGTCATGGAGAATCGATCGTTTGAAAGTCCAATTGCAAAGACAAATACCAGGCATAATCCAGTTCCCAAGAGAAGTTTCTTGGCACGTTCTGCTGGCGTCATGGTGTCAACCAAGAGCGTTGTCTGTATGAATCCAACGCAATCAGTAGGTCTCACGCATCAACTTGTGAATCTTGTACGGAAGAAGTGCTCTGTTAACAGGAGTCACTTCGAGAATACGGCCATCATCTCTTCTTCGAATATCTTGCAACAATGGATGCCTGCTCTTCTTGTGAAGGGTCAGGAGTGTTGGTTTGTCAACTTCAAGTGCACTTCGTACAGCATTGACAAATGCTTCAGATTCAACAGCGAATTTCCCGATTTCATCAATGACGATGACTTCACAATTCTCAATTGCGAATTCGATAGCAGGTACTGCAACCTTTTCTAATCCCTCTGTATCAATACCGTATCCAAGGACTCGTAATCTCGAGTCTATTTCCTTGTGAGCGATTGTTGCTGTTTCACCTGTGACAATGTTGCGAACGCTGTAGCCCATGCGTTCGCTTCCATCGAGAATTGGCTCGGTACAAATACCGCCAATAATTTCAGTATCTGTTCCAGAATTTCTTGCCGCAAGCTCACGTGTTCTCTCTTCCTTGAGCATGGACAGAACCTTTTCCATAACAGCGGATTTACCACTTCTTGGTAAACCAGTGATTCCAATCTTAGGATGAATGCCCATACGTGACTCTCCTATGATTGCTTACAGCATTCTTTTGTGGCGGGGTTCGTGATATAAAACATCGTATTGGATGAATTCCAATTTGTCTGTTTGTTTGATGCTGTGAATACACCAATCATCATTCCATTGTAATTCCAGATACTTCTTTTACGGCATCGAGTTGGAGAGGGAGCATTTCCAATTCGTAATTGTTTACGTTATTGTTAGCAGACCATGCTTTAGCCCAATCGTCAAGATCTCGTTGATTGAGTTGTTGACACATCCATTCGAGCGCATTTTCAAGGTTTCCTTTTGTCGCAGTAAGTCGATTGAGGATGGCCTGGTTCATCTCGATGTGGTTAACGCTGTTTCCAAGAATACATCCCTTTGGGATAACAGCCCATCGAAGTCTTCGCTCCTGATGAGCGTTAACGATAGCTTGGCAGGCAAGTCGTGGCCCATAGGATTGGATTTCAGTTACTCCAGACCACATGGCAAGTTGGCGTTCATTCGCACGAGAGGGGATGTCCTTACGGAATGCCGGATGCCGGATGTAGACTGAGCCATCTTCGTCTTCTGTGAAATGCACTCCACGAATGAATGGGCGCGATGCTCTTGCCTTGTCCCAACTTGTGATGTTGCTTGAATGAGCGGTTTGGTCGATTTCACCAACGCGTACCTTGACAGTTTGTTCTTGAGTTGCAAGCCAGTGATCACGGTCACCAAGACGAGGCAATTCTGACATGTTGTCAAGAATTTTGAGAATGTGTTTTCGCTCAATCTGATCACGAGGGAGTCTTGGAACAGCCCAAGTATTGCGAGCCCACTGAACCCAACGTGTTACTGGCAGGCCAAAAGATGGGACACGAGAAGACAAACCAGTACCGACTCTTCGTAGATCAGAACGTGTTACAGGACCAATCACATTGAGTGTTTCAGTTCCATGAGGAGTTGAAGAGATGCCCAATATAGCAACACCTTGCGTCATACCAGGGAAGAGAAGATTTGCTTCTTCGATTGCCCATACTTCTCTCCATGAATGCTTTTCGACCAGCAATTTTCTCAATGGATGAGAGGATTGTTCACGAAGCAGACTGTCAGGGGCAACAACCCGCATCTGTCCACTTTCGCTTAGAATTTGCATCCCACGTTCGATGAAAAGGCGGTATAGGTTAACATTTCCTCTCATTGTTGAGAATCGTGGGCCATCGTCGTTCTTTAGATTACGAAGAGTTTCACTGAGGTCTTTTCTGCGCTGAGAACCATCTTCCATTCCTCTGAAACGATCTTTAATTCGCAACCAAGGAGGATTTGCAATAATCAATCGAGGAGATTCAGCCCACGGCCAATCATGTTGTAGTGCATCAGAACAAACCACATTTTCTTCAAGAATTTGTTCAACATCTTTTCGAGCAACCTTGCCTTCTTGTTCTCCGCTCATTGAAACCAGATCCAATCGGATCGATTCCAGCAACAGTCGTTTTTTGGTGGATTCAACGACGAGTGAATCAACGTCGATTAATTGGAATCCTCTAAATAGACGTAGTGTGTCTTTTTTCTTGAGTTCTGCATCTTGTCCTTCGAATAATTCGCTGTGTTTTCGAAGCATACGGGCGTGGAAAATACCACCGCCACATGACATGTCTGAGAATGGGAGGGGGATTCCACTGCTTGTTCTCTCGCCTCGTTCTACTGCTTCAAGAGCATCGCTATCGAGGGTAACTTCTTCTTCAGCAGGAGGAAAATTGAGCTTCTTAATGTGCTTCTGGAAACCAGGGGGAAGGTCTGCAAGATGCATGTTTGTTGTTTGTTTCTTGACCTTTGGTTGAATCGTTGTTTCGAGCATTTCCGATGTGATAACAGAATCTGCAAGACGAGGAGGAGTTGGATGTGCTCCGCGAGGAGAGCGACCGTCAGATTCAGCATCATGACGAGCGAGAAGATGGTCGAGAACATGTCCAGGGTCAGTCAGTAGATTTGCAGGAAGTGTTGGCCAATCCTCAGGTAACAAGGCAGCAATCGGTTGGTAGGTTTTGAGGGATTCTTCCCACGCAGCCAGCCAAATATTGATTTGTTCTGCTCTGTCATTAAGACATCGATCTAATCTTGCATACCATCCGCTTACACCGTTCTGCATAGTCCGCCCCATTCAGTGGGTATTCAATCATGGTTTGAATGTGCCTGTCAAAATCATGAAACCATTCATTCTGGTGTGTTTTGCTTGAATGCCGTCAAATTCAGAACACTGCTTGCACTTTGATGCCATTCCCATCCTTTTGAAACCCAGTCGAAAACCTCTTTCAACTCAGCATTTGATACTTCGGCCTTCTTTGCAATCTGCTTGAGAATTGTCACTTCACGCTTATCGTAATCACCGTCAGCAGCGGCCAAAAGAGCACCGTCTCTCAAGACAAAACGTAAGGTTTGAACCTCTGCGTTTTTGAGCAGATTGGATAGCCGATGCGTATCATGGAGTCCTTTTCGAATCGAAGTTCTTGCTTCAGGATGTACCATTGCACGACCCATTAACCCCTCAAGAACTTGTATTTCTTCTCGGACAAGTTCACCATCAGCTGCAGCGATCAAGACAAGTAAATCCGCATAACGAGAGCGTTCACTCGCATCTAAATTAGCGACATCGTCGCAAAACATACGAATCAACCTTGTTGAAGTGAATTGAGTAGTTCAATGCCTTCATCCATCCATCGATAGCCTTTCTTTGCCCACTCAACAAGTTTTGGGATTGAGTCCTCAGCAAGCCCAAGGTGATCTGAAATGTCTTCAAGAACCTCAAGTTCATCATCATCGATAGAGCCATCCGCTGTTGCCATGAGCAAAGCATCACGCAAAGCAAGAGGTCCAGATTCAGGACCAAGGCCTTCGAGACATTCCTCAAGTGTTGGGGGGTTTTTCAGGGCTCTACGAAGTTGGTCTCTCTGATTTGGTGAGAGGAGAGCAGTACCTATTCTTTGTTCAAACATTGCTAATTCGTCAACGGTGATTTCGTTGTCTACACGTGCCATGTATGCAAGGATTCGAGCGTAAGCAAATCGTTCTTCGCGAGGTAATTTATGCAGTGT
>JABIYX010000029.1 GCA_018666575.1 Methanobacteriota archaeon | reverse complement strand
CCTCCGTGCAGGAATCTGCATGCTTGCCATTGTTGTCTAGCACATAACCGTTCTGCTGGTTAGTTTTGGAAAAGTTGGCGGATTTTGGGTTTAGTTCATGTATGTTGGGCAGGAGCCAGATACATGGTCGGACTCGATAGTGGAACACCACCCGTACTGTTTGTTGTTGGAACTGCTGGTGCAGGCAAATCATCATTGGTTACTTCTTTTCAACGCTGGTCTCGATTTTTGGAAACGGACGTTATCGCAGTCAATCTAGATCCAGGAGCAGAACGGGTTCACTATGACGCAGAATTCGATGTCAGAGATTTAATTTCCTTGACCGAGGTTATGACGGAATACGATCTCGGGCCAAACGGTGCACAAATTCTCGCTGCTGATTTACTTGCTGCTCAAGCAGGTGATGTCGCTGAACAACTTCACTCATTGACTGGCGAGATGATGATTGTTGATACCCCCGGCCAAGTTGAATTATTTGCTTTCAGAGAAGCGAGTAATCACTTGATTGAAGTCCTCGGTCGAGAACAGTCAGCAATTATTTACTTGTTTGACCCAATGCTATCTCGTTCACCTTCAGGATTTGTTTCACAAATGCTCCTGTCATCAATTGTTGAATTCCGTTTGGGACTACCAACCAAGAATTTCCTCTCCAAGAGTGACCTTCTTGATGCTGAAGAACTCGAGAAGATTCTCGAATGGTCGGAACGTCTTGAAATTCTTGAAATGGCCTTGTATGATGAAGCAGGTGGTCAAAGAACCGAATTCGCAATTAACCAACTTCGACTGATGCAGCAATTTGCACAAAGTCCCGGTCTAACGCCTCTATCAAGCGAACTAGAGGAAGGACATGCTGACATCTTGACCTTCGCACAAGCTATGTTTGGTGGAATGAGCGATGCCCGTGATGGCTTTGCAAGTGACATTGAACACGAGAAGGATCAGGACGATTTCGTTTGAAAAACATTGTAACCTTCTTTACCGAGCGTAAGACATGGTAGAGCACCTTCTTGCAATAGATGACGTAAAAGATGACCTTGAGCAAATTCTCAAATGGGCAATTGAATTCAAGCGCTTGTGGAAGCAAGGAGATGAAGTTGCTCTCAACTTTATGCCTCTTGATACAATGACGATTGGTTCCATTTACGAAAAGCCATCGACAAGAACTCGAGTTTCTTTTGAAGTTGGTATTGACCGGTTGGGTGGAAACGCCCTTACACTTCTCAAGAACGATATTCAACTTGGGAAGTCCGAGACTATAGGTGATACTTCTCAAGTCCTCTCCCGTTTCTTAGGTGGTATGACTTACAGATGTTATGGTCATGAAGATGTAACTGAACTGGCAAAGCATGCTACTGTGCCTGTACTGAATGCGCTTTCATACAAACACCATCCATGTCAAGCGGCTGCTGATTTGATGACCATCATGGAACATTTCGATGACAGAGAAAATCTCGTTGTAACATGGGTAGGGGACGGAAACAACGTTCTCCATGACCTCATGCTTGCATGTACAATGCTTGGCATTGACTTCAGATATGCTGTTCCTGAAGGATATGAACCGGATGAAGATGTTGTGGAACGCTCAACAGCATATGCTGCAGAACACAAGTCCGAATTAATGAGAACCGTGGACCCAAAAGAAGCAACAGACGGTGCACATGTTGTGTACACTGACGTCTTCATCTCAATGGGAGAGGAACACATGGAGGATAAGATGAAATCCTTCGAAGGGTATCAAGTCAACGAGAAAATGGTCTCTAATATGGATGATGGATGGAGATTCATGCATTGTTTACCTGCTCACCGTGGTGATGAAGTAACTGATTGGGTTATGGATCACGAACAATCCATCGTCTTTGATCAAGCAGAGAACAGAATGTGGGCTCAAATGTCCCTATTGTGCTACTTCATCTCACCAGATGCTTGGAGTGCAATGGGCGAATTCATGGGACTTGTTTAAACAACAAGCGTCAAGATAAATCCAAGCAAACCAAGGAGCATTGCAATGCGTAATCGTGTTGCAGCAACGTAGTCATCTCCTTTCCACATTGGTCCATTAAGAGTAATGAGGGTCAGCAT
>JABIYX010000087.1 GCA_018666575.1 Methanobacteriota archaeon | reverse complement strand
GATTTCCACGCTAATGCCTCGTCTATGCAATTCTGGAATCAGTTCATCTGCACCTTGACGGGTATCGTCATGGATGAATGTAAACAGTGCAACACACTTTCCTGCTTTGGTAAGAACGGATGCTCCATGTCCTTGTGCTTCGGCTTCGACAATACCTATTCGAAGTTCCTCAGGCAGGACAATGCCGTGTTCGACCAATGCATCAGGGCGGAGCATGAGAACCACCTCTTTGTTGCGAAGGGCTTGAATTCCTGCATCGATGTCTTTGATTTTATTGACTTCAGAGGCCGTGATGTTTTGCTCTTGGGCGTATTCTCGAAGAGCATCTGCATAGGGGTGGGATGAACGAGCCTCAATACCCGCTGCAAGCGCAATCGAAGCGTCTCTACGACGTCCTTTGGCCATGATAATCTCGCCCATTGATGGTTTTCCTGAAGTAAGCGTTCCTGTTTTGTCCAACAAAACATGGTTGACCTTTGAAAGGCGATCAAGTACATTCCCACCACGAGCAATTGCGCCGATATGGGCAGAACGAGCCAAAGAGGCTGCGTGAGGAACTGGGGCGGCGAGCAGAAGTGCACATGGACATGCAACGACCCATAGAAGAAGGACAATCTTCCAATCCTCTGGGAAGACAAACCAGTAGACGCCGACTGCTCCAAACAATACCAGTGGAACCCATATTGATGTGAATAATTCAATGGTTGCTTGGTGACGAGGTGGCTCATCTCTAAAGGTATGAACCGCTTCAATCAATTCGTACAATTGTGTGCTTTCTCCAACCGCTTCGACCTTGACAACCACAGGACCACGAGCAAGGACAAGTCCCGCCTGAATCAAGTCGCCTTCTCCCACATCAACGGGAACTGACTCCCCCGTAAGCGGTGCTTTGTTGAGCGCTCCTTTCCCTTCGACGATGATTCCATCAGCTGGAATCAACTCACCACTTCGAACCTCGATGAAATCCCCCTTACTCAGCAAATCGATAGGAATCTGTTCGCTTTTTTGATGAGAAGGGGCAGTTGCGAGTGAGACTGGTTGAGACATCACCAATGGAGTTCCTATACTGATTGACATTGGTTTGGAGGCATTCGGACGGTTCAAGCGACGTGCGACGCGTGGAAGTCGATCTAAACCGCCTTGCATTGCTTCTCGGGCTTTCACCAGAGCATCTCCTTCAAGGTGAGCAGTGAATGCTACAAGAATTGAAACAATGAGCGCTTCTTCCCACATCATCAATCCACATGCACCTATTACAGCCAAACTTGTCAGTACTTGGAATCCAACTTGACGATTAAGAATACCTGCAATCGCTTCACGGAACATCTGGTAACTTGACATGAGGATACCTGGAATTGCAATGACTGCAGCGATCCAGCCCTCAATACCCATCAGATGAAGAGCGTAAACAACGATGAGCAGTGGGACTGCGAATGAAGCACCGAGAAGTCGATACTGATCTGGACGGAGACGATTCGAAATCGTAGTGACAAGTTTAGGAGGGGAACCACAGACGTTTTCCAATGCTTCATCCCGTTTCTTAAGCAAATCAGAATCTGCTTGTGAAACCAATTGGACGAGTATTCTGCCATCTTTTTCGATCTCAGCGTCAAGAATTCCTGGTTGAAGTTTTAGCAGTTTACGCAATTCGCGAACTTCGATGTTGTTGCGTTTTGCAATCGTTTCTGCTTTCATTCCTTTCAACATGTGATGTTCAGTATTTGGAGCATGGCCAAGTGAACGCAAAACATTCGAAACTTCTGATATTGAACCCTTTTCCAAATCTACAGAAATACGCACCTCTCCAGATGTTGCAGAAACAATTGGATTGGATACTTGTGGGAGATGATTGAGAGCACGTGTTGCTTTACTTGCACAATCTGGACAATCCATTCCGATTAACTCCCACTCTACGGCGTAGTTACCTGTGGCTTGCATAATCACTTCAGCATCGAGTATCTCGATGCTTTGTGGTACTTCTTCAGCAACGGGAACAGGTTCTGCTTTTTGTTGAGCAGGAGCAGCCTTTGCAGCCGGTTCTTCATCTTCGAGGGAAAAGAACACTTCTTCGTCCTTACCCCCCATGTACTGAGTGCCTCGTTCCTGTTTGATTAATACTCTCATGATTTTGAGTGAATTCTTGTACGAATCTTCTTCAAAGAGAAGTCGGTCGACAGGCCATGGAGTGGCTACCCCCTGGATGGTGTCCAAAGGTTGTTGCTTTCGATATCGATGGAACGCTCACCGATGAAAAGAAGCTTCTCGACATGGATGCAGTTGAAGCATTGAGACGGCTTGAAGCAGCAGGAATTACAGTTGTCCTCGCAACTGGAAATGTCCGAGCAATCACCTATGGATTGTGGCGATTCATTGGCCTAAGCGGCCCTATTTGCTGCGAAAATGGCGGCGTCCTCTGGCATCCATCATGGCCTGAAGCCATTGTTCGCGCATCTGGTCAAGAAGCAAAAGAGGCAGCGAATTGGCTTGCAACAGAGCATGAAGAAATTGACGCACAAGGGATCACGACCAACGCTTGGAGAGAAAGTGAATGGTGCTTATTCGCCCATGAAGATCTCGAAGCAGTCACCACTTCCATTCGTGAAAGCAAATGGAAGCATCTCGATGTTGTCCGCACAGGTTTTGCAATTCACCTCATGGAACCGCACCTCTCCAAGGGAAGTGGTTTGACTTTGCTTTTGGAAAAAATGGGATGGTCTGCACAAGACCTTCTCTGTGTCGGTGATGCTCCAAATGACTTATCGATGTTCGAGATGGCTGGTTGGTCTGTGTCCGTAGGAACACCATTTGTCGATGTACGTGCTGCTGCTGATGTTCTCTCGCCGTATCCGAACAGCGCCACAATCGCCCCTCTGGTTGATGCGATTCTTGCAGTACATTCGGCTCAAGACTTATGATTCGACTTGTACTCGAATCTCCATGGTCACATATGTTGTCGATTCAAATTGCT
>JABIYX010000034.1 GCA_018666575.1 Methanobacteriota archaeon | reverse complement strand
TAGGTTTCGGAGCGTTTCAATTCCAGCATCATTTGTTCTCTTTGAACGAGCCACAAAAAAGAGGTTGCCCAGTCGAAGAAGGTCGCCCCCATCCATCCGAGCCTCACCAAACATACCACAAACTTGGAAGCCATTGAGTTGCCTGGAGAGGAAATCTGCGATTGGAGGTTGTTCAGCAACTCTCGAGGGATGCCCTGGCAGTGGCAGAAGCACATGACCATCTACGACAATTGCTTGGTCTTCGACAAAAATACAATCAGGATGGTTTTCATCAGCAGGCAGGATTGTAACTTCTAATCCACAGTCAAGCAATGCTTGAGCATAAGCCGCATGTTGCCTTTTAGCGAGGGCAATATCCGTTGGCCCGGAGCCAAAATAGTTGGCAAGGGCTTTGGAAAAGGACTCCGGAACAGCGCGCATCAGGGCACGTTTCTTTTGGTCCGTACGGACTGTAGCCATGTTCAATCGGCTCCCCTTCGTCATTTAACTCTTGGCGATGAATAAATTTGCTCATTCCACCGTTGTATTCAAACCCGCCAAGCGTATGGCCCGAACCATGCGAATGACAATGCAAGCAATGCTGCTGGTCTCTATCATGCTCCTTTCAACTTTGTCGGGTTGTTTCGGAGAAAGCAAATCAACCCCTGTTACCGAGGGTGATCTTATCGTCTCAGATGGAGAAACTCTTCAAGGTGGTTCATGGCAAACGATTCAACTTGAGGCAACAAACGACATATCCGTCTTTATGCCCTACTTCATTCAAGATCCTGGCTCAATGAGGGCTCAAAACGGAACAGTACTGAACATTTCCGCTGGCGAAATAGTCGAGGTGACCATCCTCCTCCCACCACGAAATCCCGATGTTGTGTTCCTTCTTGGCGACTATGGTCGAACGAACTGGCCAATCCGGGAGGCAGATGAGTCTTGGATGACATGGCTTGAATCAGGTCAAACCGGTGGAGCAGTTCAAGTCGTTCCAAACGAAGACGCTGGAGGCGAATGGCCTTGGGTTATTTCCAGCGATGATGATGGCGGAGAAGTTTCGATTAAACAACTTCTCACAGAGCGCCCAATGCGCTCAGACCTAACTGAACAAAACGGTGTCGGTGCAAGCGACGGTTGGCTAAATGGTCGAGACGTTTACGAATGGGTTGATTTCATCACCGACGAAACCGCTGATCCGCTCGATTTAGCCGATGGGGCTGTTGGGTTTTTGGATAGATGGATCGGGAATGGAAATCCTGGTTATGAAGACGCAATCACTTATTTTGAGGGCGTTATGGTTGGATACGGCCTCGATGTTGAAGTCCACCGATTCCAGTCAGGCACTCTGTGGGCCGTCAATATATGCGCTTACAAGACAGGTACAGTCTATCCGGATGAATGGTTAGTATTCGGAGCGCACTTCGATATTGCCCCATATGCCACCCCTCCAACTGCCATAATTCCTGGAACGGAACAACAAGGGTACGGCACTCGTACAGGAGCCTATGACAATGCAGCAGGTTCCTCGATGGTTCTCTCTACTGCCAAAGTACTCGCTGATTTTGATGCACGCAGAACAATGGTATTCTGCTTATGGTCTTCCGAAGAAGAGGGCTTGTGGGGTTCATCTGCATTTGCGAACGATCTCCCTGCTGGCGTAACAGTTAGTAATTATCTCAACCTTGACATGGCTGGAATAAACTATCCTGGCGATTACGCTCTTTCTGTTTATCTTGGTCCTGATGGAACAGGCGATGTTATCGATCAACCAGGCATGTATCATTTAGCAGAATGGATTGGAGCCGATGCTTTCGATTTAGGTTATCAAATCGAACGCGGACGTGCAGAATGGGCAGCTTCTGGAGAGAATCCACTCTGGCAAAATAACTATGAAGATACGGTTGCAATTTACGAAAGTCCAACCGCAAGAAGTGATCACGATTCATTCCAACAAATAGGTGTAGCAACACTCGGATGGAACGGTGTAGTCGATGGATACCCATGTTACCACAAAACATGCGATAAATTATCTGAAATGGAAGAATATATGACTACAGATAACGCAACCGGAGAGGCAAACCTCGTCCACTCATGGGACATCGTGACATGGTGGGCTGTCTATGCGTTCTTGCATATGGACCAAACACCAGTTCCGAATGAACTCTGATTATTCGTTGGAACTAACCGATATCAACCCCACAAGTCCAGCACACAATATAATCTGGGATACAACCAATGGAATAACTTCCTCAAAGAAATCTTCTCCGAAGACCGTTTCCCATGCCTCTAAAAAGGAATCTTCAGGTGAAACAGTAGCAGCCACAAGAGACCAGAGCAGTAACGCACTCACTTGGGATAACGGAGGCAATACTATTGCAGCTAATTTGTTACTACCAACATTGATGGCCGCCAATACAGCTACAACAGTTATTACGAAGGTGGGGAAGAAGAAGAAAAAGTTCGACATTTGCATCGAGTAATACAGTTGATCAGCAAAGTCGGATGTTTCGTCGTAGTAATCTGGAGCAGGCTCAAAGAATGCTCTGACGAGAGCGTAGAAGAACAGGCCCAACATGAATACGAAATGAACCCCTCCCGCGACCATCCAGCCACGATTGGATTT
>JABIYX010000058.1 GCA_018666575.1 Methanobacteriota archaeon | reverse complement strand
TCGCCCAATACTGTGGCGTTTCGTATGCCGCTCCTTGTAACAGTGGCTCTGGCGCACTGATTGCAGCATTGAGATTACTGAATATTGGGATTGGTGACGAGGTGATTGTGCCTTCATTGACATTCATTGCAACAGCAACATCCGTTTCAATGGTCGGTGCAACACCCGTTTTTGCAGATATTGATGCAGACTATTGGTGTCTCGATGTTGAAGATGTTCGCAAGCGTATCACAAGTAAAACCAAGGCAATTATCGGCGTTCATCTCTTTGGCCAAACCTACGACCCTGCGTTGATTGCCCTTTGTGAAAAGATGGACATTTCATTGATTGAAGATGCAGCGCAAGCACATGGCACTTCTGCGACTATAGACGGGACAAAGCGTATGGCTGGTTCGCTTGGAGATGTCGCTTGTTTCTCGTTTTTCCCTTCTAAAAATATGGCTGTTGGCGGCGAAGGGGGGATGATTACAACCAACGATGAGACGATCGGAGGTCGAATGAGATCCATCATTAATCATGGTAGAGACGGGACGTTGCAGTCACAGGAAGTCGGCACGAATATGCGTATGTCTGAGGTGTTTGCAGCAATCGGAAGAAAGCAACTTGAACGCCTTGACGAATGGTTGAATATTCGTAGAGACTCTGCAAAAGAATACAATTCTTCTCTCGAAAAAAACCACTTAATCACAGCACCATCGGTTTTCCCTGATTCAGGACATGGATGGCATCAATACTGTGTCAAGGTTGAAGATTCTGAGCGTTTTATCCATTATATGGATCAACAGAATATCGATGCTCGAGTGTTCTATTCTACACCCTGTCACAAACATCCAGTCTATGCAACACATCCGCAGCGCAACCAAACGCTCGATGTTACTGAATCAATCTGCAACCAATTGGTTGCAATACCGATTCACCACGGATTGACTGATGATGAGCGTTCAAGAATTGCATCTGCCCTTGAGCATTATTGCTGACCAATCATCTCAGCAAGGGCAGCATTTGACCAACCTTTGAGATGTGTTAGCTCAAGACCCACCCACGAAGGAATGGAGACTTCTTGATCTTCACTTTCCAATTCAACCTCTGCAATAATGATGCCTGAAAGGCTTCCTTCGAATTCATCAACTTCCCAAAGCAATCCATCATCCCCATTCCAGAGATATCGTGTTTTGATGACTGTGGGCAATCCTTCGAGGTTTAATTGTTCAAAGAATTTGGGAGAGAGTTCCCATTCATACTCTGTCGCACTCGCTCCAATTCGCTTTCCTTTTGCAGTAAGAACTGCCTTGAACCCTGTCCCATCAACCAAGGAACGAATTCGCCAAGTAGTGATTTCAGTAAAGTCATGTTGGGCTTCAACTAAGGTCTTGCCGCACCATGTTACTCTTCCATTCTCATGCGTTACTTCGGAGAGATAATATTGTTGGATTTTGATGTAGGTACCATCTTGCCATGGTTTTGCTTTTCGCCCATCGATGAGAAAACGTCGTTCAATCTCAACGTTTTCGTTCATGTTTCCTCCAAGCGAGCGTAGCACATAATGGTCACCAAGCATTGTCAAATCAATTTACCACGTCATTGATATGTATCCGGCTGAGATTTACTTATGATGAGAGGCGTGTTTGTTGTTCGCTTTCTCGCGTTCTTGGCCCTTCTATCAATTGTTGGAGGCATTGTTTTCCTCGAAGAAGAAAATAGTTCGTTAGTATCTGACGAGGAAGAGACGCCTGCGAGCGAACCGCTCACTGATCAACAAGAAAAGACAGAAGATGATGATGCTCAAGAAGCTGATGCGAGTTTTATGCAGCCCGAAGAATCTCAACAAGATGATACTGAGCCTGTTGATAATACGCTGCCATATGTTTTCTTTGGAATCGGCGGAGGGATGTTGTCTTCACTCTTTTTTAGTTCCTTCTTGTTTGAATTCATTCGGATATTGTTCTTCTTGGCATTCCTTACCCCGCTAATAGCAACCAAAGACAAGAAAGATGAGCGAACTCGCGGACGTATCTTGGGGTTTGTTGAAGCGAATGCCGGCATCCATTTCTCTGCATTACGCGATGGTCTTGGCTTAGCCAATGGGGTTACTGCATATCATCTTCGACAACTGGAGTTAGAAGAATCTGTTATCTCATGGAGAGACGGTCGGTTGAGAAGATACGCCATCTCAGCGATTTCCTCGCATGATATTGCCTCAATACGTCACCCAATTGTTGGAACTCGATTGGCTATTTTAGAAATTCTTCACCAGTCTGAATCCTTAGGATTGACAGGAAAGGAGATCCAAGATAGGCTGGCCATATCTCGCCAATTGCTCTCTCATCATATGAGTTCATTACGGAATATGAAATGCGTTGAAAGGAAGGGTACTTCTCGAAAATCTCCTTGGAAACTTTCCGCAGATGGTCAGCAAAAATTGGCTTATATCCAAAATAATGTTGAAGTTTTGTAAAGTCAGTTTACCAACTCTTTCATATTGCTATGATATATCGAAGTATCATGAACGCAAAGAAATTTGTCGCACTTGGCGTCCTTACCATGATGGTCATGTCAGGATGTTTGGGGGCGGTCGATGAAGAATTTGTTCTTTCTAAACTACCAGAAGACTGGACTGTAAAAACGGAACGTATCATTGCAACCCCTCAATTGGTTGAATATGATTCATGTGATTTGATGGAAATGGATCTCAAAGCAAGCATTGCTGAAGAATACCGAACCCAACTCTTGCAAGCAGTTGATGAAGTGTACAACTACAGAGGCTGGGGTGATGGTATGGTCGCTGAATCTGCCATGGATGATGGGGCAGCAAGCGATACAGCAGGAACAACGACAAAACGTGTCGAAGGAGAGGATTTCAGTGGAACGAACAATCAAGAACAA
Organism: Methanobacteriota archaeon; assembly: GCA_018666575.1. Taxonomy (GTDB): domain Archaea; phylum Thermoplasmatota; class Poseidoniia; order Poseidoniales; family Poseidoniaceae; genus MGIIa-L2. The sequence goes on along the minus strand of JABIYX010000058.1, from coordinate 2,516 downwards.
GGGGTCGATGAAGCCGATTTCATCAAAACTGATGGATACTACATCTATGTCCTACAGGGAAGTACGCTCTCAATACTCACCATTCCTGAATTTGGAGAAATTGAATTTACATCAAATGTGACGATTGAGGGCAATCCAATCTCCATGATGCTCGATGGCGATCGTTTGATTGTTCTATCGAGTTATTCTCCTTGGAATACTGATCAGGATGATGAATTGTACAAACTATTGCAATGGGGAGACGGGTACAGTTCCTGGCGTTCATCATCAATGACCAAATTTACGACTTACGATATTTCAAATCGTTCTGAGCCTGAAGTTGTTCAGGAGTTGTATCTTGAAGGCTACAATGTTGATGCAAGAGAGATTGATGGCTCAATCAGAGCGGTTACTCACTCTTGGCTTGACGTCCCCGGATTAACAAATTGGCTCAACATGCCAAGCGAATATTGGGAACTGGATTATCTGGACGAAGATAACAGAAGGGCTTATCGTGAAGTTATCGCATACGAAACAATTCTTGAGAATACTAAGATTCTAAATTCCCTCGAACTCGAAGATTTGATTCCAAAAATCTATCAGCGAACCGGGGACAATATCGTTGAACACGATATGCGTTCAGAGAGTTGTCAAAATTTCGCAAAGCCTCTCGATGGATTTAGTCGTGGATTTACCAACATCTTATCGTTAGATCTCTTTTCTGATTCGTTTTCATTTGAATCTGATCACATTCTAAGCAATCATCCGCTGGTTTATGCTTCGAAAGATGTTCTTGTTCTGACTGAGAGTTCATGGGACTGGTGGTGGTTCTGGGGTCAAGATGAGGTCATGGAACAAACCAACATCCATACATTCGATATTTCTGTACCAGGCACCACAACATACACCGGCTCAGGAAGGATTGATGGAACAATTCTTGACCAGTTCAGTATCTCTGAATATGAAGGTGTTCTAAGAGTCGCTTCAACTGTGGGGCAATGGAACCGTTGGTGGATGGATGACCCAGAACCAATGTCTTCCTCCATCATTACCCTTGTTCGAGGAGTAGATCCTGCATTAGATCAGCCAATACTGCAAGAGTATGGACGGCTCGATGGTATTGCAGAAACAGAACGAATCTGGTCAGCACGGTTTGTCGAGGACCGTGCTTACCTCGTCACGTTTAGGAATATCGACCCTCTTTGGACAATCGACTTATCCAACCCAATGAGCCCTGAAATTCTTGGAGAGTTGAAAGTGCCTGGTGTATCCACATACATTCACCCAATCAATGAGGACATGTTGCTCACAATTGGGATGGGGCCTGCTGGAGAAGATGGGCTCGGGCTCGATTGGTCGAATACCCGCCTTTCAACCTTTGATATCAGCAACATTACTGATCCAAAGGAAGCGGCTGTTCTCTCTCTTTCGCCTGTCGAAAACCCTGAAGAAGGCCGATGGACTTGGGCTTATTCGGAAGCAATGTATGAACATAAAGCGTTCCAGTATTGGGGGCCAAAGGAGATGCTTGCCGTACCTCTCTCAACATACCGATGGGTTGATGATTCAACCAATGAGGGGTATTCGTGGCACTACGAATACGTCTCAAAGGCAATCATAGTAAATGTCAACGAAAGTTCAGGAGACATGTTCATCCATGGAGAAATTAATCACTCTTCCTTAGTGAATTCTGAGGAAAGCAACTACTGGTGGGGCGGTGAGCAAAATATCCGCCGAACAATTTTCATGGGTGATTTCATCTATGCAATCTCGGGTGCCGGAATTACTGTCCACAATCTCGATAGCATGGAGCAAACAGATATCGTAGCCTTTGCTATCGAAATGCCTGATTATTACGTCGCTTATTGACGAGTGTGGCAATAAGCCAAACCTCAATTGCTGAATGGCTCAGCAAGCAACGTGTCACTACGAGTTGCTGTCGTTGGTTGTGGTCGATGGGGATCTCACCATCTTGCTGCACTAACCCGGCTTCAAGCCCAGCTCGATATTCAGCAGATTGTAGCCTGCGATAATGATGCAACGATTACTCGTTCTCTACAACAAGTAGGATACGTCGTTCATGATGATGCTGCTTCGCTTGTTCAAGAACATGAAATCGATGCCGTGATTGTTGCGACTCCGAACAAAACCCACTACGCTCTGGGAAAGATGTTTCTGGAACAAGGCGTTCACGCACTGGTGGAAAAGCCGCTTTCCATCGAGCATGATGCTGCTTCATCGCTAGTTTCGATCTCTGTCGAAAAAGGAAAGATTCTGAAAACTGGATTTTTATTGAGGTTCCATCCTTGTGTTCAAGACCTTCATGCTCGAATTCGTTTAGGTGATTTAGGCGCAATTGAACGTATCGAATACAAGCGATTGTCGATCAGAGAAGGTGATTCAGATTCAAACTGCCTTGATTCGTTGGCCATTCATGGCCTCGATATTGCAACCTTGTTGCTCAGTGAACAATCTCCAATGGCCATATCAAGTGTTATTGGGGACGATCGATATTCCAAACTGAGCCTTGAATTTCC
>JABIYX010000079.1 GCA_018666575.1 Methanobacteriota archaeon | reverse complement strand
TTGCTTCAAACAGGATGTATTGGTGGAAAGACCCTTCTCCAATTTGATCCTCATCGTTGTTGACGAATTCTTCCATCATAGAAGGATAAGTTCAGTTCCTTGGCAAGTTCCATTGTTCCTAAGATGAGTTCTTCTCGTGCGGAACGTTCTGCTAGTGATGAGGATACATTCCAGTAAAGGTTTAGTCCAATATCAATCGATTGAGCTGAGATGGTATTGATGCTGCACCAAGATGAATCTTCTTTTGTTGTTGCTTCATGATTCTGAATAAGTTCCAATGTACGCTTGCAGAAAGATTCTACATCTGTTGGATCTGAATTGATGTCGAGGTGAATCATTGATTGCCAACGTCGCCAACGTCGCTTGCCCCAGTTCTCGACAGGTGTACTGACAAGATTTGCATTTGGAATGGTGATGATTGTATCGACGGAAGTTCGAACAAGTGTTGTTCGAAGATTGATTTCGATGACTTCACCTTCGGAAGAGCCGATGATGACCCAATCTCCCACCTTGAATGGGCGATCAAGTAGAACAGTAATCGCTCCAAAGAAGTTTGAGATTGTGTCCTTCGCTGCAAGAGCAAGAGCCAGTCCAGTGATACCTAATCCAGCAAGAAGGGATGTCAACTGGAAGCCAAGCGCATCGGCGATAAAGACTGAACCAACAAAAGCAATAACAAAGCGAAGAGTGCTTTCTAATGCAGATATAAGGGTCTTTTCTGTTCCATCAAGTTCGCCGTCTTTATCGAAGAATTTCACCACATCGTAGACGAGAGAGACCAAACGGAATGCCCAGACGACGACAAAGAATACGAGCAAGAATTGCAAGAGATCAGGCAAGTATTCGAGCCAAGAAGGGATGACAATGTTTGCATTATCTGAGCGTTCATCCCACAATATTGAACAGAAGGTGAATGCGAAAACAGATGCAGCAGCAGTTCCGAGGGCCGAATCTCCTTTCTTGACAGCCTTCTTTCGTATTTCATCGTTTGAAATAATCACACTTACAAAGCGATGGGAGAGCGTACTTACCAGAAACCGAACGAGTAATGAAGCAATAATTATTGATACTAAAACAATAAGTGTCGATTCTGAAAAGCCCCACAATTTATCGCTTGAATAGGTGAGATTATCGTATAGGCCCATACCCTTTCCTGCACCCTCGTCTTCAAGTTCTTTTCCCTCTTCAACAAAATCGAGCATTCGACGGTTTCAAGTGTGGGGAACAGTTGGGTTGAGTTGATAGCATGCGATTTAAAACGTCCACGCGCCCAAATGGCCTTGTAGCATTCAGCCTGATGGTCCTACCAATGTTGCTTTCAACACTATCTCCTGTCATGGCCTCCACGGTTAGTATGCAAGATGATGCAACAGGTCTTCAACGAGAAGAAATCTGGAGTGCAGAGTACTCAAATTATGAATTCCCATGGGGTGGAAATGATGCTGTTCAATTCAAAGAGTATCACACCTACTTCACCATGAAAGACCGAATGCAAGAAATTGCAGAACTAAATCCTGAATTCATTGAATTCCATGAAGGACTGAACGGAGGCATCAATGATCGTGATCAAGAGACCACGCAAGAAACCTACAAAGGCTGGTATTACAACCACGCATCTCCTTGGTTGAAGATTACTGGAAACATCAGCGACGGGGAGTACAATGAATTCAATGGTGATGGTGGAAACTTCGAAGATCGAGAAGATGTCCTCATTGTAGGGAATCACCACGCTCGAGAATGGATGTCTTACGAAGTTCCAATGTTCATGATTGAAACACTTGTATTCGCTTACAACAACATTGGATATGACAACGATGGCGATGGTCTTGTTGATGAAGATCCATGGGGTGACGCTGATGGCGATGGAATCCTCGATGACGATGGAGATTGTCTCCGTCTTGCTCCTGAACTTCAAGATTCAGATGGCGACGGTATCGCTTGTGGTCCTGGTGACCTTGGCGTCGATGAAGATCACTCTGAGCAGAAATTGCATGACCTTGTCAACACTCGTGAAATTTACATCATCCCAATGCTCAATGTTGACGGAAACAGATACGACCGTGAGGAGTACTGCGGTGAAACAGCGTGGGAGAACTGCGCTACAAGCGGATGGAGAAAGAATCTCAGAGACAATACCGTTACAGGCGTAACGCCTTTGCCTGATTTGGACGAACAAGTCGACGAAGGTTGCGATGGAGTTGACTTGAACCGAAACTATCAGTTTGAATGGGGAGCTCCTCTCGGTGCGACTGGACCATTATTCCCTGGAGCATGCTATGCTGGACAGAACAATGATGTCTACAACGGACCTGTTGATGATACCGATAATGACGGCGATGGGCAATGGAATGAAGACCACGTCGATGGTAAGGACGACGATGCAGACGGACTTGTGGACGAAGATTGGTGGGGTGGTAATACTGAACCTGAAACCAAATTCATTCAAGATTTGACTGAAATGAACGATGATAACAACAACGGTGGATCTGACTTCCCAGTTACCTTGACCTGGCACTCCTTCTCAGAATTGATTCTTTACCCATGGGGGCATTGTCAGAACTGTGATAATCCCGATCAAGAGCAACTGAAGTACCACGGTGATGTCATGGCAACAATGTCGAACTATGAGAACATGCAATCATCTGGCCTGTACCCGACTAGTGGAGATTTCTGCGACTGGCATTATGGCCTGTTCACTTCTTATTGCTACACAATGGAAATTGGAAACGCTTTCCATGAGCAACCTCAAAACATCGATGATATCCTTCTTCGAAATGTTGGTATGGGCATGTACATGATTGAGATTGCTGATAATCCAAAGGAAAGAGCGGATCTTGCAATTGCAAACATCTCTCAACAAAACTATCTCAAGGCACCAGAAAAGACCACGATTCCAGATGAAGGGGACATTCCAATCGAAGTCTGTGTTTCTGATAACTTCCCTGTAAGCATTAGTTCTTCCAGCTATGTCGAGTGGCGACTGGTCAAGCCAAGCCGCCTCCAAAGCGACTACGGTCCTCGTGAATGGGCTACAACTCCATGGGAAAAGGTTCAACTCGAGAGTACAGGTTTGGAGTGCCCAATTGCAATAGGTAACGGTACGCTCCTCCAAGCAATGATTCCAATCAGTGAAACACAAACTGGAGAACTGCATTACAAAGCACAACTTTCGACACGAGATGGTATTGATTTCATACAATATCCCGCAGATGGAAATTACTTGACCCTTGACTTAACATATCGAGAGGCGTATGGTTCTCTGTTCGGTTCTCTTGTTCTATTCACGCTTGTAGCAGGAACAATTTGGGGCAGTCTCGGCGTCTGTTTGCGAATTATGCTTACCGACCAAGAAGAGAGTGTCTATGAGGCCTCCGCGGTCTTAGACGCAGAGGCGGTATAGGAGGCGATTTGATGGCAGAAAGCGACCAATTCTCTGGCCGGCTCGGTCTTATTTTCGCATCTATTGGTGCAGCAATCGGTACTGGAAACATTTGGCGTTTCCCCCGAATGGTTGGAGCAAATGGTGGGGGAACGTTCCTTATTCCGTGGCTGTTCTTCCTTTTCGTTTGGTCGATTCCACTCGTTATTGCAGAATTCGCAATGGGTAAGCGCTCTCGTGTCGGTACTGTCGGTACGTTCCGTATCTTTGCTGGTAAGAAGTTCGCTTGGATGGGTCTTTGGACTGCATGGATTTCTACTGCAATCGGATTCTATTATGCGATTGTTGCAGGATGGTGTCTAAAGTATTTCCAACTCGGAATCTCTGGTGGATTAACTGGTGATGGCGTTGACACAACCGAAGTCTGGAATACCTTCCTTCAATCTCCATTGCAGGTTATTGCTTTCCAATTCCTCATAATTGCAATCACATTGCTTGCAATTTGGAAGGGTGCAAAAGCCATTGAGAAGGTCAACGTTTTGTTGATGACTTCTTTGTTCGTTCTTCTTTTCATGACGCTTGGTCTCTCTCTATGGATGGATATGTCCGATGGAAGTCTCGACGGTGCTCTGTTCATGTTTACAGTCGATCCTGACATGTTGATGGAACCTGAAGTATGGATTAACGGATTATCGCAATCTGCTTGGTCTTGTTCTGCTGGTATGGGTATGTGTATTACTTATGCTGTCTACATGAGAAAGGATGAGGATACTGTTCTCAATGCTTTCACCATGGGATTCGCAAACAACAGCATCTCCATCATTGCAGGTCTTGCAGTACTTTCTGCTATCTTCGCAGTCAGTGCAGACCCATTGACCACAGTTACAAACGGATCATCTGCCATCACTTTCCTTGCGTTACCAGAAGTGTTTGCTCAAGCACCAGGTGGCCCTATTGGGGCATTTGTCATGATGGCAGGATTCTTCCTTGCGTTATCATTTGCAGCGATTACATCGATGATATCAACAGTTGAACTGTGCGTTCGTAACTTTGTTGACCATGGATACGACCGACAAAAGTCAGTTTTGATTACATCTCTTGCTATCTTCTTCTTCGGATTACCTTCCGCTCTCATGTGGATTCAACTCGATGCAGGCGGTGTAGCCTTCCCAGAATTCCTTGAAGTCCAAGATCACATCTGGGGCTATGGATTAATGTTCAGTGGATTGTTTATCGCATTCTCAATTTGGAAGTATGGCTATGTCAAGTGGAAGAAAGAAGTCGAATTAGGTAAGGCTGCACCTGGATTCAAGGGATACCTTGGCGTCGGTGTATCCGCATTCCGTGACGATTTCATCAACACAGGTGACAATGATTTGGAAGTAGGAAGATGGTGGGACATTTGTCTCTACCTTGCTTTCCCATTCCTGTTCAGTGTCCTTATGTTATCCTACTTTGGAGATATGATTGCAAACACAGAAGATGTATGGAATCCAGCCAATCCTAAGGGACTCGGAATTATTTTGGCGTTCTGGGGAGTTGTAGCAACTGTGTTTATTGTTCTCAATAAGACGTTGATTCAACGACCACTGTATCGAAACGTCCCAGAAGGAGCAGATGCAGATATCTCGCAACTTCCTGGTGGCGATGACGATTTGATTTCCGTCCTAGGGGCAGAAATTCTTGATGCAGAAATCGCTCCTGAAAGTGTTCAGATTACTTGAGGTGGAAGAATGGAGCCCCTCGTCCAGTGGTTGCTGGGAGGACTGATTCTTTCTCTCCTCTTTATTGGTATCACCCGATGGTTTTGGTCCCGTTATGACAAACCCTCTGAAGAAGCTATAGAATGGCAAAAAGAACAAGCCGAAAAGCGCAAGGAGCGTAAGGTTTGGGAATCTGTTGAGATGCAGATGCGACGGGAAGCTGAAGAGGCTGAACAGAAAGCAACGTTCCAACAAAAGAGAATCAAGGCAGCCTCTTCAGGGACTGCTCCGGATGCAAAAGTTGTTGCAAAAGCATTCGAATCATTAGGCGGAACTCCTAGTGCTAAATCCGTAGATGAATCTGAAGTAATCGATCTTGAAGACGATTCAGATGTTCATGCAGTTGATGAATTAATCGAAGTACGCCAAGATGCTTGGGATGGTGAAACACCACCCGTTGCTGAACCTGAGGAACCAGATTGGGAACTTGTTGAACGCTTGAAACGTATTGCTGAAGCAGATGAATTAGAAGAAAAACCACATCCGGAACTCCCTGATGCTCCTATTCTTCCAGACATTGTTGAAGAAGAGTAAAGCATCCACATACCTCTCGTTTGTTCCAAATTCAAGCGAAGGGCATTAGAGGGGAGAGCCGCTGGTTTGCACATGGTCCAACGTCCGAGAGGTACCCGTGACTTTGGTCCTCAAGAGATGCAACGCCGTTTAGCATTCGAATCTCTTCTCGAAGAACAGGCCCGAAGACACGGTTTCTCACGAATTCAAACCCCGATTTTTGAATCTCTTGATTTGTTCACAGCAAAATCAGGACCAGGTGTCGTATCTCAATTGTATGCGTTCAAGGACAAAGGAGAACGTGATCTTACACTCCGTCCAGAATTAACAGCTCCAGTCATGCGTATGGTTGCTGAAGAATTACGCAATGAAACCAAGCCACTACGTCTTTCCTACTTTGGACACTGTTTCCGCTATGAAGAATTCAAGAAAGGACGATATCGAGAATTCTTCCAATATGGTGTCGAACTCATCGGTGCAACAGGACCGTTGGTTGAAGCCGAAGTCATTGCTTTAGCCATCAATATGCTATCAGAAAGTGGACTCCAAAACTGGGAATTACGAATTGGTCATGTAGGCATTCTCAAGCAAGCATTGTCAGGAATCGGATTGAGTGCTTCAGCAGAATCAGGAGAGCCTCCAATCGCATCTGCCATGCGATTCCTTGACAAGGGTGATTTCAAGGGCTTAGAAGCCCTTCTAAGCACACAAGGAATCTCTTCTGATTACATTGAACCTCTTCAACAACTTTCAGCCTTAGAAGGAGGCCAAGAGACAATTGCACAAGCAAGAGAAATCCTTTCCTCGCTCGAAGGCGTTTCACTAGAAGCCCTCGATGCATTAGAAACAACACTAACTTCGATTACACATCTCGCTCCATCACCACCATCACTTTCTGTGAATCTCACCGTCGCACGTGGTCTCGATTATTACACAGGAACTGTCTTCGAAGTCCACGTTCCTGAACTTGGTGGAGAAGGACAGGTTCTCGGCGGAGGGTCGTATCGGCTACTCCATCTCTTCGGTCTAGAAGATTTAGATCCATGCTGTGGATTTGGTCTTGGATTCGACAGAGTTCTTCTCGCCCTTGAAGCACAAGCGGCAGCAGAAAACCGAGCAGAAGTCGTTCCAGGAGAATCGGACTCACTCGGCCTTCTCGCAGTTATTCCATTCAATATTGACACAACATCTGTTCTAGGAATGGTCGGAGAATTACGTAATCAAGGCGAACGTGTCGAACTTGAACTGCGTTCAAGGAAGATCGGAAAGGCTCTGAATTGGGCAAATAACATCGGTGCGGCTTATGCAATGGTCATAGGACCGAGAGATATTGAACAAGGTAAAGCCTCAATCAAGCGACTCTCTGATGGTGAACAAGTTGAAACACAACTCAACAGTTCTTCAGTGCTCAAAGCACTTCAACAACTTCGATCTTAGTTTTCTTCGTCTTCTCGACGACTGTTCACAAAGACTGCCATTGCAATTGCTGCTGATGCAACAACGAGTGTGAATCCAGGAGCGTCTTCTGAGTTGCTGCTTCCACCATCAATGTCTCCACCATCTTGGATACTTTCGTCCCATGAAGCATCATCAATAGGGAATTCAAGGTAACTTGATTCTCCCATCTTCATTGAGAAGGAAGCAGGTTCTCCACTTTGCTGGAGTCCGAGAATTCCACCTTGCTGTCTGTTTCCAGCTAGTTTCATTTCGACTTTGATTACAGGGTTGTAATCAGCCTTGTCCCAGTCTTTGATTGTGTCTTCTTCGACAGCGAAATTGAACACAACTTGGTTATCTCCAGCGACTAAACCTGTTTCATGATGCGTGCCAATTTCGTTTGGACCAGCCAGGAGCGTTATGTTTAGCTCCTCACAGTCATTTTGTCCGCATGCAGTTTGTCCGTCGTTATCATTGGTCCAATCACCTTCAACACTAATTGTAAAAGAACCCCTGAATAAACCACCTTCTTCGATGATAAGACGCTTGTCAAGCATTGGGTCCATCCTAAATTGAAGATCAATGTTGATAACCCCATTGTCCTTTTCTTCAAAATATTCTTCTAATGAACTGGAATCATTGTTACTGAAATGGGTCCATGCCTTGGTGTTGGAATCGTCCCAATACATGTAGAGGGTTTTGTTTTCCTTTGTTGGTTGCCTGATGTCTTCCTCAGCATCTGCTTGCTGAGTGGTTACATTCCCACCAGCTTGTACTGGTACTAACATCATTAGGGCCATGAAGACGGCTAAGCCTGCAATCTTGCGCATGTTACTGCGTGTATGAACTGAGATATGAGTTTATTGAGCAGGTGTGTTAATTACACCATTCAGTCAAATCGGTGAATATCGATGTTTCCTTGGCCACCAGATTGGTTCATCTGTTGTTGTTGTCGAGTGAGTTTCAAAGCATTTCCAAGTTTGTCAGGTTCGAGTCTTGGTGTACGCATATCAGCGCCTCCAACACCTGTGATAATGGCCATGACCTTGATGGTATCGCCAAAGGTTGGATCTTGTCGAGCACCCCAGATAACATTCGCATCTTCACTTACTCTTGCAGTCATCAAATCAACAACTTGGGAAGCGGATTCAAGCGTCATGTATTGCCCGCCAGTGACGTGAATTAACACACCGGTTGCCCCATCAACATCAACATCGAGGAGTGGGTGATTGAGTGCTTCATGGACAACTTCTTCTGGGCCGCGGTCAGATTCTCCATAGAGCATCATCGTTACGCCACCATTGGCCATTATGGCACGAATATCAGCGAAATCAAGGTTGATTAGTGAAGGCAAAGTAATGGTCTCAACGATTCCTTTGACAATTTCTGCAACCAGTTGGTCCATGATTGAGAAGGCTTCTTCCAATGGGAGGTTTGGAACATAATGCAACAATCTATTATTGTCGAGAACGAGAACAGCATCAGCAACTCTTCGTAAAGATTCCAATCCTTCGAGGGCTCTTTTCATTCGTTGTCGACGCTCAACATGGAACGGTGTCGTTACGATCCCAACAACAAGAGCGCCAGCAGATTTTGCTTCTTCAGCAACAATTGGGCAAATACCAGTTCCTGAACCGCCACCAAGTCCGCTTGCAATAAACACAAGATCTGCACCGTTGACGATACGTCGAATCATTTCCCGTCCTGCTTCTGCACAGCGACGACCCATGGATGGATCTCCACCTGCGCCAAGTCCACGAGTGATGTGGCGGCCAACGAGAAGTTTCTGAAGTGAACGCGTATTATCGAGATGTTGTTTGTCTGTATTAATTGCAACAGTTACTGCACCTTCAACGCCGAGGTGTGTGATTCGATTGAGTGTATTATTTCCAGACCCACCACAGCCAACAATAAGGATTCGAGGATTAGGTACTCCAAGGGATCCAACCTCTTCATCCATGAGCGCAGTTGCTCCACGGTTGATGGCTTCATCACGAAGCCCAGCAACCATGTCTGCAAGTGCTTTGTCATGCATATTTTTTGCCGCCTTTGTGCTCGTTGAGCTGGAAGAACTACTGGGTCCCATCCCTACACTTCCTGATTTCCCGAGCCCTCTCTTCTGACTATTAACATCCACCCTTGGAGCAGAGGTAAAATGGTCGATTTCTGAGGTCGCATACATCCACCAAAGCAACCTCTTCCTTTGTCAATCTGTGGTTTTATTCGCGGCTGTATTGGACGATGAGAATAAATAGAACAAGGAGGTCGCACAGACTACCTCACTTAGCTCAGTTGGTAGAGCACCTGACTGTAGTTGTGTAAACAAACCGTCTCAGCAGACATCAGGGTGTCCCCGGTTCAAGTCCGGGAGTGGGGACCAACTTCGACTGTGATGATTCAGTAGGCTTGATTGTGTAACAAAGTCCAAAGGAATGGTCTACGAAGATTGAATCAAAAGCAGTTTATTCTTCTATCTTTTGTTTTATCCATTCTATTACTTGGCTGACATCTTCAAATCCATCGATTGCGGGTTTGCGATGATCAAGTGCGATATTTGCAAGTTTTTCAGACCAACCTCCAGACTTGGACATAACGGCGACAGGCCTTTCAAACTGCCAAGCCAATGCAATCTCGGAGAGAGTCCCTGCTCCACCTGAAAGCGCAATGCAGACATCACTAAATCGAACAACAAGCGCATTTCTGGTCAAACCAAGACCTGACGGTAACACGATATCGAGGTATCCATTCCCTGCATCATGAGTGCCATCGGGTAAGACTCCCAGGATTTGATGACCGGTCCACAAATCACTCGTTCTCGCACCTTTTGATGCAGCCTCCATAATTCCAGCCCGACCTCCGGTACATAGCAACCAGCCTTGATCAATGATGGCTTTTCCAAGAGCATGTGCCTGTTTCAGAGCCAAATCAGAAACTTGGCTGTTACCCCCTAGAATACTAATTATGTGTTTCCTCATCTTCATTCACCTTGGTATTCGTTTTTACGAAGTAAGCCACTAATGTAGATTCCGAGAGGTAGGAGGATATGTCTTCTTTTCTCAGTCTTCACCAACTTGTATTCAATAAGTGGCCCCTTGTTGTTCGTTAAGGCTGAACTACTCAATTCCTGCTTCGTGCCCTGCCTCTGCCTATTCGAATTGATGAGTTGAAGTATTTGATTGGGATTAAAGCCAATTTCTCTTTCCTGGCTGGAATGCATGTCATGCATTTCCCGTATCACAAGAAGGGCTTCACAAACAGCAGGTGCCTTGAGAACCTCAAGGAGAGGCTCACGTATTTGATGACCTCCGAGCAATCGTAATTCTTCAACCTGCTTTGAAAGAGGTAAATCTGGGCGAAAGGATTCTTGTGGTGTTTGGAGATTGTATCCTACAGGCACCCTGATGAGACGAAGATTCGAATGTGACAAACTGGCGATGGACGTTTGAAGGATAATCTCTGAAAGGGGATCATTGCCTAGGGCAATCCACATACCATAATTCAAACCAGTATCTCGATTCTCGACAATATATTCATCGAGAACTGCCTCCCAATCCGACGCCTTGGCGAGTGGACGAGGTGCTTCTGCAATGATCACGCTCAAATCTCCATATTGCTCTTGAAATGCTCTGATATCTGAATCTATTTGACGCTTAAACACCGTCAAGAATAATGGAAGGTTCGCCAATGTGGTTGCATGTAGGGGGACAAATTGGATGTGAATTTGTGTGGCTCTGATCTCCCTCGCTTTTTTCGCAATGTAGCGTACACTGGGAATTGCATGATCCATTTTTTCAAAGGAGGGGAACATAATATGGACTATTTTTTCACCCATGAAATGAACTAAGAAGTATTAGATATAAAAAAACTACCTTTTTTCATATCTGGTATTATGGTCCTTACCGTCAACATATCATCATGAACATGACCAAACACGCCCTCTCAAGACTTCAGCAACGAATCGCATCTGTCGCGCCCTCGAAGAAATACGATAACCGCAATTTCATGTATGACATGAAAGCTGGATCAATCCTTCGTGCCCAACAAACAAAACAACAGCGTTGGAAGATGGAAGTTCACCTCTCGTTATGCTCATGGCACCCAAACCCCAGAAAAGTGAAGATTATTCTCATCCTATGCCCAAAAATGAAAACCATCATCACTCTATGGATTTCATCTCTAAGGTGAAAAAATACAAAATATTGAGAATTTTAGAAAATAATTCATCCGACCTATAATATTGGTTAGCAACACAGAGGATATTGAACAAAATGGAAAATACACCCCCCAACAATTCGCCCCGCTTCACAGAGAAGAGATTCTCTCCGCCTGCGTTCCCTCCTAAAGCAGGCAAAGCGGACCAGCTTGTTCATTTCTCGAAAAAGGCGATTGGGGGCATATCGAGATGCATTATATGGATCGGGCTCATAACCCTCCCTTTTTATTTTCTGGATGGTTTTGAGTATGATTACAATGATGAGCGTTCAAACCGAAATATTGTGCTAGAAGATTCTGTTTTCCTCTTAGTGGATGAAAATAGAACCGAGATTGCCTCAGCAGACTTACTTCCAGGCGACAGGATTACGTTCACGCACACAGGTAATATCACGGAGATAGTTCACAGCTCAACCTCATGTTCCTCAAGTTCATCGGGGAGTTACTACGGCGAATCTGATCGGGACTCGTACCATGGTGGAGACGATGACATGGAGTGTTGGACCGACTATTACACGCACTATATTATGGATGCATCTTCTTTTATGTTTGAGTCAAGCAGCGTGAGTGACATCTACATGTGCCATCGTTCGACCTGCAAAGTCACTGGGGAGTTAATCGATGTTGAGGATTTCTTAGTTGAGATACGGTTTATTGAGGTGATCTCATGAGTGGACATTGGTCTGAATTTGAAGCTGCTATGATGCGATACCAAGGTATTGAGTCGAGACTTGAAGTACAGCGACCCATCGCTTTCCTGATTGCAACCACCCGTAAATTCAACCTTGAAGCGTTTTGTGATTCGCTTCTAGAATCTCTTCGGGGGAGTCGATTCATCAAGCTAGGGCAAGAGTGTTTACTTCACCTCTACCTCGCATCCAAGAAATCAGTCGCAACTACCATGCCTCATAGATTCCAAGATTTACTGACCTACACAGCACTATCGTTTGATGAAAAAGGAACCAACAACATCGGCGCGACGAGAAAGAGACAAATCGAACTGGCCGAATTAGCGTGCAATCAGCTGGAAAACCCCATTCTTGTGGTACTTGATGATGATTTGACATTTGAGACTCTCACTGTTATGGATGGTCTGCCAGTCAAGACTTACCCCTTCTCCTACGTTCACGAAGTATACCTATTTGCTCAAAATCATCCGTGCGATGTAGCCCTTGGTGGCGTGACGGGTGCTCCGCCTCTGCCAGCTACATCGTGCATGAGGACTTTTCTACAAGATTTCCTTGGGACTCAATCCACATCGAAAAACAATGAGGAGCGATGGAGTGATACTGATTACTACTACGATCTTTCAGAGACAAGGACTTGCTGGCAAACCTGGCCAACATTGTCACTCAACAGCGATCCACGCCCTGTTCAACGCGCATTGAACCAGATGTTTCATAGCGGCCTTAGCAATCGACCTTTGGTGTATACCGCTAATGTAACAACACCTCAACCCCGCATCGTTCGTGGGGGAAACACAGCGGTGTTTAATCCAGAATTTTTGTTGAAAATTGACCATCCTGACCTCCCAAGAAGAGGAGATTCTCTATGGGCAATTTTAGCTTCTGAATACGGTGCAACAATCCTAGATTTTCCATATCCATTGCATCACACACGAAACGCAGATGTCAACATGACTTTGATGCAAAAAAGGCCGTTTAGAGAATCCCTGAAAAAGCGCATGAGTGATGATTTACTTGGCGCATCCATGCAAAGGGCAATGTTCGACGATTGTAGCCTGTTGCCTATTTATCTCGGTCGCTTGGAACACCAACTCCAGTTGGTTAAGGACTGTTTGTTACTCCTTCAACAGGCGAAACAATTCATTGACGATGGTTCTGAAAATCACGGGTTTTGGGCACTAAGTCTCAATGAACGTATCTCTTTTTGCAATGAAGCAAGAAAAATATTAGATTCACTTAAACTTCATCTGGAAGAACAAATTAATCAAGTCGAGGTGACGTCAGAGAAATCTACGCTGATGATTAAAGCTATGAGATACGATGCTCGAAATGCTATGGAGGACGGACAATGACTTGGAAACACACAAAAGAATGGTTGAAACAGTGTTCGACAATGGTGCAATATGCGGCGACAGAAGCGAATCCTGACGGTTTAGCTGCTGCAGCAAAATGGTACATTAATCGATTTGAACAACTCGGCTTTTCTGTTCAAACAATCGAAAACAAAGACGCACCCTACAGACCATTACTGGTAGCTGTCCGCCCACCAAAAAACGGATGTAAAACCCATGTTGGATTTTTCCATCACTATGATGTTGAACCGGTTCGAAGAACCTGGGCTCATGACCCCTGGGCGCTAACTGAAAGAGCGCAACGTGCTTATGGAAGGGGGATGGCAGACAACATCGGGCCATTCATTCATCGTCTGCTTTTTATTGAACACAATCCACTGGATGCTGGTTTGGTCTTTGTCGTCCAGGGTGAAGAGGAAATCGGTTCGCCATTCGCCGATTTAATATATCCAACACTTGAGTTACCGAAGGTGGATTTGTGGATTGAAGAAACCGGTTATTTTTACAAAAACGGTTCGCAGCGTATCTTGACAGTCGGAGATCATGGACTGTTGAATGATCTTGTGAATCTCCTCGAGAACGTGAACAGAAAGTTCGGAGGCATGACTCGCCATCGCAAACGTCCACTGAACAAAGCCTTCGGAGCTGAACGTTGTCCATGCTTAGCACACCTTCTCAACGGCCAACCGTACATCTCCATTGGACCGAACGATGATCACTCGACCGTACACGGGCCGAATGAATCCATTTCCATCGACTTGCTTGAACAAAGTGCTGCTCATCTCGAAGCCATTCTCAAACACATGGAGGTTTTGGAATGAGACTTACCGCTTCCCAAGTCACTGCATTTATGGAATACTTAGGACTCAACCC
>JABIYX010000064.1 GCA_018666575.1 Methanobacteriota archaeon | reverse complement strand
CGCCAGCATGAAGATGAAGACTCGCTGTCTCAAGTTTGTCATATGTGGTTTCAGTGTCATACCCTAGAACGACATATTGCGGGTTCAATGATCGTGTTGCGATTCCTTCTGCTTCTAACATTTGGCACATTCCTTCCGTACCAACGCAATACGTTTTGGTTATGTTGTTCTTATGCAACCACGATATACAATCATGGGTCGATAAGAGAACATCATCTGCGGTTGCAGGAATACCCATTCCTTCCAACTTTTTGACGTACTGAGAAACACTTCTGGAAGAATTGTTTGAAAGAAAGAATCGTTGAACACCTTGTTCATCACAACGATTTAGGAATTCTAGAGCGCCAGAAATGAGGTTTCCACCAAGATAAATTGTTCCATCGAGGTCCAGAAAGACGGCCTTTATTCCGTCAAGAGAGGCTCCCATGTTTTGCTCTTAGAACATCAAGGTCTTGAACATGAACCATGGAGAATGAAGATTTTCTTGTGCTTCTTTGCTTGCAATCATCTCCGTCATCATTTCTTGAAGTGCTGGTTTTTTACCTGCCTTTCCAACAAACCAATTGAGCAACCATGAGCGTCGAGAGAGCGATTGCATTCTGTAACTGTTGGTTAGTTCTTTACCCAACACAGACCACACCTCCACTTGATACTCCATCGGAGATTTCTCTTCAAGGATATGACGTGCTGCAATCTCTCCAGTAACCAAAGCGTTTCCAACCCCCTCGCCAGAAAATGGGTCGATGAGGCTTGCAGCGTCTCCGACCAACCATGCCCCGTTCATTGCCATTCTTCTTGGCTGGAGCTTCTGTTTTTTCCGGGGAGAGCCGAAGGGGAGTTGCCATCCCTTTGCCGTTCCTTCAACCAATGTTGCATTTGCAAACCGTTCTTTGAATTGAGGATGGTTTGCAATAATATCTCGTTGCAATGCCTTGAGTTTTTTGGATTGTTTATCCATCAAATGCATAACCATGCCACAGCCAACATTTACTCTTCCATTGCCAAGCGGGAAGATCCAGAAGTATCCAGGAATGATGTCGTCTACGAAATGGATTTCAATGTCTCCAATGTTTTCTTCACATCCTTTGACATCATCCCAATACTCACGATATCCACCGCAATAGTGCTTTCTGTCGACCATGACCTCGTTGTATGTGTCCACAACGAGCGCTGTTGCAACTGGGCAACGATATCCTCCTGCACCAACAATCGCTGGGGCGCTGAATTCGTAAACATCGCCCTTTTTCCCACCAATTCGAAGTTGGATTCCAGATGCAAAACGTGCATCTTTTGTTCCTTCACCCGGGTCGTTTCCATCATTGAATAGAACATCTGTAACATCTGCGCCTTGAAGCACAGAGCCCCCATTTTCTCGAACAAGATGCTGAACTCTTTCGAACAAGAGTTGATCAAACTGTGCTCTTGGTAATGAGTATCCCGCTTCTAATCGCGCAACATCTTCTTCTGGAAGTGGGACTCGAACCTCTTTCCCATTTGGACTAGAGAATAAAATTCCATTGACTCGAAAATGAGGGGTTTTCTCAAGAGTCTCTTTTACTCCGAGTGCCTTAACATGTGAAAGCGATTTACCGCCAACAGCATCGCCGCAGACCTTGTCTCTTGGCCAAACACCTTTCTCAATCAGTAGGACGCGCTTTCCTGCCATTGCTAGGTATCCAGCAGCAGAAGAGCCACCTGGCCCGCCACCAACGACAATTGCATCGAAGGACGCTCCTGATTCAGGAATTTCCCCCGTATCAATTGGTTGTGTCCATGACGACATGGTTCGTGGACTGCACGATGCTCTTTGAGGCTTCTTACCCCACCATCATCACTATGCGCTTTGGGTGGACAACGTAATTCATGCAGACTGTGACGCGACGTAAAGCGGCATGGGGTTTGCTCGTTGTAACCATCGTATGGGGAGCGACTTTCATTTGGATGAAACAAGCCATGAATGCCTTACAAACTGAAATTGACCTCTATGGCCATACTGCAGTCGTATCAGTTCTCGTAGGAGGCCGCTTCCTCATAGCAGCAATTGCGCTTTTCATCGGATCATCAAAGGCAAGAGCCGCACTCAGAGAAAGGGAATTATGGGGCGGAGGAACGATTCTTGGAGTAATCCTCCTCATAGGATTCACAACTCAAATGGTTGGTATCGATACTATTTCACCCTCTACGTCAGCGTTTTTGACCTCGCTTTATGTTGTTTTCACGGCAGTCATCTCAACAAAAATGACTGGCCAAGCCGTAACCCGAATGATGATTGTAGGAGTTCTCTTGGCTACATTTGGAGCAGGCTTCATTGAAGGCCCCCCGCACCTCTCTTGGGGGAAGGGGGAAATTTTGACGGTCGTTTGTGCATTCTTTTTCGCACTTCACATTATTTTTACTCAATCGATTACACAACGAATGGATCCTCTTGGGGTCACAATTACTTCTTTCCTCGTTGTTAGCATTGGAAGTTTCGCAATCTCCCTTCTGATGGGAGGCGGAGACACTTTCACACTCTGGGGACTAACACTCGAACATGACGTCCTTATCCCCCTACTTTGCTTAGGCTTACTTGGTTCGCTCTTCGCTTTGTTGTTGCTCAATTTACTTCAAAGATATCTTCATCCTGTACAAGCCGCCATTATCTATGGCCTTGAACCAGTTTGGGCCACGATGTTCGCCTTGGGTCTCGGTTTAACAGATTGGACGATGTGGATCGCTGTTGGAGGGTCGGCTTTACTTTTGGGCAATGTCCTTGTAGAATTGCGGCAATCAACCTCATCAGAGGAAGAATAATTCATCAAAAACTTCCACATCGTTGAAGGGCTGAATGCAACTCGTTCGGTTTGGGCTGCAACATGGACGACAACCAACATCACCAAGACGGAACAAAAAACGTGCACGCAGGAACCAATCACGTTGGCGAATCAGTCAACACTCCAATCTTCCTATCATCAACATACAAATTGACTGAAGAGCGCTATGCAGGCTGGGCAGCTGGAGCCCAACACACACTTCTTTACTCACGAATCTCCTCAGTAAACTCTGATGCTGTTGCGCAAAAAATCTGTGCAATGGAAGGGGGAGAGGATGCAGAAACGTTTGCAAGCGGTATGGCCGCAATTTCTTCTACATTGATGATGCTCTTGAGCCAAGGAGATCACATGGTTGCATCTCCTGATGTTTACGGTGGAACCTACGGGCTAATCACAGAAGAACTTCCTCGTTTTGGAATAGAAGTAACCATGGCCGATATGACCGAACCTTCATCCTATGAGGCTGCTATTCAGCCAAACACGAAGATTCTCTACATTGAGACAATCACAAATCCAAACCTCAAAGTTTGTGATATTCCTGCAATGGTCGAGATTGGAAAGCGCCATAACCTGCTTGTCATCATCGACAACACATTTGCATCTCCATGGGCTTGTAAGCCACTTTCAATGGGTGTTGATCTTGTTATCCATTCAACCACGAAATTCCTCGGCGGACACTCTGATTTAATAGGAGGAGCGGTTGTTGGTTCAAAGGAACTTATCTCTAAAATATTCAAGGGAAGAGTCCACTTTGGAGGTTCTCCAGATCCACATAACTGCTATCTTCTTGAACGTGGGATGCGAACCCTTCATGCTCGGATGCCATTGCTCACATCCAACGCTGCTACGCTTGCAAAGCGACTTGATTCCCACCCAAAGGTGATGCGTGTTCAGCATGTTTCACTTCCTTCTCACACAGAGTATGAAGTTGCTCAGAGAGTCGTACCAAAAGGTTGTGGAATGCTTGGAATCGTTGTCGATGGCGGAGACGAAGGCGCTATGGATTTCATGTCGAAATTGAAACTCTTTTACGAAGCAACCTCTCTTGGTGGCGTTGAATCTCTGATTGAAGTTCCAGCAACTTCGAGCCACATGGCGGTACCGGTCGATGTTCGAATAGCAGCAGGGATTGAACCTGGTTATGTTCGCATCAGTGTAGGAATTGAAGACGTTGAAGATCTTTGGAACGACTTGAACCAAGCCCTTTCACAATGATGGCAGAGGCTCTTGCTGTCCAGTTGCAGAATGCAAGTTATTCAAAGCATCCATGAATTCAGTTCGGTCATTTCCTTCAGATTCAAGGAGATTCTTTCCCGCTTTTAGCAAAACCTTGGTTGCCTCCATCCAAGCACCACCACGATCCCGTGCAAGTGATTCAAAGTGCCAATCTTGTCCACTTGAGCGACCAGCAGCACACAACCACGACCACCCAGCAGCAGATTCATCGATTCCATCATGACGAGATGTTGCAACACGTTCAGCAATTCCAGGTCCTTCCAAGAGTCCAGTTAAAATCAAATCATGAATTGAGCCGGTTGGGCCTGATATTTCTTCCTTGGAGAATGGGAATTTAGCCTTCTTCTGAGCCTTCTCACGTGTTGTTCCTAATCCTTTGAGGAAAGTCTTCAACGGTTTTGGCTTTTTCAATTGCTGCTTCCAAATGATTTGAGCTTCATCCCCATCAATGCCGATGTGATCAAGACCAGCGAGACCATTTTCTTCCCACAAAGCATTCACTGCATCGCTAAGACTTGCCCCCTCCATGACTTCAATAATACTTCCATCGCGCTCACGCAGCCCACCGCGTGAGTCAATTCGAATACCTTCGGTTGATGCCTGCATTGCATGAAAAAAGACGCCTGCCGCTAACATTTTTTCATCCTCAGCACCAGCCATTCCCTTCAATGCATCAAGAATCTCATCGATTGAGGAGCCTTCGCACCACGATGAACCAAGAAGTAAACCCGACTCTAGGGAATCGATTACGGCACGTTGACAAGCCATACTCAAACCGCCTTCGGGAACAGTAAGGCCATGCCAACCCGCGACAATCTTGCCCAATCCTTCGAGTGCACTTTCTGGGAGTTCTTGTTCTGGGTCCCACCCCATAGGAATCCACATGGCATCAATCTCTACGATTGACATCAACAATGGAGGAAGCATTGAAAGTGCAAGATGATGGACAAAGGCACTTTCTTTCTCTCCCGTAGCACGAAGGGATTGAAGGTCGATCCCAACGATTGGCCCATGCTTGAATGTAAGCCGCACCCAACCTTCATTCGATGGAACGCTGTTCAATACATCGCTAGGATCAATATCTCCTGCAACAAAGACATCGATTCCTTCGACTTGTTCATGTTGAAAATCAAACCGAGAACGTTCTAGAACATCCTCAAGCCAACCAGCGGGTGGTGTAGGATTTGGCCCGGTGCAAACAAATCCTCCTTCCCATGAGAAGAAATACATTCCTTTTCGAGCATGGTCCTCCCAAGGCAATAATCGCAATGTGAGGTTTTGATGGTTTTGTAATCCAGCAAGATACCCCTGCTTACCATCTCCTCTTCGGATGAATGAACCCGTTCCAAAATTTGGTGATTTGAAATTACCCACGATTGTAATATCGGAATCATGAGCTGCATGTAGCGACCCTGCGAGAGCCTTTCCAACAGGATCGCCTCGCTTCGCAAGCATTCGTTTCGAGAGCCAAGCAGTATTGTCCTTATTCGCAACAATTTTCTTCAAATTATTGAGCGTTTTTGATACTGGGTCTTTACGCCCCCAACTCAATCGCCCTTTCCAAGTCATGGTTGGTAAACATGCATCAGGATCTTCCAGAAGAACCCGCAGATTTCGGCCAAGGCGCTTTGCAGTTGCATCGTTTGCATGCTTTGTACCACGCATTCGCATGCGTTGTTTTTGACCAGGGAAAGTGACTTGCGCTGGTTTGGCCATATGCTCCCCAACACATCCCAACAAGGGGTCTCGCTTGAGGTCTTCCCTCCGCATATATCTCTATCATGTAGGAACATAACGGCATTTTGTTAGCATGGCGACACTCACTGTTCTTGGAATAGCTCAAGATGGCGGAAGGCCCCAACCAGGTTGTCTGCGGCCATGCTGTCAAAACCTAACACAGGCAGATTATCGCAGTCCGGTTTCACTCGGTATCAAAACAGAAAACGGAACAACGATTCTCATCGAAGCGACAAGAGACCTTGGCCGGCAACTCAAGATATTTGGAGAATCAACGATTGATCGGCTGTTTTTGACCCATGCCCATCTTGGCCATGTTGATGGTCTTGGGCTCTTTGGAAGGGAAACAATGAGTGCTCGAGGTATCCCCTTACACGTCAGTCCATCGATGCAGAACCTCATCAAATCAACACCTGCGTGGGCATTACTGCTCGAACAAGGCGTCTTTGAAATGACCGAAATTGGGAATGTTGAAATCGATGATGTCGTCATTGAATCGATTGCTATTCCACATAGAGCCGAACTTTCTGATATGCATGCCTTTGTTATTAGAGGTAAGGTGCATTCCGTTCTCTTCCTACCAGATCATGATTCATGGGAACAGACTCTCTCAGCACATGATGCAGTTTCAATTCGAGAATGGCTCAACAATCTCGACATTACTCACGCGCTACTCGATGGTACATTTTGGTCAGGCGGCGAACTTCAGGGCCGAGATATGTCCGTAGTACCTCATCCAACAATACAAGACACCATGGCTCGATTAGGGCAGAAACAAAGCGGAGATCCAGAGATTTATTTTACGCATCTTAATCACACAAATCCGGTTAATTCATCGGGTAGCATTGAACACGAACAAGTCACAAGTCTTGGATGGCATGTCGCATTCGAAGGACAACAAATCACTCTGTGACTTCATTGATGACATACTCGAGAGAGATGACTTCAATGGTCCAATCGATTTGTTCACCTTCATCTTGTTTATTACAACCGGCTCGAGAGCCAGCGTTTGTACTGACTTCAATATCAAATGTGTAATCTCCAAATCCAGTTGTTCCTGCATCCAATAGTTGTTCAATTTCGTTAATTGAAAGTGTTAATGTTTGGTTTAAGACATCAGGTATGAAGACTCCATATGTCATGAGGGGAGATTCTGTGCCTGAACTCGATGAAACATTCATTCCAATTCCTCCAGAAACAGAGACTAAGTCATCTTCATTCGAAACACCAGCACAAGTAAATGGATTGCCGTCTGGTTCATCATCAACGTGAGATGTGGTAACTCTGAAACCAACAAGATTCAACCCATCGAGGTTTGAATCATCAGAACTTGCCTCAATAACAGAGGTTTCCCCGTCATTGATGTAGCCGCTACCTGATCCAATTTCGTGATATGTGACATTTCCGTTCACTGAATACACTCCAATTTCCCCTTTAGCTGAGGTCGAAGGAATGGATTCTGGAGCATAAGCCGCATAACCGGCTTCTGCAGCCCCAGCAACAAAGAGAAGTGCAATACCGAAACCAACCATCTGATTCTTTCTGGCTTCGGGGATCTTGAATCGGCCTAATGAGTTCGAATCTGATGCTTCTCTAAATGCACACATGAGGAAGTGAGCAAGGAACGCTGCGCCCATTCCGGGGACGGAGGGGAAGATATCTTCGCCGAATCCAAGTAAACCCCAAATGATAACGCCTGCAAAAGCA
This sequence comes from Methanobacteriota archaeon, assembly GCA_018666575.1. Taxonomy (GTDB): domain Archaea; phylum Thermoplasmatota; class Poseidoniia; order Poseidoniales; family Poseidoniaceae; genus MGIIa-L2. The sequence goes on along the minus strand of JABIYX010000064.1, from coordinate 25,602 downwards.
GAAGTCATCATCACAATCGAATGGAGTGAATCTGGTTTGTATCCGCTCCACCGGAGAATAAGTAGTGGAACGAAAACGCCTCCTAAACCGTAGACTGCGAGAACAACGAGAGTGAATACAGAATCCCCTCCTGGAATATACAATCCAGCGATTGAGATCGCAGTTGCAAACGCTGCTACGACCAGTGTCACCTGTTTCGTTCTCTTGTGATTTTGATTCCATTCGGGCTTAATATCATCAGTAATCGCCGCAGTGCAGGCCAACACTTGGCTGTCTGCAGTGGACATTGTAGCAGCGAAAATCGATGCTAGAATCATTCCAATGCCAACTGCAGGCATTGTTTCCATTGCCATCTTCGGTAGGCTCAATTCAGCATCATACTCTGCTGCACTAAACAAGACTCGACTTGCAAGTCCGATAATCAACATGATGAGGATGAATGGCGTTTGCCAGATGAAGAACCATATCATTGCCTTCTTGCGATCTTCATCAGAATCCAATGTCATGACCCGGGAGACAACCTGAGGCTGCCCTGCAACACCCAATCCTCCAAGGAAGAAAGCAAAGATGTAGAGGCTGATTCCAAACGATAAATCTGGAGGTAGAAGGTTTGTAAGATTCGAACTTTGCGCCGACAATCCATCGTTAAGTCCAGAGAAGCCGCCAACTTCTCCAATTGCAATGAAACATAGAATTGTAGATCCAACAATCATAACACAGGACTGAGCAGCGTCAGTCCAAATTGATGCCCGAATTCCTCCTGCGTAACAGTAGGCTACAACGAGGACGAACCCAATGAGAATTCCCACCAACTCATCCCAGCCCATCATGACAAAGAGCGCTTTTCCACCTGCTGTCAATTGAGCAGCAGCATAAATGCAAAGGAAGAAGACTGAAAGAACAGCAGCAAGTTTTGCCTCAGGCGCTCCTGCTTTTTCAGCGACAAGGGAAGATAGGGAGCGAACGCCACGTTCACTTCCTTCTTTCTGAATGAATTTGTATAACCAAGCCCACGCAATCAATTGCCCAATCGTTGAAAACAATCCGATCCAAATTACAGAGTATCCCATCGTGTAGGTAAATCCAATAAATCCAATGAACATGTAGCCTGAGTTCCAAGTACTCACGGCAGACAGTGCAGCCAAAGCCGGATGCATCCCTCTCCCAGCAACAAGGTAATCGTCAGTCGTGTCTTGTTTAACGCGCATGCTGGCAAGGCCAACACCTGCAAAAAAACCTAGGAAAATTAAGAACGAGATAAGGATGCCAATTTCACTGCTCATACGAATCACTTCCACCGATTTACTGCTTCACGCTCAATCTCGGACAAATTGGCTAACAAGACCATACAATTCAATCTCCCGCTGCTTTTGTTACCGAGGAGGCCAATTGTTGTGGTTTGGAGGCGCTGGTCATCCGTTCCCAAGTCACTGCAAAGTACGATTTCAAGTGAATCGATTTCAGCGACTATTTCTGATTGTTCTTGAGTGGATTCCATTTCTTCGAATTTCTTTACCATCTTTGTGATACTCTCTGAAGCATCTGAGGCTTGCATCGGTTGTTGATCCCCAGTACCTGCTCCACTAGGGTCAAGATCGAAAAGGACGAGGGTATGTAATTTCTGTGAATAATTCTGCAACATGACTTCCAGCGGAGATGTCGCAATCCAGTCTCCATACGGATAGGTTAACGTGGTTGAACGACCGAACTTGTAATTCGAAACACCAGTCGCTCCAGGAACAAGAGTGGTGATCGAAATTCCGTGAACCACATGGACAGAGATGCCAGCGTTCTCGGCTCGAAGTTGTAGATCGATGTGCGTGGTTGCTTGCATAGGGTCGCCAACAACAAGAATCGCCACGAGTTGTTGTTTAGCCATTTCAAGCAAATCTTCAGGTTGTTCGATGGTGGGACGCATAATACGTTGGATTGAACCAATTTCATCTTCCAATGCGGCCAATGATTCCTCGGACCACAATGCAGTGTATGCTTCATAGAGCCTCACATCTGCACGTTGAGCCAACTCAACCGCTTCAAGAGTCATTGAAGATACCTTGCCGGGGCCAATTCCAATCAGCGCCAAACCGGTTTTTTTGTCATCTGCCATCCTCAAACCTCATACTTGCGACAGGTTAGCGAAGAACATGCGTCATTTGAGGGTGCCGAGTGCCAAAACGGCATTTTGGGTCGAACGGTGCAAGGAAAACAGATGGTATGAAATTGGTTCTGGAGTCCTCCCACTTGGTGAAGAACGCGGAATTCCCCTCAATGAATCGGCTCCACATGGAGAAGACATTGTATGGGAAGGCCTTGCAATTACCGATGAGGTTGGAACACAGAAGAAAACCCAACACTGGACAGAGCACCTTCCAATTAGTCTTCTCGAAAACAAAACCATTCAGTTTCCACAAGCCTATGAAATACAAGGCGATGTATTGTTAATTAAAATTCCAGAAGAGCTTGAAAACATCGAACATGAACTCGCCCTAGCAATGCTCAAGCAATATCCGAATGTACGAATTATCTGTCATGACGAAGGAGTTGATGGTGAATTCAGAATCCGAAATTTACGAATTCTTGGTTCAAGAGATGACTCTACTACAACACAAACGCGCATCAAAGAACATGGACATTTTATCCACGTAGATCCTGCCAAGGCATATTTCTCAGGCCGTTTAAGTGAACAGCGAATGAAAACCCACAAGTCAATCTTAGAGTTCAGGGATGGGTTTGACAGACCGTTGATTGTGTTTGACCCATACGCTGGAGTTGGGCCCTCAATGGCATATCTGTACACGGATTCAGACTTAACAGAACGGGTATATGTCAATGACATGAATCCAGAAACGCGGGAATTATTGGAGGCGAATATGAGAGTCTTTGACAATAAGCGAACCAAGAAGGGAAACTTTGTCATTGAAACAATCGATGCAAGACAACTGGTTTCACATAGGCCAGAAACAAGACACATAGCAGATGTGCTTTTGGTAAATTTACCTCATGATGGAATCGATCACTTGCCAGAACTTCTTCCACTCCTCTCCAACAAACGAGCAATGTTGTGCGGATGGTCAATCATTGAAAAAACACAAAGTGAGACGTTCATGAACTCACTCACATCGATTCTTCATGAAGGTCAGCGTGACATTGAATCAAATGAGTTAGAGTTTGTGAAAGGATTCTCAGCGACCAAAGCAATGGTACGGTATGAATGTGTATTATCCAGTAAAACCAATCGCTGAGTTGATGAACAGGCAATGATTGGACGGGTCATGCGCAACGTCGTCCAATGCCAATGTGGTGCAAGTATTGACATCGCAGGAATCACTCCTCGTAAAGATGGAATCAAAGTCTGGTGCCGTGTTTGTGGCACAGTAACAACTCATCGTCGTGAGGAGTAGGCGCCCACTCCGGGAATTGAACCCGGGTCGCAGGAATGACAATCCTGCATGATAACCTCTACACCAAGCGGGCGGTAGTCTGCCGTAACGGAACCGCTATTTAAGCCGCGAGGTATGGCTTAGTCAGGGACGACCATGGCCGACAAGAAAACATCTGCAGAACAAGCAAGAGAACAAGCCGAAGAGGCCACACTCGGTTCGATGCTCGATGGAGCATTCGGAGCAATGGATGGAATAGAGGGTCCACAAGAGCCTGAAACTCAAATTCCAGAACCAGCAACACCAGCATCTTCAGGTCCCAATGGCCCGCCTTCAGCAGCACCTGGGCCTTCAGGTCCACCTTCCAATCCTCCAAGCGGTCCTCCAAGTGGCCCGCCTTCAGCAGCACCTGGGCCCTCAGGTCCACCTTCAAATCCTCCAAGAGGTCCTCCAAGCGGCCCCCCAAGCGGTCCCCCTTCTGATGAAATTGAATCTCCAGAACCGTCCGAAGAAATTGCTGAGGAAATCATCGAGGAGGTTACTGAGGAAGAGCCAACTCCTGAGATTCTTGAAGAACAAGCAACCGAAGATCCAAAAACAGCTCCCGAAGTTGAACAAGAAGAAGCTCCTCTAATCGAAGAACCAGAACCGATATCGGTTCCAGTGCAAGAGGCTGAACCTATCGCTGTTCAACCTGATGAACCAGAGGTAATGGAACAGCCAGAAGATGAAGGAGAACCAATCTCTGAATCTGTCTCCGAACCAGGAAGCCAAGATGAAATTGCTCGGTTAACAGCAGAAATTGAACGTCTACGAGGAAGTTTAGTTGGGGCAGTTGAAGTCATCGAAGAGTTAGAAGAAACCCCAATGCCTCCAATCGTTTTCGAGAACATTGTTGTCGCGCCACATCTCGTTGCAGATTTCGCTCGCATGGGCAGACAATTGAATCAAGCAAATCTTGTGAAGGGATCTATGGGCTCAATGTCCATGCTCCATCCTGATGAACCAGGGCTCATGATCAGCACCAGGCATTCAACTTCGCTTGCACGCCTTGATGAGAGAGGAATAGTAGGAGGCCAACTTGGTGGCGCACCTCCCAGAGGCGCAATTGCAGATTGGAAAGTCCACGAAGTATTGCTCGCATCAGTGTCAGTCGTCACTGGCGGCCCTGCAGCTGCTATTCACATGCATGGACCTTACACAACGGCTGCAAGTTGTGAGAAAGACCTCATCATCGTTCAACCAATCGATGTCATCGGGAAAGAACACATTGGAAAGGTAGTCATTGTTGATCCGGACGGAATGGATACAGAATTCCTTCGTCAGGTTGCTGAAGCCTTGAATCAAGGCGGCTTGCGATGTGTCGTCGTTCGAGGACATGGCGCCTATGCAGTCGGTGCTAATTTAGACCAAGCAATGGCAAATGCAGCAATGCTGGAACATTCTATGCAAATTCTTCTTCTTGCAAGACAAGCAAATCTGAAATTCTGATTATTGCTTCCGATCTCTGCAAACCTGAACAAAATTCTCGAACATTTCCTTGCCAAATTCAGAGTCGTTGACTTCTGGGTGGAATTGTAAACCAAAACGGTCCCCTTCTTTGTTTTCCATACCTTGTACTTTGCAGGAAGGGCTGCTTGCAGTAATGAAGAAATTATCTGGCACTTCATGGACTTCATCATTATGTGATTCCCACACCGTTTGCTCTGCGTTCGTTCCAGCAAAGATTTTCCCCCCACCATCGTGAAGTTCGATTTCCATTGCTCCAAATTCAGGCTCTGGAGATTCTCTCGCATCTCCTCCATAGAAACGGGCCATGAACTGATGTCCGGCACATATTCCAAGAATAGGAATATCCAATTTTAGATACTCGGCACAATTTCCCAATTCTCCAGTCAGTCCAACGCGTGCAGCACCGCCTGATAGGATCAAACCGTCAAGCTCTCTCATGTCCTCAACAGGAGTGTCATTGGGGATAATTTTCGTATCGACTTTGAGATAACGCAACATCCGCCATTCACGATGTGTCCATTGGCCGCCGTTATCAACAACATCAATGACAAGTGCATCCGCTTTGCTCATGTTCCGATTCGTGCCGAGAACATCCATGAACTTGCCGAGTCATCGCGACTTCATATACTGTTGAAGTTGGGGAATAGCGAGGAACTACAATGTTGGACAAAACATACACAGTACACGTAGCAAGAGAAGGCGGTCATGAACAAGAAGTCATGACCCGACAAGGTATCATCGATATGGTATCAACAAACGATAACACATGGGTCTTTGTTGACTCTCAAATGGTCAGTGTTGATGAACTTGAGACCATCGAACTCAACAATTCAACCGAAATCAGAATCAACCCTGGCATGGTTGGTGGAAGCGAGACATTCAAGGTTTTTATCGCAAACCAAACCGGAGACCAACAAGTTATGATGAGCAAGCAAGAGATTGTTGGTGAATTGTCACAAAACGAAGGAAACTGGTTGTTTGTAGACGGCCAGATGGTTGATGCGAGCACACTCGAAAACACATCCATCACTCAAGACAACGTTTTGAGAATGGTCCCATCAATTGTTGGTGGATCCGACGAAACAACCTTCACCGTTCAAATCACAGATTCAACAGGTCACTCTGTTGCTCAGATGTCTCAAACCGAATTGGCTTGTGAAACTGAAAGCGGAAGCAACTGGCTGTTCGTAGACGGCCAAATGGTCGATGCGACAGCAGTCCGAGAAATGGATTTGAGCCAAGCAGCTGAAATTCGCCTTACGAAGCCACTTGTTGGTGGAATTGGATTGGTTTAACTAAGGTTCATTCGAACGGACAGATTCAAAACCAATGGGTAGGTCGGATGATTCATGTCAGAACTTGTTGATTACAAGTGCGCCCTCTGTGGAACACACGAAAGCTTTGACCGCGAACGCAATGGAATCCATTGCAGTCACTGTGGTTCAAAGATCTTCATGAAGCTCCGCCGAAGCAGTGGCGACCGAAAGAAGAAGACACTCAAGGCAGAATGAGTTCACGCAAAGGGTCAAAGACCCTTGTCGTTGTTTGATATTCATGGCGAGTTGGTTGAAGGCGTATTCGCCTCGAACATTTTCTGAACTTGCTCTTGAAGCGAGTCAGATTGACACCATTCAACACGTGGCGTTGCAAGCCAACCCCCCGCATCTTCTCATCTCAGGCCCATCAGGCGTAGGCAAGACTGCGACTTGGCAACTCATTGTTCGACAAGTCCTAGGTCCTTCATGGCGTTCGACTGTCCACGTTCTTCAAGCGAAGGATCTTGCTCGAACCGCAGGGGCTATGGCCACATTCGAAAACTTTCTCCGCCCTGGGGGTAAGAACTCAAGCGACACCCTCGCAAGCCGCACTTCACTCGATGCATTTGATTCGACCTTCTCTAAGATAGAGGCTGGCGATACTGCTCCTGCGGGACATGAATCCGAACGAGGAAATAGCAAAGAGGCACACATCTCAAGAATTATTGTCATCGAAGATGCAGATTATCTTGGACACAAAAGGCAACCTCTTCTTCGTCGAATGATGGAATCAACCAGCCAAACATCCCGCTTCATTTTCACTGCTCAAACACCTTCGAGGCTGATTGATGCGTTACGCAGTAGGACGCAACACATACGTCTTTCAGCAACACCTCGCAACATAATACAAAAATGTCTTGAGGAAATATGCAAACGGGCAGGAGTAGAATCTACAAGAGGAATCCTAGGAGACATCGCTCACGTTAGCGATGGTAATCTAAGGAAGGCGATTTTCACAACTGAAATGCTTTCTCGAAGAAACCTACTCGATGATCGAACGAATCTGCAGAAACTCCTCAAGGCAACGTCAACAACCGACGTTCAAATCATGCTCGAAGAAGCTCTTCGTGGCCGTGTTGTTGATTGGCGCTGGGTCAAAGATGGTGTCAAGAATGTTCGCCAACTCAAAGGGGCGATGGGACTGTACGACAAAATCATCTCTTCTCAAAGCCTTGAGCCAGAAGATGTTGTTGAGCAAGCCCACCAAGTCTTGACAAGCGGGCGATTAAACCTGGAAGAATCAACTCTCAATGCCGCTCTGCAGGCCATTGCCAGTTGTGATATGCGACTTCGTAGATCGGCTCAAGGGCGCATTCAAATCGAACATATGTTGTTCGACATTGCAAACATCAATCCAGCGTAATCTCCTTGATAGGAGGCGGTTTGGCACTGATGGGCGTGTAGCACAGCTGGATAATGCGTCGGCCTCCTAAGCCGAAGATCGCGGGTTCAAATCCTGCCACGCCCGCCAAATCCTCTAATTCACTTCCAATAAAGCGAAGCACACTTATGTGGTGTTTCCCTCACAAGAACTGAGCGAGATGGAACCAGAGGACGAATCCATCATCGCCCGTACAAGGCGCACTCTCAAATCTCTTCCAGACCCCTATGGCCACGGGTTCTCTCGCAGCGAAGATCCTCTGGCGCGAACAAGAGAGGCTTGGGAAAAGAGTGAACTTCTAAGAATGAAGAGCGGAAAAATAGCCACCAACCCATTCTTCTTATTTTTCAGAAACATCGTCGGATTTAGCATAGCAGCAACCGCTCTTTTGTTTGTAATCAATCCCTCATTTTTACCTTCAAACCCGTTAATCGTTCTCTTAATTTGGCTGATTCCACTTCTCCTAGCATTCGGCCCCCCCATAGCAGGTAGTGAAGCAACATGGTCTGCTGTTGAAGCGAAAATATCCCTTCGTGAACAAGGCGGAATTGGCGATGGCAGGAGACATACCTTACGAGCCCAACCAGGAATGGACCGGATTTTGGAAGGACTGCGGGATGGACGGCGTCAGAACAACATCAGTGCTTTCCTAGCAACCACATCGCTTACGCTACTTTGTTTATCGACATTGATTGCGCCCAAAACAGTGGCTTGGAATCTTCTTCTCCTTATTTCCATGACATCAGGAATTGGACTTAGTATCCATTCGATACTGACAACGTTCTACGTTCGTCTTCAAGCGGATTCAATGCCGCTATTGATTCATTATGCTCCAACCCACCACCCAACTCAACTTGGTTCTCCTTTAGGGGAACTATTGTTTGCTCATCTTGACCCGGATTCACAAATTGAATGGAGTTCATGGCAAGACAAATTCACTTCAAGCATCTTGCCTGGTACCGATCCAATTCAAGCACGAGAGCGACTGTTATTCCTTCTCCATCTTCATGCAACAGATGTTGTATCATCGAGCGATGTCATCGAATCATTGCGTGATTTCATGCCGCCAGAGGCGATTGAACGTACGCTTCTTCAAGATGAAACATTCTTCAATTGGAGATCGATTCAACGTGCTCTTGAGCATGCACGAGCATGGCAACCAGGGGCTTTCCGTTTGTTTGAACGATTGCAAAACGATCTTCTAACCGGCTCTCCAGAAATTCTTCTTTCACCTTGGAGAATGGATATCTCATTGGATACGATGTGCTATGATGGTTCTGGAAGCCTATTCATCGCACTCAACAACCAAACCTTTGATTCAACGCATACCCGCGTGGAAGTCCAAGTTCCCGGGGGGAAACCTGAATCAATTGACCACCGATTCGAATTAATGCCATGCCCCCCTCCAACAAAATCAGTTGAACTAACACATCCTTCTGATGATGACGTGCTTGACTGGTTACCACGCTATCTTGAACGAACGGTTGTCCTTTGGATAAATGTGGCTTGGGATCGACAATTCAAGGGAGACGCGCAAGTTCAAGTGACGCTTAGAGATGATAATGGAACCGTACTTGGATCAAGAATAGTACGAACATTTGTCACGCCCAGAGAAAGTCATCAACGAGCAGACAGAATTCGAAAACTCCTTGTTGCACGAAGGTTCTCTGACCGCCCGATACCTGAGGCTTGAGTCGATTCAATTTCTGGTTGACCAAGCGCTTTCCTTATGGCAGGGCTTCACTTCCCCTCAAATATTGGGGGTCTAATATGGAAGCATGGGACATCGTAGTACTTGGTGACGGACCTGCAGCTCTAACAGCGGCTGCAGAAGCGGCAAAGGGCGGCGCGAACGTCCTAATGATGAGCTCATCAGGCCTAGGCGATGGCGGGAATGCTGCTATGAATGGGATATCTTGTCACATTCAGGAAGAAAGCAATCGAGGACATCGAGAGGACACAATCCGTGCCGGTAATTTTCTTTCAGACCAAGATATCGTAGCCCGGTACACTACCGACGCACTTCGCACTGTCGATCTCCTAGAACGACGCGGAGTCAATTTCCGCAGAGATGCGAAAGGAATCGTGAAAGGTCACTCTGGTGCCGGTCACAGCAAACCACGACTCTGCAATGCTGGAGACGCAACAATCCGCGAATGTCAACAAGTTCTCGAAGAACAATGCATGAAGCACGGCGTCACTCGAAGAGGCGACCAAGTACCACTTGAACTCGTCCATACAAATTACTCAATCAATGGAATCACAACCCTCGACATGATCAACGGGCGTGTTCTAACTGTACAATGCAAAGCACTGATCATCGCTGACGGTGGTTACGAAGGCGCATTTACAACAGGCTCAACTTCTCTTGGAATGGACATGGCTTACCGAGCAGGCGCTCCACTTAGAAACATGGAGTTTGTCGCGCACGCACCACTTGGCGTCGTCGGTACAAACATGATAATTCCTCAGTCAATTCTTTCAGACGGTGCAACACTGCACACGCCATCTGGAACAGAGATCGATGTATCAGCATCCTCAATGACATCGGAAATCTGTTCGAAAATGAATGAAGCGGGCACGACGGTACTCGATGCCCGTGAACTCGGCGAACACGCTGAGTGGTGGGCAATGACATTTGACCAAATCAAGCAACGACTTGGCGTCGATATGCATCGGCAAACAATCGAAGTTGCACCACGGCCAAACCACACCCTCGGCGGGCTTCCAACCGATGAGAATGGCAGAGTTGTCCTTCAAACATGGGCGCGTTGGTTCACAGGGGTTTACGCTGCAGGAGACGCATCTTCAAGCGGTCTTCATGGAGCAGATGTTCTTGCAGGCAACCGTTTACTGGAAGCAATATGTTCAGGAGAATCAGCAGGCGTCCACGCATCTGAGTGGATCACAAAACGTAAATTCACTGGGGCTTCAACACTTGAAACATCTCTAAACATCGCAGAAGCTGAACTAAGTATGCTTGGTGCAGAATCAGACGGGCCAGTCCAACGACTCAAGCCCGTTGTTCAACGTCTTTGTGAGATTCTCACATCAACTCAAACTCCTGCAATTGATGCTAGCGCTCTAGCAAGTGCTTCAGAATCGCTTAACCAACTATCGATTCGAGGCGAACAACTTCATTGTGATGAAACATCGCTTATTGCAAATCAGAATCTACTTGAGATGTTCAGAGTTCAAGCAGCAATCCGCCTTGGCCTTGCCAGTGTGAAAAGTGCTGAATTAAGAACAGAATCTCGTGGCCTCCACCAACGCTCAGATTACCCAGAGACGGATTCGGAACAACTACATCACAATCTTGTTTACAATGACGGTTCCAGCGGAACTCTCGCATTGAGAAAGGGCCCATCAGGAAATTGGATTCTCAACCCTACATCTGCGGTTTGATTATCTGTAATGGGCGACTGGTCGTTCTATGGCCGAGAAAACATTATTTGAACATATATTGTCAGGCGACATTCCATCCCACAAAGTTGGATCTGGCGAAGGATGGTATGCCTTTCTCGATATATCTCCGAGACGAGAAGGGCACACTCTTGTGATTCCAATCACAGCCGCATCAAGAATGAAGGATTTGTCACCTCTTGAACGCTCACAACTTATGGAAGGAGTTGTCGAAGTGCAGCGTTTACTCGCAATAAAATTCAACACGACAGATTTCACAGTCGTTGTTCACGATGGTCCTCTTGCAGGCCAAGAAGTGCCTCACGTGCACCTACATATCCTTCCAAGAACAGAAAACGATTCTGGTAAGACGTTGGCTGCAATGTGGCCGCATCAAAGCCAAGAAACTGACCACGACAAATTAAGAGTCTTGGCTTTAGAACTACAAACGGAGGGGGAATGAGTGGCCAAAGGAGTTGCAGATTGGGATGGAGCAGTAGACCACAGAGGCGAGGCCCTGCCAGTCCTTTCCAAATCATCTGGGAATATGAAGATGGAGAAACTGTTGAACACTCCAATGCCATCCTACGATAAATCAACACCTGGCTCGTTTTTCTGGACGAAATTAGCATTTTTCTTCTGTCGAAGAACGGCTGCAAACCAGTTTCGGACCATTGAATATACAGGTACAGAAAAGATACCCTCGGACAGAGGGTCGCTCTGCACATCTTGGCATACAAACGGGCTTATCGATCCACTTGGAATCATGTTGGCTCACCCCAAGGAATTCGTCATGGGCGGCCGTCACGATCTTGTCACACGTCCTATCCTTTCATTTTGGACTCGTAGATTAGCGGTTCAACCTGTAGTTCGTAAAGCTGAATTACTTCGCGGAGGTTGTTCAGAAGAAGAAGCTACGAATCTAAATGGCCGTTCATTGTTGACTCTTGCAACCGGAATCTCAAGTGGATTTGCGTGTGTTCTTTTCCCGGAAGGAACAAGCCATGATTTGTCTCACATGCTCAGATTTAGAACAGGCCCTATGAGAACCGTCCTCGCAGCTGCAGCAATCGCAAAGGCAAGTGGGGACAAATGTCCAGTGCTCCAGCCAGTTGGTTTGCACTTCCGAGTCCGCCATCATTATCGAACAGATATGTGGGTTGAATTTGGCGACCCACACTATCTCCCAGAAGACCAAATCCCAGAAGATCTCATCCAAGCTGTAAAACAACGTCAATGGGTTGAACCTCCTCAGGAACTCGTTCGTTCCCTTCGAGATAATCTCCGCCCACACCTACATCCATTGACGCCGAACGTCTCTTCATGGGATGAACATAAGGGGACGCATCTGATTGCTCAAGTCGAATCTCGTATGGAAAACAAACCACTTCAAACATGGCGAGAAGAAGTCATCGCGGCTCGTAATGTCCGTGATAGATACCAAACAGAACTCCAACACGTCGACTCCAAACCTGTAAAAATCGACCATCCAATTCTCGATCATGGAATCGATATCCAAAAAAAACTCGATGAAAGAAACCTCGATGGACGCGATTTGAATAAAGACGCGACTGGGCTTAGGAAGGGGAATCCTTTGCGACTCGTAGACGCAAGCATTCGAACAACAGTGATGGCCGCATTACTTCCAATCTTCCTTGTTTCGTTATCATTGCAAATGGCTTTTGGCCGAATCATAGGTGACAGAACCGATGAAGGGGTTGACGCGAGAACAACATACCAGTTCCTTGCAGCAATGTTTGGTTCTGTTTTGATGTGGCCATTCATATCTATTCTAACGATTGGGTCTTTGTGGTGGTTTGAGAGTGAACTCGAAACAATTCTTGCATTCGAGTGGACGCAGATGTTTGGTGAATCTTCTAGCATGAGAGCTGCTGCTATTATCACCGTTTATCTATGCTCTTTCCCAACCTATTGGTTAACTGGGCGTATGTTTGGATTCTGGTGGGATTCCTATGTCGACACCAAAAAGGCATTTTCACGCCTCACTGCTCCTGGGACTTACAAGAACGAACTTGGAGAGAAACTTACAATACTTCGTGAAAGTCTTGCTAGTGAGAAGCGTTGAGTTCAAATTCATCGACCGCGAGGCATAGACATGGTGGATGAAAACCGCATCAATGATATTCGCAAATGGCTCGCCAGCGAACGTCTCGAAATTCGGGATAAAAACGACCCCAGAGCTGAAGCGCATTTCCTCATCAAGTATCCTCCAGGCCCGCAAGGCCACATGTTTGCAGTCGTTGTACCAAAAGGACGCGATTTGGTTTTTGTCTCGAGTATGACGAGAGTTGATCTCGGGCAACAAGAACAAATGAAGGAACACATGTCCGAAGAGCAAGATGTTTGGAGCGAGTGGGTGCACGAATGCCGCTTAACGTTGATGAAAGCTGAACTCGACTGGGGCATCCATATGGGGCACGAAGGAAAGGAAAAACCAGGTCCGCTTCAAGCCTTCAACGTGAGTTTACCAATTTGGAACGACGGGCTCAGCAAAAATGCGTTAATGCATTCTCTGCGAAGGTTATGGCTTGCAAAACTAAGCATGATTCATGAAATCAAATTCGCTTATGGCCCAGGTAAAGGTGAACCCGGACCTGTCGATGATTGGGCAAATCAAGAGAAAAAATCCTCTTCAATTAAAATTGAAGAACCAGCAAAAATCGAGTTTAATGACACGATGCCATTCGGCACAGGCTTAGACCCAGAAGAGTGGGCCTGAAAGCAAATTCACGCCTTGTCTAACTGACGCTTGAGGGGCGCGGTTAAGTACTGGACTTGTATGGTTCAGTGTGCCACAGGTGATACTATGCGTCAAACAACCAAATCATTTACACTCGTCAGCTTAATGCTCCTTTCAGCATTCTCCGGATTAATTATTGGAACAGAAGAAGCAGAAGCTTCCCAAGTTGTCATCACAGAAGCAGTCCGCATTGTTGACGGAGGAACTGCATCCGATGCTCAAACAACCGTTGCATCTGACAGTGAAGGCAATGTCCACGTCGTGTGGACACGCAACAATCAGCACCTGTATTACTCCATGCTATCGCCTCGTGGAGAGACGCTTATTGACGCTACTCAAATCACCAATCCGGGACTCCACAAAGTCTGGCATCCAGACATGGTCATCGATGACACCGATCGCATCCACATCGTTTGGGCAGACAAATCTGGCCAATACAAGATCATGTATACTTCTCTAAACCCATACCTCGCTCCTTTGGATGGTATGGCTGTTGAAGACACCACCATCTCTCAAATTGACGACACCATCCTATCAATGCGTGCACAGGACAGAGATTGGCCATCAATTGATGTTGACAGCCGTGGGAACCTACACATCGCTTGGCAAGATTCCTATGACGAACTTCAGATGTTCTTCAACCAACCTCAAATTTACTACACAATGATTCAACCTGAATTTGATGCCGGTAGCATCCTCACACTTTTCGAAGACACTCTCCTAACACCTATTATTGGCCACAAAGGCCATCCTGACATCGTTGTCGATTCAAACGACCTTGTTCAGATTGCTTGGGACGATACCCGAGGCGGTAAGGTTGAACTCGTCTTCATCGTCGACACCTCTGGTTCAATGTACTCTGAATGGGCTGACGTTTGCACTGTCATTTACGGTGGAAACTTCGCAGCAGGTGGTTATTTCCAAGGATTAAAACCTATGCTTGAAGAAGGAAACATGACTGTTTACGAGACCATCTATGGACTAGGTAATACCCTTCCAGGTGCGGCAAGCAGTGGTAATTGTGCTACACACAACAAAAATGCTGGACCACGTACAACTGCTCTAGGTATCCAACCAGGCGATGACTCTGGCGGAATCCGAAAACTTCCAGGCACCGTATACAACGGAAACACTTACTCCGGATACTCTGGGGAAGACTGGGGCCCTGGTACGAACTGGGCCTGCCTTTCATGGAAGGATGCTCAAGGAAACGTTCCTGGAAATCCTCCAACACAAGACGACCACAGATGGAATCCGAACGCTACAAAGATCGCAATTCCAATTTCTGACGAAGGTCCAAAAGACGGTGACCCTGCACAACAAGCAGACGATACAACCTCAATTGAAGAGGCTCACGATAACTGTGTTGTTGCTGGCGTTGTCCCAGTAGGGATGTACGGTCAGACATATGGTGGAGCGACTGGAGTTCAATCCCATTTCAAAGATTTATCACTTTGTCCGAATGGTATTCAAAGCACAGCAGCTCGAAACTGCCCTGCAAACACAATCCGCTCAACAAGTGCGGGCGGACAAGTCTATGAATTCCCATCAGGATCCGGTGGCGCGAGTTCGATGGCTCTTCTCGTAGAAGCTATGGTCTACATCTCAACAAACAATTCACGTGAGATCTACATGTCAGTCCTCGACCCATATGGTAAGATGGACAACGACCCAAGTTGGACTCCTGGTGTTTCAGGAACTGTTGTTGTGAATGGAGGCTATTCTGAAGACACTGGAAAGGGTTCAGAAGGACACCTTGTCGTTGTAAATGACACTCGTGTAACAATCGATGACGCTTACTCATTCCATCCATCTATTGGAGTGGATATGGAAGGTAACACACACATCGCATGGATGGATGGACGTGATTACGGATTCGAAAAGGATGTCAACTACGAGGTTTACTACACCAAACTTCGCTTGCAAGGCGCTGGAGAATTCGATGGTCGCGATGATGGACTATCCACATATGCTATCAAGAAGATTAACGACACACCAATTTCGAATGTTGAAACCTATGCTGGCCTTCCACAGAACGCTCCGTGGGGAGGAAACTCCGTATTCCCTTCACTCCTGACTGACGACCAAAATCAAATCCATATTGCTTGGGTTGATTCAGGCAATACCTCTGCAGGGGAAGAAATCCAGTATGTCCGTCTCAACCATACCAACATGGAAGGCGATGGGCTCATTGCTCTTGATCCATGGGAAATTGTGCCGATTACGAAATGGTCATCGAACAAACTTGGCCCTAACTCCGGGTATAAGCCGAGTATTGGAATGCCGCCAGCTTTCTCAAACGATCTTGGAAGTGGGGCTCACGTTGCATGGTCTGATACCAACAAGTGTAACGACCAAGCCAACAACAACCGATTTACTATCTGTTATTCTCACGTCCTTACAGGACAAGTTGATGTAGAGTTCGAAGAAGGAGAAACCTTCTATCACGTCATCGAACCAGGTGAACAAACCATCTACAATCTTTCAATGAATAACTCGACACCGGGACCGAAGGATTTGGTTGCAGACACATACGGACTCAACATCACAGGAGTTCCAACCAACTGGACAGCCACATTATTCTTCGCAGAGAACCACACAGCAATCTTCCCTGATACCGCAATCTTCCTTGAAGGCGGCGAATCTATTCGATTTTACCTCAGAGTACGGGCGCCATCGATTTATCAAGCGAATGGTGACGAATTAGCAGAAATACGAGTTGATGCTAAGTCGTACAAGGATCCAGCAATCCGGTCTGAGATTACCACTCTAACACTCATGGACGTTGTTCATGGAATTGACCTCGATAGCTCGCACAGCGTTGCCGATGTTGAACAGGGACAGACCGCAATCTTCTCGATTACGATTACCAACACTGGAAACGTAGCAGATACATTCCTCTTCTGGGACCCTCAAACTCTCGAGGGAAGACAAGAATGGCTTTTGCCGTTTGCATGGGACGTCAATTTCCCAATGAGCGTACAACTTGATCCTCAACAGACTGTAACAAAGAACCTTGAAATCAGTGTTCCAACTTCTGAAGATCCAGGGGCATTCGTAATATTACTCAAGGGATGGTCAGCTGGAGAACCAATCAAGTCCGTCGAGAAAGGTACGTATGATATTCTTGAATTAGGTGTCTTTGTATCGATACGTTCCTCAAACAACATTATGATGTTCCAAAACGACACATCAGCTCGTGTTACACCTGCTCCTTACATGCCGGGTGCATTGGAACCTAATTGTCACACCTTTGAGATCGATGTTGCGAAGAATTTTGATTCAGGGGACCTTGTATTCACTACGCCTGGTACAACCGATAACGAAGACAATTGGACAGTCGAAGTCATCTTCCCAACTGGATTACCACTCAATCCTGATGGCATCTCTCGCCCATGGATTATTCTAAGCGGGGATGAATCAAGGACTCACGAAGTCAAAGTCAAGATCTGCGCACCTGATGATTCAGTTGCAGGTCTAGGAAAGGCGGTAACGATCAAGGCAAATCTGAAAGGATATCCTAAGATCTCCGCTTCGAAGATTCTTCAAGTTGATATCAACCACGTGTACAAACTCGATACGGCCATAGATTTGGGAGCAAATCCAGACATGCTGGTTAACCCAGGAGACTCGATTACTCTACCAACAACTGTTACAAACGAAGGGAATGGACCTGACCGCTTTGATTACACTCTCGCTCGAGTCACTGACTCCGCGGGCGTTGATGTCATCTGGGACATCGAGATACCAAGAAACTCACTTGAGGAACTCGACGTAGATTCTGAACAAATCTTCGATGTTCTGATGAACATCCCTCAGCAAGTTCCTGCGGGCGAATACACCATTGTGTTCAACACTTACTCTGAACAATCTTACCCAGATGCTTCAGGCCGTATGACACGACTACGTGATGTTGCAACACTGCAAGTTACTGTTAACGAGTTCTATGATATGCAAATCTCAATGGATCCGACAGTTGAGAATGACGTCAAGACTTCTGCCCCTGGCCGTATTGTCAGGTTCGTAGTCAATGTCACCAACGCAGGTAACGTCCCAGATGTTCCTTCATTGGATAACCACACCTCGACTCGAACAGGAAACGATCTCGTATGGACAGAGACTCCTGGTATGGGAACTCTCGATGGATGGAGTGTTTCTTGGAAGATTCTACGTCAGGTTGGACTTGACTTGGAAAGCGAGGAAGAGTGCGTTGTTACACAATCGACAGCAAGCTCATTCCCAGAAGACAGTTGTGTGTATCTCGAAGATATCAATGAATGGAGACTTCCTGAGATGGTTCCTTACGAAACCTACACCATGGCGGCTATCGTTTCAATCGATCCAGGCGCACAACTCTTAACTCGAAGCCTTGGGCTGAAGGTTGTTTCAATGATGGGTGGTATGGAAGACGGTGGAGATCACGATGAAAGTGCTGCATGGGACGGAGATAACCTCGATTCTAATGAGAAAATCATTACAGTCAGTCTCCGTGCTCCTGACCTAGAAGTTGTATCAGCAACCACAGATAAGGACTCCGCTGACGTAGGCGAATCCATTCCGATCCGAATTGAGATTGCCAACACAGGAAACGTCCATGCTTCCAACATTGAAGTCATTCTTTGCGAATACGACGATGATGATATGAAGGATACAATCCGCAAGAACAGCAACATGTGCGATGAAGACAGCATTGTCATGCGACAAGAAATTGGAGCAATCGACAAGCCTGATGATTCAATGAAAGATGGTCGCGTCGTTGAACTGTACATGCTTTACCCAGTAACTGCAGGTACCAAGAATGTCTACGTCGTCGTCGATCCAGGTAACAACATCGTCGAAGCGAGTGAAGGAAACAACGTTATGCGTATTTCAGACGAACTCGGTTCTTCAAACCCGTTCTTGGATGTCGCAGGTGAAGTTGCTGGAAAGGTTGCACTGCCAACCATGATTGTTCTTCTAACATTCTCTCTCTTTGGTGTTCTTTACCTTGTAGGAAAGGGACGCAGAGCGGATGTAAAGGATCGAATCGCAGAACAGTCCTCACTGATGTCTGTACTCGGTTCAGAAGATTCTGATTGAGGCTTAACCAAGCCACCAGCGTAGGTCGGGGTTGTCGTCAATGGCGACAACTTCACCAGACCGGTCAGAGCGTTGCCTCTCAACCAGTTCTCGTACACGAGTCATAACGGCTGTGATGTCCTGTTCTGAAAGTTGTAATTCCTTCGCCATGAGGCCAAGGTCTGGCTGAATCTTGGGAGCTTCGATGAGTGCATGAACCATAGTTCGCTGCGAGTAGTTCTCAAAATCAGAATCCACTGCAGCGGAAATGCGACCTCGAATTTGCTGATGTAATGCAATCAAGGCATCTCTTTGACGGTCCAGAGTTTCGAGCTGTTCATTGAGTTGGTCAAGATGCATAACGCCTTCAGTTACACTGATTTTCTTGCGCCCACTTACCTGTTCTGCAATAGGTACGACAGTTGAGGGG
Organism: Methanobacteriota archaeon; assembly: GCA_018666575.1. Lineage (GTDB taxonomy): Archaea > Thermoplasmatota > Poseidoniia > Poseidoniales > Poseidoniaceae > MGIIa-L2. Next base: position 6,362 of record JABIYX010000064.1, on the reverse strand, counting down.
AGCTTGGAACTTAATCGCAGAGGTCCACCCGATGGAAGTTTTCTCTTCTCTATCTTGAATAGATCCGGCCCAAGATCAATACGTAAAGAAAATGCTTCCTGAACTCGAAATATTGTTCTCGGTGGGCCGCCTTTTTCACTTGCAACCTGCATTTTCTCTACGAATCCTCCGTTCTCCAATTCCCTTAGATTTTTCTTGATTGCTTGTTGGCTGATTCCAATGAGTTCAGCTAACTGCATTGGATAATGTGGTTCTCTAACCAGGCGCTCAAGAATTAGGCGACGCGTCTTGTTTTGCAGAAGGTTCAATGTTTTATCGAGGTCACCCATACTACTCAACCTGTAGTTACGTAGCGCCCCCCTCATTTGAACTCGTCGAAGAAATACGAGTCAATCTCAGTCTTCGTCCCATGACTGCCAATCTTGGTTCTCAGCCTTGGGTATCTTCCGACTCTGTTTTTCTACTGGAAGAGGAGTCTGTTTTGTAGGGCTACTCGCAACAATTGAACTTCCTGGAGAAGTTGGGAATGGATCAGGTACGGTTTCTTCTTCAGGAGTAGATGCAGCTTCGACATCCCCTCTCATCAGCGCATAGACTTGTTCAGTGGTCAGCATACTTCCCGCTGCAACATGCTGCTGCCCTCCCATTTGAGTCTGGGTGTTCGAATTTTGCGGACCTACATATTCTCCAGTTCTAATATCGAAATCTAACCCTTCACTGGTATCATTTCGTTGCTGGTTGAGTTGTGCTTGAATGTTGTCGGGGGTATAATCAGTTAATGGCATAAGGTTGCCATCAGGCCCCACGACAACCATGACGTTCTTCTTTCGATTTTGTGAGAATGCTAAGAGTACTCCGGATAACGGAAGCAGTAGAATTCCGAGGCAACACAAAAATCCTCCAGTTAGTAACGACGTTGAAGAAATAATTCCTTCTTCCATACTATCTATTGATGTAAGCCAAATCGTTTCGTTCCCACAATCGCCTTCACATTCAACTTGGAGAATGTAATCGCCCTTGGTTGAAACAACCCATGTAGCAAGTGTCTCAAATTCTTGACCGTCACTTGCCATTGCTTGCCAATCGAGTTTACATTTTGATTCTGTTAGGGGATCTCCAATTACTGAACCATCAAGTTCTGAAAGCGTAACATTCCCACCGAACCCTACGCCATACGCACGATAGCAACCAGGATCATCAATTTCGACGAGAGTTTGAACTTCATCCTGCGTGTTGAGAACAGCGATGTTGTTATCGCGAGGATCAAGAATCGCATCCATTGTGTCCATTTGAGAAAGGAGGAGTACACTGCCAATAACCAAACTGACCAATGATGCAATCAAGATTCGGAAGGGCCATCGGCTCTTCTGTTGCTGCTCCATGTCCATGTCGAAGAATCACTCCTCAAAGAAGGCTCGCTTTCCGTAATCAGTTCAAACCGAGTTCTGATAATTTCTCTGGCAGATATGTTTCAGTTACGAAATCAAGACCGTACTTTGCCAACGATTGCTGTTCAGCCTTCTTTCCGATTTCAAGCATCATATTGATTTGTTCTTGCCACCAACCGTCTGCGAATCTAGGGTCGCTTAATTCAGCATTAAGCGCTTCAATATCCTTCTTTGAAAGGTCATCACTCGGTAAATCATATGCAAGGATATCGTCAGCGGTAATCCCAAGATATGTCGAGGAAGGTGTAGCAAGATATTCTGAAATGTGTGCAGTCTTAATTGCACCATAAGCGATTGACGCGAAGATTCTGAACGACCAAGGATCACCGTCGAGGAAGACAACTACAGGCAGATCCCATTCTTCACTCATTCTTTTCATAATTCTTCGAGTTGAACGAGCAGGCTGTCCTTTCAAGTGAAGTAAAGCACAATCGAAATCCTCATCAAATCCATTTTCAACCAGTCGGTCAAACATACCACCGGTCTCAATTGCCATGATGAATTTTACATCATGCTCTAAGAATTCAATCTTCTCTTTCTCGACGTTGTATGGGACACCGTATCCACTGTCTCCTACATCGTCTCGAGCATTGATACGCATCCATTGTCCGCGACGGTTCCGTTCTTGTAGTGTTATGTTACCAATCATTCTGGCCCCATCTTCTTCAGGACGTAGTTTGAAATCTTCTCTCAAACATTTTGTTACGATTTCTAAATCTTCAGCTAGGTTGTTGCTCTCGTTTTGAGATTGGAATTTCCCAAGACCCCATCCTTCTGAAATATAGTACATTTCACGAAGAGTGGACGATTTTCCGTCATTGATCATGCCTTCAATGAATTCAATAACGTGCAATGCGCGTAGCAATTGCTTTGCAGAACCAAGGCTTGTTGCATCACGAATAGTTTGCTTCTTTCCATATTTGTAAACACCCAATTTAGGATCGAATCCAATGTTGTTCTTGGTTCGTACAGGGAGTGTCATGGTCGGAGGATCGCCCTTGATAATACGGTCATACATTTCACGGACAACACCGTGTAGAGCCACCTTTGTTTCTTCAACAGACTTGCGTACAGCTACCATCAGTAATCACCTCCAAACAGAGTTGTTTGTTTCGTTTCTCCTGAATCAACCTCAGGACTATCTTGTGTTTCAACAGGAGGCTCATCATGGGTAACAACTTCTTCTTGGACCGGGGCTGATTGTTCCTCCTCAATTGAATCGGTAACAATTTCTTTGCTAAGATTCTCTTGCTCAATGAATGCTTCTTCCTGTCTACGTATCTCTTCGAGGAGTTTTTCGTCCATCTTTGTTGCTCCAATGACCTCTTGTGAACCTCTGTAAAAGACATCGGTTTCATTCCAGTCTCCTTTTTCGATATTATCAAGACTGTACGTAATTACTGTTTGAACGCCTGGCTGTAGAGTCTCAAGTTTCCATGCCCACACCCCAGTTGCTTCTTTCCGTCCACCGAGTTCATTCCCGATCATCTTTCCGCCTTGCTTTTCAGGCCAGGTGACAAGTATGGTGTAGGAACGGGCTCTTGATGTGTAGTTATACAGAATAATGTGAACATCTGTTTGCTTTGTTTCTTTATTCCAAGTTGTGGTTGTTTCAGCAATTACAGCAGACATAATCTTGGTAATTGAGGCGGCTAAATCTGGTACTGGGAGCTGAAGTAAGGATGCGGACTTCTCTGCAATTGCAGGGATAATATCGTTGATAAGTTCGAATTTCTCTCGCGTCTTCCCCATCTTTTTCTTCTTCTCAAGATGCTTTCTCAAACTGCGACCCATTTCCAACATCGCCTTACGACCTTCTTCCATCACCATCTCATTATCTGAGAGTGCTTCTTTGGCTTCAGAAGTAAACTGGACGTTTGTACTTGCAAGATGAACAAGAATAGCAGCAGGGCCCTTAGGAACACCTCTTCCCCCGGCTTGATCAAGACCATATTGTCTCCAATCTACGCCTTCAATAGCCTTGGTTAACAAACAACCACCTTGTTGATACATCAGTGGAACACGATTTGCAAATCGTAGAATTTCAACAGGTTTGTCTGCAGCCATACCCTCTCCAAAGATTAGGCCCACTTCAATTTGGAATGGATTTCCTTGAGTAACATTCGGGGCTCGTGTCATAGTGGTTACGAACTTCGAATCAATTGTTTTAGAAAGCCCCTTCTTAATGAGTAATTCTTCGATAGGAGAGAGGCAGGACGTTGGTGGATTCAGCAGTTTGACAGGCTTGCCACGCAGCGTTCGCTCACCTTGGAATGCTTCGAGCAGGGCCCTAATTTGTTCAGCCTTGAGAGATTTTGGTTTCAACTTCTCTTCCAATTCAGCAACTTCACACAACTCCTTGGCGGCTCTCCCTGAAACACCAGAGAAATTTCGCCGTAGGAATGTGGTCATTCTTGCTTCAGAAGATTCACCACACAATCGTTGGAGCTGTCCAAGTTCGATACCGTTAGGATGGGGTTTAATCGCTTCAACACGACCTGGTAATTTCTCAGTAACACGTGGCCAGTGATGCTTCTGCCCATCGGGGTCTATGAAAATAATATCTGCATGCGGATTGACAATACTTGTCATACGAAGATACTGCCAGACAGATTGGCGTCCTTTCTGATACTTCGCTTTCATCGTGGTTCGGATTCTCAAACCATGGACTTTGTCTCCCCAATCAACTCGATCTTGGTTGGACTTCACAGCCTTATTCTTTCGAGTATCAAGTCCGATATCAACTGCGACTGCGGTTGCTTCCGTCGCAATTTTCGATTCAACGTGCGTAGGGTCTCCTGTCGTTAACTGAGAATACATGACTACGCCAGTAATTCCGATACCTTGTTGGCCGCGTGACTGGCGAATTGCGTGAAACCGTGAACCAAAGAGGAGTTGTCCAAACACTTTCTCGATGCTTGTACGAGGAATACCAGGGCCATTATCTTCAACATCCAGTTGAAGAATATCCTTTTTATTGTCAATTTTTGTAATTTGAACGATGATATCAGGAAGGATTCGTGCTTCTTCACAAGCGTCCAAAGCATTGTCTACTGCTTCTTTAACAGCGGTTATGAGTGCCCTTGTTAGGGTATCAAAACCGAGGAAGTGTTTGTTCTTTTCAAAGAATTCTGAAATAGCGACTTGTTTCTGATTTGCTGCCATCTTTTCTGCAATGCTCATATTGACACATCCGCCTCAGGTCCTCCTCCGTCAAAGACTTCGGGCCAGCAGGCATTCGCATACTAATGACGAGGCTACTTGATGTTTCGGCCAAATTTTAATCCATAATATCTGAAATCACAGATTATAGAATCTCCCAATTAATGTCTTCCGTTGGATTAATTGGATTAAGTGTAGAATCAAATTCTTGTTGAATTACTTCATCCTTTAACGTCTCCAGACAAGGCCTCATCCAATATCGTCAAACAACTTTAGTAAACACAATTGCAGTTGCGTCAGGCCAAATTACAGTAGCAGCGCTTACACTAAGCCCACTGAGCTTTAGCGATTGTTCAATCACTCGAGATCTTGGCCGTTGAACATCATCGGCAAAGCAACGATACCAGTACAGCAGATCGCTTGGACTCCGACCACAATGAGTCCGAGTGTAGCCATAATGCCTGCAGCATCTTCTCCCAAAACCTCTTCGATTTCGACAGTTATGTAGAATACTTGGATAAGTCCGCTAAGAACAGTCACACCGACTGCGCCGAGTCCGAACCAGACACCATTCTTCTTGTATTGGAACAAGAGCACACCAGCGTAAGCAAACACACCAGCGGAGACTAAACTAAGCAGGGTTGTGAGGTAGTAAACTGCTGTTGCAGTACCCCCAAGTCCATCGAGATCAGTTCCGAGATTCATTGCGCTAGCGATTACTCCAAGTCCACCGAGTAAAATGCCCAGGATACCGAAGATTTTTGGTCCTCCGCTTCTTTGCCGGATCATCATAATCTGTTGGTTCCCCATTGTCATATTTTGGCCAGCCATGACTTGCTGTTGTCCGATTGGTTGACTCATAGGTTGTCCTTCTATGACTTGCTGCTGTGGTTGTGCATCAGGTTGCATGTGAATAAACTATGACGGTAAAGTTATAATGTTTCCGTGAAAAATCACCATAGGCTTTGCAATACGCATCACTCAGTTAGATATCATATACTTTATCAAACTCTTTTTGAGCATGTTCGTAGTTTAATTCTTCAAGGCAAGGCTTCATCCAATATCGCCATCCCAGGCCAGCAAAAATAATTGCAGTTGTAACATCCCAGATGTAATGCTGCTTTACGACCATAGTCGAAGCCACCAATAGGAGCCAGGAGACTAACAACATGGAATGAAGAATCTTCATTCGAGTCGACTCAGGAGGAAACCAGTACCGTAACACAAACACAACCTGCATGCTTTGAACAATGTGAAGAGAAGGCCAAGAATTCCAAGGTGTGTCGACCGTGTGCATCATGACAAAGAGCGGTTCCCAAACAGTGCCTTCTGTATTGACGACGAGATGACGCAAGTCGATTTCAACTGGGAATAAAAAAAAGATTAGGAACACAATCCAGCAGGAAATGAGCATCATTTGATGGAAAATAACATTCTGCCTCCACATCGTTTCGTTTTTACTTCCCAGCCATGCAGCAGCTGGATAATACAGGTACAGTGTAAGATAGGGAATGATCATCCATGCCCAAAAAACCATGTCGTGATCGTATTGAGTTGATGGATCAAATGCTGCCCAGTCTCGTAAAGAAGTCAGATGGTTGATTATTGCATATGGGATTGCTGCAAAGAGAATCATTGCTCCTACAAGCGCGTAGGAAACACGCCTTCCATTCATACCTGAACGATTTTGCCAATGAGAGCGCCAAATCTTCCAAGGACGAGACCCCCATGTCAAGGACATTGTTTGTGGTT
>JABIYX010000019.1 GCA_018666575.1 Methanobacteriota archaeon | reverse complement strand
TTGCACCAAGTCCAGTTCCTAGGATATCTCTGTTCACACCTACGATACCCGTCATAGCACCCCCGTATGGGTCAAGGGCTGAAGGAGAGTTGTGCGTCTCTGCTTTCATACAGACGCTCCAATCGTCATTCCACGCGATAACGCCTGAGTTATCGTGGAACACTGAGAGAAGCCAGTCGACTTCTTTCGCCATATCGTGAGTAGGATTCATGATGTGTGTCTTGAACAATGAATCGATAATCGTGTCTTCATTTGTTTCAGTATCAATGTGATGAATTTTGCTTGCAAATATCTTGTGTTTACAGTGCTCACTCCAAGTTTGTGCGAGACATTCCAATTCAACATCTGTAGGAGCGTTTGTGGAGATACCCACAGAGTGACGGGCTGTTTGATGTTCAGCCATTCGATAGTGCGCTTGTATTGCCTGCATCTCTGTAAGATTAAGAGCGAGTAAACCATCAACCGATAGACGAATGAGTTCCTCATTCGCCACCTCTAAATCAATGATTGATGGGGACTGGCGAACAATTGTTGGCCTCTCTGGGAAGGCGATAATTGAAGCATTTCCTGAAGAGAGATCGTCTCGAGTTACTAAGATTGCTCGCTCGATTAATGGGTTGTGAAGAGTTGAGGCAAGCCATACATTGTCAACAGTCTCTGGGAGATCTGTGAACACATATGTGGTGTAGGTGGATATTGCTGCACTAACATCCGGGAAGAGTACTTGGAATCCGTCGTTTGCTGCAGCACCTGGATTATCAGTGACTCCTGGCTTGAAGCCAATTGTTACACAGAGAGGAGGGGGTTGGGCAAAGAAGTTGGAATCATGAATTACTGGAGTGTCAACTGCCCCAAATTCAATGATTGGATCGGAAAAGATATCTTGGACGCGAGGTGCGATTGAAGACGCATCGTATTGACTGCGAATGAGATATCCGCAGATGCTGCGAACGATGCCAACGTCGACTCCATGGTCGGCAATAAGTTGCCGACGTACAACGTCTCCACGTACATCGCGCATTCCTTACGTTTGCAAAGGCGTGACTTCGATTCGAACATCGTGGACTGTCATTGCTTCCGACCCAAACAGAGTTCATCGCATACGCTCTTTGAACACTACGGCGGGCTTTACTGGGAAGAAAGAAGTGTTTTGAGGAAGTTTCCTGTGAAACTATTGACTTCTTCGGCCACTTCTTCAGGCGTTCCTGAGGTAACAATTTGTCCACCTCTATCGCCGCCTTCTGGGCCAAGATCGATAACGTGATCACTGCATTTGACGACATCGAGATGGTGTTCAATAACAATCACTGTATGACCTTTCGTTCGTAATTCGAGAAGAACATCGATGAGCATTTGAACATCGCTAAATGCTAATCCGGTAGTCGGTTCATCGAGAATGTAAACAGTATGTTTGTGTGGAGGTCTGCGTAATTCACTTGCAAGTTTCACTCGTTGTGCCTCACCGCCCGACAATGTTGTTGCTGGCTGACCAAGTCGAATGTAAGATAGCCCAACTGAATGAAGGGTTTCGAGTGTTCGGTGAATTTTGCGATGGTGTTCAAAGAATTTTACCGCTTCACCAACAGGCATTTGCAATACATCATGGATGTTCTTTCCTTTCCATGTCACTTCAAGACATTCTCTTGTGTAGCGCTTTCCATTACAAATATCACATTCAATCCATACGTCGGGGAGGAAATTCATTTCTAATTTTATCGAACCTGCTCCAGAACATGCTTCACATCGCCCACCTTTCACATTAAAACTGAAGGTTCCGGTAGTGTATCCTCGCTCTTTTGCTAAGGTTGTGTTTGAGAAAAGTTTTCTGATTTCATCAAAGACCTTGGTATACGTTGCTGCATTTGAACGAGGAGTTCTCCCAATAGGAGACTGATCGATTATGATGGCTTTGTCAACGTGTTCTAGACCTTTGATTTCTTTGTGTTTACCTGGGAGTTTTTCGCTGTTGTGAAGGTATCGTTGAAGAGATGGAGCTAAGATTCCTGAGATGAGCGAAGATTTTCCTGAGCCTGAAACTCCAGTAACAGATGTAAAACAGCCCAGTGGAAGTTTAACATCGATGTTGCTTAGATTATTGTGCTCTGCCCCTTTGATTGTGAGCCATTTCTTTGAAGGTTTTTGCCTTTTTTCTGGAACTTTTATTGAACGCCTTCCTGAAAGATATGCTCCTGTAACGGAATCTTTTGCTTTCATGACTTTACTTGGTATTCCGTTTGCAACGATGTGGCCTCCTTCAAGACCTGCCCCGGGACCTAAATCACAAATCCAATCTGCTTGACGTAATGTATCTTCATCATGCTCGACTACGAGCAGGGTGTTACCTAATGTAGTGAGTTCGCGTAAAGTCTCCAACAATCGTTCATTGTCTCTCTGATGAAGGCCAATAGAAGGTTCATCGAGAACATACATGACCCCAGTTAGCCTTGACCCTATTTGAGTCGCTAATCGTATACGCTGGCTTTCTCCTCCGGACAGTGTGTTTGCTTTACGATCCAGTGTTAGGTAGTCAAGCCCTACATTATCAAGGAAGCTTAGTCTGTTTTCGATTTCCTTTAGGATTTCATTTCCGATGAAGAGTGCTCGATCGTTGAGTGGTTCTAAAACGTCAGCATATTGCTCAGGCGGACCATCTGCTTCTGGATTGAATGCTTTGATGAGTTGATATGCTTCATGGACTGAACTACGGCTAACTTCTGGAAGGCGTATTCCACCAACAGTCACGAAACGAGCTGCAGGGTTGAGTTTCTCTCCGTTACAGGCATGACAATCAAGATCTGTCATACACGCTATGAGCCGATTTCGAGTACGATCTGAAGATGTTTCAGAGTAGGTTCGTTCAAGTCGAGAGATGATTCCATCCCAAGGCCTATTCATTTTGTAAACTGAACCATTATCTGATTCAAAATGGAAGTGGATGATTGTTGAACCTGAACCATGGAGTAAGATATCTTTAGAATCTTCATCGAGGAGGCCAAATGGAACTGTCGTCGATATGCCGTAGTGTTCGCACACTTGTTGTAGTAATTTCTTGTACCACCCAGGTGACATTGACTGGCGCCATGGTAAGACACAACCATTCGATACTGCAAGTGTATCATCGATGATTAAGTCTGGATTGAATTGTCTCTGAATTCCAAGTCCTTGGCAATCTGGACAGGCTCCTAGTGGTGAATTAAACGAGAAGACTCTGGGCGACAATTCTGGCATAAATGCCCCATGTTCAGGGCAAGCAAAATCTTCTGACCATGAAACAGTATCTCCTTCATTGTGTACAGGGCGATTATTCCCCTCTAGTTCATCAGGTTTTGAAGGAGTCTTTAAGCTGGTTACAGCAAGTGCCCCACCGCCCAGACGTAATGCGTTTTCTACACTCTCAGTTGATCGCTGACGTCGCTCTCTTGAGAGAATAAAGCGATCAATCCGGACGTCGATATCGTGGCGCATATTCTTGTCAAGGGTCGGAGGTTTTTCGAAATCAACTTCGTGTCCATTGACTCGGCCTTGCATATATCCTTGCTCAACAAATTGTCTGAATAATTCAGCATGAGTTCCCTTTCTTGCTCGAACGACTGGGCTCCAAACAGCAATGGTGTGTTGTTCATAATTCCAAAAGATATCGTCTACGATTTCTTGTACTGTTCGTCTTGCTACTTCTTGGCCGCAATCTGGGCAGTGTGGTTTCCCAATTCTTGCCCAGAGTAGACGAAGATAATCTTGGATTTCCGTCACTGTTGCAACTGTTGATCTCGGATTGTGTGAACCTTGCTTCTGATCGATTGAAATGGCCGGTGAAAGGCCCTCAATTCCGTCGCAGTCAGCTTTCTTCATTTGTCCAATGAATTGGCGAGCGTAAGATGAGAGTGATTCTACATACCTTCGTTGACCTTCTGCATAGAGTGTGTCGAATGCTAAACTAGATTTTCCTGAACCTGAAACACCTGAGATGACAACAAACTTCCCTCTCGGAAGTTTGACATCGATGTCTTGTAGATTGTGTGTGCGAGCACCTCGCACCTCTATCCACTCGTGATTCACAGCCATAGGAACAAATGTAGCGTGTTGTCAAGGGTTCTTCAATCCGTGGTTCCACGCCACGTCATATTCTGATTCGAAACGAACTGGTTCATCGTCGAACGGATGAAGGAATTCAAGGGCAGTTGCATGGAGACAAATCCTTCCGAAAAGGTTGTTTTCAGCACCATGCATCCTATCACCAACGACAGGTGTTCCATGATCTGCTAAAGCGACGCGAATCTGATGGCGCCTTCCTGTTTCTATCAAAACGTGTAGAAGTGTGGCAATGTCGTTTGATTTCATCACTTGCCAGGAGGTGATTGCAAGTTTACTCTCCTTTGTTTGTACTTCTGAAATATGGACCCTCAATGTCTTGTCTTCTACGAGATGGTGGGTTGCGTTTCCATCTTCTGCTATTCCTTCGACAAGGGCGACATAGTCTCGATGAACTTGGCGTTCTGCGAATTGTTCCTGTAGGTATCGTTTTGAATTCTCATCTTTGGCAAATATCATGATACCAGAGGTTGCCTTGTCTAAACGATGGACAATAAAGCACCATCCTCTTGGATCATTGGCCTTGCAATATTCAACGCATCTGTTGTGGAGTGTGTAGTGTTCGAGTTTGTCCGTCGCAACCGAAAGAAGGCCAGCGGGTTTTGAAACAACTAAAATATGTTCATCCTCGTGGATAATATCCAAATCATGTTCTTTTGCTGAAACCTCTTGTTTCTCTTCGATGGTTAGCTTTGGCCGGGGTAGAATTTCAATGATTTGGCCCACCTGAACAATATGTTTTGCTCTATAAATAACACTCTCATCGACTTGAATACGTTGACTCGTGAGCATTTTTCGTAAGACGTTGTTACTTGTGGATGGCTGCATTTTTTTGAGATGGTCGAGTAACGGCCCTTCCTCTGAAACAGTTACTCGCATACATTCACCTCAGAGCAAGAGCACTTCAATCCATTCCCCCGTCTTACCGGATTGGCCTGGTTGAAGTAAGGTAAGACCATCTGCAGAAGATAAACTATCGATATTTCCCGAACCTTGATGTTTCGGTTGTTCAGCAAGGAACCCTTCTTTGGTGGAGAGGAGTGTTACTCTTCGAAGGGTCAGGCAGTCGTTTGTTGAACGTACGTCGGTCAATAATTTGGCATGAACAATGCGATCGATTGGGAAAGAGGTTCGAAGTGAATCTCTGAGGTAAGGGGTTACAAGCATACGGAAAACAACATGGCTACTAACTGGGTTTCCTGGAAGGCCGAACATTGGAGTTTCATTCCAATGGCCGAAGAGTGGGGGTGAGCCTGGGCGGATACGTACTCTCCAGAAAGCGACATCACCCTCCTCTTCCATGAGTTTTCGAACAAAGTCCCACTCGCCCATAGAAACACCGCCAGAAGTAAGGAAGAGATCGCACTCAGAGGAGGCTTGATCGAATTGTCTTCGTAAATCATCCAACGAATCGACTACGGATGGGTATCGAATAGGCGTATGGCCAAGAGCCTTTACAAGGCCTGAAAGACCGTATGAATTGGATTCATATATTTCCCCAAATGATAGAGTTTCTCCGGGAGATTTCAGTTCATCACCAGTAGATATTATTCCAATTTTGAGTTTCTTCACAACTGGAATTTGATCGTATCCCATTGTAGCACACATTGAAATCGATTGTGGAGAAAGATGACTTCCTTCTTTCAAACCAATAACTCCTTCCTTGATATTCTCACCACAGCGACGAATAAAATTTGGTTTAGAAGGTTGATTCAACGTGACTAAATCCCCATCAATAGTACATGCTTCAATTGGGATAATTGCATCTGCTCCATTTGGTAATGGGGCTCCAGTCATAATTTGAACTGCTTCGCCGATTGAAATCGAAATCGAATCTTCTGAAGCTGCAGCCTGTGATGTTGCTATGATTGAGAGAGTTGTTGGCGCTATATTGGTGTCGTTGAAACGTACTGCAAAACCATCCATGGCTGAATTATCAAAGGGGGGATCATTAACCTTTGAAGATAAATCCGCCGCAAGTATTCGGCCATGGGCTTCATCCAAGGATACTTGTTCTATTTCAGTGTTAAGCGGAAACTTGTGTGCAATGTTAATCGCTTCTTCGAGTGAAATGTAGTATGGTGTTTCAGACATTTTTGGGCCTCCTATGGATGTGCTTCAGGCTGTGGGTCAGTTCACCAACCTCAAAGGTTTGTCTCGCTTGGGGATGACGTGGTCTCTACTTCAAGTCTATGGGATGTGGTCGTACGAACCGTGGTCACAAGTGGGACTGCTACACTTATCGCAACTCTTTTTGCTCTTGCCCTCGCTCTTGTCTTGGCAAATACAAAATGGCGTGGGAAAGAAATCCTACGTGTCATTGTTCAAGCTCTGTATGGATTACCACCAGTAGTCGTTGGAGTCTTGGTTTATCTTGCTCTTTCAAAAGATGGTTTGCTATCAGATCTCAACTGGTTGTTCACAATTGAAGGTATGATTTTTGCACAGACTCTTCTTATTTTTCCGCTCATTCTAGGAGTTGCGTGGGGTGCTTTAGAACGCGTTTCAGAGGATAAGCGAGATGTTTTTCGGGTGATGAATGTGAAAAGGAGTAAGCGAATTATGCTTGAAATGTACTGTGCTCGCAAAGGCATCGTTAACGCTATTTTGTTGGGTTTTGGGCGCGCTATTGCAGAGGTCGGTGCTGTTTTGATGGTTGGTGGAAATATAGCTGGAAAAACTCGAGTCCTCACGACAAGTGTGGTTCTTGAAACCTCTATTGGAGAAATGGACACGGCGTTACAACTCGGTGGTGTTCTTCTAGTTTTGTCGCTACTTGTTGCGTTATCCATACAATTATTACAACGAGTTCATTTCTTTGGAAGTGGTAGTTTTGGAGAAGATAATCGTGATAATGAATCGTTTGATGACTTCACTATAACTCTTGGAAATTTAAATGTAGAAAAAGATGGAATTAAAATTTTAGATTCCTATTCACTAGAACTTAGGCAAGGGGAAATTATTGCCTTGATGGGTGAGTCTGGATCGGGTAAATCTACCCTCTTGAGAAGAATTTGTGGTCTTGATGGAAGTGATTTGGGGATTGGTCATGACATTGCATATGTTGCACAGCAACCAACACTTGTGATGGATACTGTAGCTATGGAATTGCAATTACCAATAATAATACACAACCATTTACCAGATGCTGGTAAGAAATTGGCGGCAATATGTGGTTTGGAAGAGAAAGAGAGGCAACGGAATGATACATTGTCTGGAGGAGAGAAACAGAGACTCGTGTTCTTGAGGGCTTTGGCTATGAATCGTAAAATTTTGATTCTTGATGAATTTACATCTGAGCTTGATGGTCTATCGATCGAAAGGATTGAGAAAGAAGTTCTCAAATTCAAACAGCGTGGGGGCTGTGTTCTTTTCGCAACCCATAATGTCCTACAGGCGAAGCGACTAGCAACACGGACGATATTTATCCATCAAGGTAAACAAATTGATGATGAAAGTAAGGTTGCTCAGCAAATAAAGTCTGGGAAATGGATCGGTTGAATTCACACAGAATTCAAGGGAATTCCGCTTTCAAACAAAGTTTGATTCGAAACGGTGTAGTTGTTGATTAAATCAGCACTGTTGAGTAAGAAATCTCTGAAAAGGGTAGTCTCTGATAATTTATCATTGTCTAAGAGGAGAACAGAGTAAGGGTTTACTAATTCAGGTGATTCAAATTCTTGTATCATTAGTTCGATATTATTGGAACGAAATAATGCAGTTCCTTTATCTGATAAAGTCCAGCATTCTAACTCATTTGCAATTGTAATTGCAGCCCCCATTCCTTGTCCAATTGACTGGTATCCCTCCCATTCTGGATGATATCCTAATTCATTGTTGATAAATGATAGATTGCTGACAAGGGCGACATTTCGCCACACATCTTGTTCTTTGATATGTGTCCCAGAGGAATCTCCTCTTGAGATAAAGCACTTATTTTCAAGAACGAGGGAAGACATTGATTCTGTTAAATTTCCAGATAATTGATTTGGTCCAATAAGGACAAATCGATTCCAGGCAAATGTGGTCCTGTTTATGGCATAACCATCCTCAACGAACTCTATTTCATTCGCAGGAGAGTGGGTGATAAGTATGTCCACATCATTTGTTTTTGCAAGATTCATAGCCGCACCTGATCCAACTGCGATGACATCAACTTCAATTCCAGTTTCAGCCGTAAAAGCTGGCAACAGTTCTGCTAACAGCCCTGAATCTCGCATTGAGGTCGTGGTTGCGAGACGTATTGTTTGATCCGAAACTTCCTCAGAAGCCCCTAAACAGCCCTGTAGACAGGGGAGTATGAATACAAAGAGAACAAAAAAGACTCGTTTCATCTTAATCAAAAGACATGACGTTTCCACATTCTGGATATGAACAAGTTACAGAGTAGCGTGCTTTTGTAGGTTTTCGAATTTTTAACATCGAACCACACATATCACATTGGATTGAGATTGTCTCTGGTTCTGCTTTTTTTGGTGCATCTTCCAATGTTCGACCGACATCTGTCGACCAACCAAGACTGTCTGTATAACTATCAGCTTTCTTGATTTTACTTTGACGAAGACTGAGTCTCAACTTACGTTTCCTTCGTGGGCGTTTCTTTCCACCTGGTGCTTTTGCCGCCATGAGTATCAACAGTCCCTTTAGGTCGGTATATTCAACCTCTTCGGCTGAATGAATCATTCGAGAATACCAGATATACCGTTTTCTGGAACATGAACATTATGTCCATTCTCCTCGAGAGCCTTTGCAAGTGGTGGGCGGGCAATACTTGGGTCTGAATGATAGATTACAACATCTTCAGCCTCGCAGTCTTTCGCAAACTGGACAATTTCACTATGCCCTGCATGTGTTGAAAATGAATATTGATCAATTTCCAGATCTATTGAAGTTAAGTTACCAAATATCGGGATTCGATTTTCTTCAAGTAATCGTCGACCACCTGTATTCTTTGCTTGATATCCTGTTAGTAAAAGAGCGTTTTTTGGATCGTGTCGAAGTCGGTTTAGATACCAGATGGACGGTCCTCCGTCAAGCATTCCTGACGTGGATACGATAACATCTGCAGCAAGAGCTTTCTTTCGATCTGATTTACTTGAAACTCTTCTGCTCCACCTCCATGCATCTTCAAGCGCTGCAGGATCACGTAATGTTTCTGGGTGTTCCATTTGCAGTTTTGCAACGCGCTTCCCCATACCGTCTACATGAACTTCTAGATGGGGTAAATGCTTGTGGAGTAACATGACAACATCTTGCGTACGTCCATTTGCAAAGGCAGGTACAAGAGCGGTTCCACCTCTTTCTACAACTTCTGAAATTCGTTTGATGAATCTCAAATTTTCTTCTTCTTTGGAAGGATGATCACGACCTCCATAAGTTCCCTCAACAAACAAGACATCGGTTTTTACTGGTTTTGCACCAAGGACTAACTGAGAATCGCGTGTATCAAAATCTCCGGAGAAGAGAACTTTCTTACTCCCCGTATCTACATGTAACATAGCTGCACCTGGTATGTGTCCTGCTCGATGTAATTCCATTTTCCAATCATTTTGCTCCCATGGACTGTTGAATTTGTGAGTATTCCAAGCGGATAGTGCGATATCAATATCTCTCTTATCCCATGGTAATGGATAGCGTTCAATCGACGAAACTTTGTGACAATCGTACCACATCATTTCAGAAATTGCAGCGGTTAATTCGGTCGCATGTAATTTTGTATTATGATTTGAAGCCAACCACGGAACCATACCAAGATGATCAATGTGAGAATGAGTTATGATTGCATCCGAGACATACGGTGCTTCATCAGGATAACGTGGCGGTTTGGTTGGTGCAAGACCATAATCGAGTAACATACGATTTGAAGAAGGATCTTCGAGAACAATTCCTACATTCCCGACTTCGTTTCCTCCTCCGAGATAGTGGTACCTCAATCCTTTATCGGGAGGCGATGAAGGATATTTAGTTGTACGACCGGGTGCATAAACGACCATGTTTAGACGATTCATTCGGAATTGAAGAACTTGTGGGTCACACCCCTGTGTTTCCATTGGAAGGTAGAAGAGGTTTCGAACATTGATTTCTCATCACTTTTCTACAATAATAATATACACTCTACGCGATAATCTTCAGTTGGTTTTTGTTGTTTTTGTTTTTCTCTTCTGTTTTGTTGTTTCTTCTCGATCAATTAATTGTCTCCAGTGGAAACGAAGGGGTCTATCGACAAGCTCGTCTTTTGAATTTAAAATGAATATTTTTGGTTTCGTGTGGAATTTTTTTTATTGTAAAATAGATTCTCGACGACGAAGAACAAATATGATGATGTCCAGTGGAACCATTATGGGAACACTTGAGTTCATCGTTGACGATGACCGGTGTTATGGTTGCGGAGCGTGTATTGGTCTTTGTCCTACTAATGCACTATCGATGAAAGAACTCCTCGCAATCGTTGAACAGGAGTTGTGTACCTACTGTGAACATTGTATTCCATCATGTCCAGTTGATGCATTGAATATTATGGAGAGGTGATTCCAGTTAGAGTTCTCATCGTTGGTGCTGGTCTTATCGCATATGGATGCGTATATTCAGCTTTGAAAGAAGGGAATAAAGTATTCGTTGCTGATCATAACACAGAATTTGGTCTACCCAATGTATGGCCAAGCCTTCTGCATAATCGTGACAATATTCCATTAAATTTTGCAACTGAACAGGGATTCGAAGGAAAAGACACGGGATTTAGGCACGAATGGATTATGAAATCAATGAATATTCAACTTGCCAAACAAGGAGTCATCCTTCTTAACAAAGCGAGAATCGTATCAACAGTAAAATCAAAAAGCGGATTTAGTGTTCACTTGAAGGGCGCCAGTCAAATGGAAGGAGAACACATGTTCGATATGGTTATTGATACAACAAAGGATACTTGGGTTCCCTGGGCTAAACAACATAATCTCACCGAAGTAAGTATTCGCTATGATGTAGAAAGGAAGCCAGCTACAGGGTTTCTTCATATCGATACAGAAGTAGAAAACTTCTCTGACGCCCAATTAAAGCTTGAACGCTATGATGGATTGATTGAGTCCTGGTATAGTGAGCAAAAAGAATCATCTAATTTCAAAATTCTAGAGATAATGTCAACTTATCTTCCTGTTGATCAGAACATGTGGTCATGCGAACAACGATTTTTGAATGGTATGAATTTATGGAACAAACTGATGGAGACGGATATATGACAACAGAGCGACTGTACTTATCATCAATAGATGCGGCTTATGAGAAAGAATTCACTGCTACTGTTACAAAGGTAGAAGAAAATAAAATCTCTCTTGATCAAACCCTTTTCTATCCACTTGGAGGTGGTCAAAACTGGGATTTAGGCGTTCTCAATAGCCCAAACGGCGAGATGAACGTTACAGAAGTTCGTGGTAGAGATATTATTGAGCACACGGTTGATGCTGTCTACGGACTGGAAGTAGGCGAGGAGATAACTGGGAAAATTGATTTTGAACGTCGATATGCGCACATGAAAATGCACACAGCCCAACATCTTGTCAGTGGTATTGCATACGAATTATTTGATGGAGTTCGAACAGTTGGTAACCAAATCCACACCGATCGTTCCAGAATTGATTTCCATCCTATTCAATTCACTGAAGATATGTTGTTACAATTACAAACGGAAGTGAATGAAAAAATTCTTCAATCTCTCGAAGTCACAGATTCTCAAATGACTCGAGATGAAATCAATGCAATAATGCCGCAAGAACGTACAAATATGGATCTTTTACCAGCGTTTATCAACGATCTTAGAGTTGTAACGATTGGAGATCAGCAAGATATGTGTCCGTGTGCTGGAACGCACGTTAGAAACATATCCGAGATTGGTGAAATCGAATTTACCGGGAAGAAATCGAAAGGTAAAGGTAAGCAAAGAGTATCCTACATTATCAAGAATTAATCTTTATAATTAATTTATGTTTTAATTACTTCTTAATTAAATAATAAACACTAATCATCATTTAGTAAATCATCAACATCAGAAAGTGTAGATTTCCAAGCATCTTTTTTCTGTTTCTGTTGATGTAATTCTTCAGTCTCGATGATGTCTAATAACTCCTGTTCAACACCTTTTCCTTTAGCTTGAATATCGACCCTGGTAACCATCTTATTATCTTCTCCAACTCTATCAGAACGGTCGACAGAGGGGATGTTTTGACTTGGAACGGTCCTTCCAGTATGGTACTCTGAATCATCAAGATCTTCATCTCTCCATGCCTCTTCACCAATGTGACGGGCAACATCTGGTTTTGGAGGAGAATCTTTCCATTTGTTTTTATTTGCGACAGCTTGAATGAGATTCGTTTTGGTCGCTAAACGCTGTTGTTGAAAGGTTTCAACAATATCCTCCTCAGTAAGTGGTGTGGGTTTCTCAACGAGATTTGAAGCTAAAATTTGTTGTTCTTCTAGTGCACGCCCGTGAACAGGATCATTATCGAAGCGGTGTGGTGTCGCAGTCATGGCTAACAATTCTCTAGCAAATTGATACAATGCATCATCCTGAGGAGCTTTAGCAATCTTGTCACGCATAGATTCATGGTGCCCTATACAGGTCTTACATCGCATACTTCCTGCATCATCAGGTTCATCACAACGAAGACAACAAGCCTGTAAGCCCATATTTTTCATTGCACGACGGGGCATCGACATGAGATTCTATTGTCCCTATATGTTCAACCTCATGAACTCTCGTACATCGCGAGCGAGGCTTCAAAGGGCACCAATGATTGAGAATAGCATGGTTCGGGACCCTAGAGCAGACATTCTCGAGTCCAACCCCTTTGCAGGGTCTCAGCCACGAATTCATCGAGTTCATGCAAACGAACCCTCAGCAGCAACACGTCATCCAATGGAAGGATTCTTTCAGGCCATGTCTCAGACGAAGCCCAAACTTCACAAAGGTGGAATTTGGCATTTCAGCGATGTAGAAAAGCAACATCTTCTCTACGCAACAGGAGCATTCACCCTTGCTCTTGGATTCATGAGTGCAGGAGGGCTCGCTGGCATGAGAGAAGGGTTTTCTCCATGGCTCATACAAGTGCTCATCGCAATGCCAATTATGCTTATTGCAGTTGGTCCCGCATTTGTTCTCCACGAGATCGGTCACAAGGTTGTGGCTAAGAAGAATGGTTGTTGGGCAGAATTCAGAGCAGATCCAAAAGGTCTCCAATTTGGAATGGTACTCGCCTTCTTTTTGGGAATTTTGTTTATGGCTCCAGGGGCTGTTATGGTTGCCGGACTCGTTACTAGACGCCAAAATGGTCACATAGCAATCGCTGGACCACTTGTTAATCTTGGATTATTCATCATTGGAATTCCATTAGGAGCACTTATTTTCATTCTTACAAATGCTCAAGATTACAGTTCAATAGAATACATTACCAATGGATCACTTGTTTGGCAAGCAATGGTTTACGATGCAGTCGTGTATTGGATTGGAGCCAACTTGGTTCTTGGAATCTTCAACATGATTCCTTTCGGACCTCTGGATGGCTTGAAGGTAAAAGACTGGAACGCAGGAGTTTGGTGGACCTTGTTCTTGGTTTTCCTAACACCTGTTCTCATCTATTTGACAACACCTTACTCACCAATGACTCTCGTCAAATGGTTGGCTGCTTTAGTTTAGACCATGAATGTCATGAGCCTTATCGTTACTCCAATTGTAACACAATCTGAGTAGGTTGAGATAGTGGCCTTGACCGTCTTTTGTCATCTTGTCATGAAGTGCATCGTTCGTCATGAACATGTCACCCCATACGTTTGCAGCAGTTCCCTTCTTGCCCTTAGGCAAGTCAAAGATTTCTAGAGTTGTTGGCTCAAGGAGATTCTTCCAAACAATTGCTGGATTAACGGCCATAGTGACTTCAACGATAATTTCGTCTTCGTTAAGACCGGTTCCTGTTTGCCAAGATTCTTCTCCAAGATCTGCAAGGAATGGTAGGCAAAGGTCAATGATTGACAGTCCAGTCATTGGATCTGCACCAGTCAACTGTGCATACGCTTCACGCATTCGTCCACGGTCTGCACCACGTGCGCCCGTAATCATTCGCAACTTATCGATAGATGTTGGGACGAGGAAACGAATGTCTGTGTAGTAAACAAGCGCTTGTTCATTGCTTCCAGCTGGTGCGAAGATGTGGGAGAATGGTTGTGCCCCACTACTCTCTCCGAGCATATCCATTGGATACAGTGTCTTGAGTGCGTTTGTTGCAACGGATTGAACAACTCTTCGAATCAATCGCTCAGGAGATGCAGAAACGTCGTTGAAACTTTCCATGTACTCGTCGAGGTTGAGAATATCATATCCACGAACTGCGAGGATAGAGTGTACGTTTGGACCGAGGATCTTATCGTCTCCAATCATTGCTTGGCTAATCCATCGAGCACCCTTAGCGAAGTCGCTTGCAGTAACTAGGTCAGCATATGCCTTGTATCGGCGAGCGACTCTGTTCATGAAGTCAGCCTGGTCGAGCTTTGTGAACACTGTAGCAGCATAATTAGATTTCAATGCGTGGTCAGCAACTTGGCTTGCGTTAACACAAGTCAAGAGGTTCCCTTGATCATGAGGATACATCAACAGACGTCGGCGCTTAGCAGCTCCACCAAGAGATCCAACCTTAGGATCGGTGAGCATGTATCCGAGACAGGCGGTTACTTCGAATAATCGAGCATACTTGTCTTCATCATTAGAATTCTTAATCCATTCATCAAGTCCAGGCTCGATGCAGTGGAATTCTAGAGGGACCATTTCAGAACCTGCTCCAAACATTTGTCGAACAGTTGAGGAACTCATCATTCCCATCATTGTGTAAAGGGAGGTCTTCCCAGTCGTCATGAAAACGTCAGTAATTCCTTCTTCTCCGAATGAAATTCTTCTGTCAGGAAGATTGACAAGGAGGTTGAACGAGGTTGCAGTGTCTCTGTTGCCGTCAACAGCAGGATGAATCCAAGTTGTTGGCTTTGTCATGAGGTATCCACTAGCATCCTTTCCAAATCCTGCAGGAGAATATCGAATCCATCCGAGTCTGTTGTTGAAAGCTACACCTCGATGCATCAATGAAGGATAGTAGACCTTGTCTTGTGGATCTGAATCAGGAACGACACCACGGTGTCCGAGTCCCCAAAGAACAGGCTCCCACTCTGCAAGCCCCTCTTCGCCGCCACCAAGGAATGGATGGTTAGCACTGACAGTTTCTCCTGTTAGGAGAGAACCACCTAAGCGTTCTTCGTCACCGGTTGAACAAAAGAAGAAGGTTTGAGTTGTTACCAACTGCTTCGGCGTCCACATGTTTGCGTTGACGACAGTCTTCTGCTTCAGGAAATCAGAAAGTGATGAAATTCGGCGCTCAAACTTGAATCGCTCAGATTCAATCCATGTAGAACCAAAAATCAAGTTCGTGTTGAGAAGTTTAGGGCGTCCAGGCCCAATATATCTTGTACGAGGATCAGCCTTGGTATCATCAGTTGCATGAATTGGCTCCCAAGGACCGTGTTGAGGAATGTACTTTAGGAATTCTTCATGGTCAAAAGGCATTTTTTGAGCCTCTTTAACGGCGTCTTCCACTTTGTCCATCAACTGAACATAGGTCTCGGTAGGGTTAATTCTACCACTTTGTTTGAATTGCTTATGCGATACTGCTCGATGTTCCCACATTCTTCTTCACCTCAAAATTTCCTCTTTTTAATAGGAGTTTCTACTTTTTTGGCAGGGGCATCATCTTCCGAATCTTCCTCGCCTTGGTTCTCAGGGGCACTCTCCTCTTCTTCAAGACTCTCCTCTTCTTCAGGAGTTTCTTCTTCCAGGATATCTTCCTCTTCGACAATAATTTCTTCGACAATAATTTCGTCTTCTTCAGAAGTTTCTTCCATCAAATCTTCTACGACTTCATCAATTTCTTCATCTTCTACAGGTTCAGAATTAACATCTCCACCTTCCGAAAACCTTGGTATAATCAGTTGCAAGATAAGCCCTGTAGTTCCAGCCACAGCTCCTAATCCAATGATTAGACCGTTGTTAATGCGTTGGCCATCTTGATCATCCTCGTTCGAAAGTACACCAGTTGTTGGTGGGATTTCAGTTCCGTTGACGTTTGAGACGATTTCAACAGCTGCCCATGCAGCGAATAGGAGCAAGACAATCGACAACAGATTTGCAGTCGGAATGTTCGATTTGACCCAACCTATAAAGGGTGTTTGAGCATCTTCCATAGGCGCTCCTCGCGATATTTGCATATAACATATATCCCTTTACAAAGAGATTAATGATTATTCTTGGTTATATGAATTGGTAATCGGCGACTCATCAAGATGGAAGAATGAATACGTAGCCCACCAAGTAATTGTATCGAGTGCATCAACGAGATTGCTTTTTCCACTTTGCTCATCCCCGTAGTCCTTGCCAGTAGTATCCATCCAGTCTTCCATTTCATCGAGCGTATCGCAGGTTTGGTGGTAGCACCAATACCCATCAACAAGGCCGCCAAAACCCATCGTTACTGTTCCAAGGTTATCTTGAAAGGTAGCATGATCGGATCGGGCAGTGGTATCTTCGTATACGATAATCTCAGGGCGGTCTTTCTCCATCCAATCATCGACCTTCCAGGTTTCTGCGTCGTAACCAGTTCCAATCAATGGAGACATTTGCTCTTCTACGCCAATTGCATCCGAACCAATCCACATGGCCAAATTGACCATTGCCGGTTGATTCATGATATCATGATCTTGACTTGGGCCAATATAGACTCTCATTGGCCATACTTCATCGTCTTTAGGATAGCCATCAGGATCTACTTCTGGCTGCGGGTCGCAGTTTCCTTCACCGCCGCCATGACCGTCACCACAAGGCGCGCCTCCACCACCTGGCCAGTTTACTCCAGCCATATCGAGATTAACATAATTGGTAACTTCAACATTTGGATTTTCTTCCTTTACCCATTCATCTGTCCAGAAGTCACTCCCTCTTTTTCCACCTTCTTCACCAGACCAGAGACAGAAAACCATTGTATTTCTTGTTGAATACCCTGCCATAGCCTCGGCGACTGTAAGAACCATACTTGTTCCAGCAGTATTGTCGTAAGCACCTACTCGAGTTCCATACGTTCTTCCAAAGATGTGCGGGTCAAGAGCGACAGCATTTACTGGAGGTGCGATGTCAAAGTGTGCGCCGAAAACCATCCATTTGTCAGGATCTACTTCTCCAAATCGATATCCGCAAATGTTGTACGCTTCAGGATTCTGAGCACCAGTTTGTATTGAATCATAGACAAATCGCTGAGTGATGACCTCAAGCCCGAAATTTTCCAGCGTTTGAATCAGATGCAACGCTGCATCTTCGTATGCAAGGTTACCTTGTCCCGCCCACCGATCAAGGAATCCAAGAGCTCCATCAGCAGCATCTGTTGGATCTGCTGTTTCATCAGACAACATCGACAAATAATTGTACGTTGTTCGGCCGTTAACAACACCAGTAGAGTGCCTTCCACCCTCGTCTTCCGAGTATGCTGGCATTTGTTCACGCTGTATCATAAATTCAAACGGAAGAATTTCAAATCCTCCATCATGAATTTCATAAGTAAAGGAACTCGAATTATCTGATGGAACAAAGCGAACAGCTGTTCCGATTGAATCCATGAATCCACTACGATCGACCCAAGTTCCCCATGATTCGGTCGTTTCGCGAAGAGGCCACAACTCTGTTCCATATTCAGCGAGCATCAGGACACCACGATTTGTGCGGGGTGGCGCTAATATTGACAATTCTACAGAATCACCATCTTCTAAATTGAGAACTGTGGAATTGATGACATATCCTGTTGACTTATCCTTTATTAGATATGGAATGAAGACGGAAAGGTCGCCAGTAGCTTCAAACGTAACCGTTTGGAAAATACCCCCTGTTAACATATTAGGTGAAATATTTAGGGATTCGGATGAGAGCGGTTCTTCAGGATTTCCTCCAAAACAACCAGAGAGCGGAGCAAATAACATCAAACAAACAAAGCCCAATGCGATGCTGAACTCTCGCCCCATACTTTGCCCACCAACTCTCCATATCTCAATTCTTTGATGGAATGTGTTCAATAGTTTGATAATGGAACAGTGAGATATTAACTATTGAGAATATGCAAAGCGATGAAAGAATAATGGTTGCACGAACAGGATATCTTTGGGCAACACACGTCATAGAACTTGATGATGAACGATGCCCATTGATCGAAGGATAAGAATCTTCTAAAGGAGTTCTAGGCCGAACTGTCCAGACATAGGAAAACGCTGGTTTGTGGGGGCGTAATCAAGGAAGGAAAACGTAGTTCAGGTACCTATTGATCAACATCTACTGCAATTATTTACGACAATCGACAACTATTGACATCGGTCGCCTCGGTGAAGAAACCCGTTCATCAAAATCAGGAGTCCGTCCAACTAAACATTTTGAATAATCTATTTTGTTGAGGACTGGAGTTCCATCGGTGTCGTAATAGTGCAAAAAATCGAGATCGGTAAATTCTGTACTTTCCAATAAAGCCCGAGTTGTTTCGTACTTTGGGAACCAAACATGCCCTCCACCAACAACCTTTTTCTTTCTTCTGTGGTACTTGCCACCACCACCCCAATCAAAAATAATATTGCCATTTTTATCCTTTTTTGACCTTTCATAGAGAATATCACATCGATAATCGGGCATGGAAAGTCGAAACAAACCTCCTGGCTTTAAAACCCGATAAATCTCGTTGATGGTGGATTTTAACTGATCGTATTCAATATGTTCAAAAACATCTTCTGATTGAAATATATCTACGCTGTTATCGGGCAAATCTATCATCGCTGTGACGTCGTGATTAATGTGGAATTCATTCCACCATTCCGCCTCAGGCTTCAATGTCAGGCCGATGAAAGGCACATTCTCTCGATTACCCTCTGGAAGGTCACCAGCATAGAGATAGATATTCTCAGAATCGTGAAGGTCATTGAATTCCATACTAATTCACGCTCGATAATTAATGGCAATAAACCTAACGATGCTATTAATTGTTACACGAATCAAATATGTTCACATAAACCGTCGCTTTAAGCTGAGCACTTCCAAGTAATTGAAAGAAAGCAATCTTTCTAAATTCGGCGGGAAAGAGTTGATATTCTTTCTTGCATAAGGAACGACATGCAAAATTTGACAATTCCTATCGAACGTTCCAGAGTGCGTCAAATTGTAGATTCTGAGCGATTTAACAATATCGTATTCATCGCAATTCTTGCTAGTTCAATTTCAATAGGTTTTGAAACATATGATTGGGGTTCCAAAGGAAATAATTTTCTTCTTTACCTCGATTGGTTTTTTATGTCGATTTTTGTCACAGAAATTTTGTTCAAGATATATGCGATGAGATTTGACTTCTTCCGAGATCCGTGGTGCTTGTTTGATTTTATCATTGTCGCAATAGCATTATTCCCCTCATCAGGAGTATTCCGGGTGTTCCGAGTATTCAGGGTTCTAAGAGCGTTCAGGCTCGTTTCGAGAATTCCCGAACTAAAACTAGTTGCAGAATCACTATTCTATTCTGTTCGAGGTTTAACAGCTGTTGCCACTTTACTCATGGTCGTGATTTACGTATTTGCAGTCCTCTCTACAGTCCTCTTCCAAAATTCTGGACCCGACGGAGCAACTTATTTTGGGTCCTTAGGAAAGTCCTTATTTTCTCTCTTTCAAGTTATGACTTTGGAATCATGGTCAAATGGAATTGTACGAAATTTAATTGAAACGGAAGGCTGGTGGGTTGGGGCGTATTTCGTTGTCTTCATCTTCATGACTACGTTTACTTTCTTGAATATGTTCGTGGCTATTTTTACGAACACAGTTGTTGCTTTAGAAGCAGATTCAGAAGAAGGAACAAACACCGAAATGCGTCGAATTAATCAAAACATTACTGAGCTTTCTCAACAGATTGAATTGCTTAGGGAGCAACTCACAGAGAGCGAATAGATTACCAAGATGTGTCGAATATAGCGTTATCATCTTTGAATGATTTGAATTCCAGATGATTTCCAGATGGATCTTTGACGAACATCGTGGCTTGTGAACCTGGTTGATTTTCATAACGTGTATAAGGGCCGATTACGAATTCAGTATGATTTGATTCTAATTTATTTTTCAATTGATGCCAATCTTCCCATTCCATTACGAGGCCAAAATGCAATGCTGGTATTTCCTTTCCATCAACGGGACTAACCGAAACATCGGGCATTTCAGTTACTTTATGAGCCACTATTTGATGACCATAGAAGTTGAAAACACACGACTCTTCCTTTTCCCTACCGATTGAGCAACCAAGGACTTCGGTGTAGAATTTCTTTGCTGAGGTGAGATCATCTACTGGAAAGGCAAGGTGAAACGGTCTGAGTTTCTTTGGAGGAGTTTCGGTTTTTGGAGGGGAATAGTCGGTTCCACAGCTTCTACACACGTCATAATCATCCCAGTCACATTGACGAATGCAACCGCTCAAATCATCACTTCCACTTAACAGAACAACCGATTGATTCAGTTGAAACTACTGCAGGGGTAACGCCAGAAACCATTGCATCAATAGCATCTTTCAATTCAGATGTTGTAACCTGTGTAGGATCTCGAGGACTATCGTCCATGCGTCCATGATATACGACAATGCCTTCTGAATTTAACAAGAAAAATTCTGGAGTTCTTTCTGCACCCCATGCTGTTGCAGTTACCTGCGTTGGGTCATGGAGGTATGGATATGGCATGCCTTTCTGAGCACGCTTTACCATATTTTCAAACGAATCCGCAGGATAATTAACAGGGTCATTTGAATTAATCCCGACAAACCCAATCTCTCGCTCGCTGCAGTAGTCAGACATGGCGTTAATTCGGTCTACGCTAGCAACGACGTATGGGCAATGATTGCATTCGAATACGACAACACAGCCGTTCTCATTCAAGGAATTTGAGAGTGAAAGTGTTTCTCCGCCTACTTCTAGGTTTGAGTTTTTCAGTGAATAATCAGGCGCTTTGTCTCCAACTTGAAGGGTCATACTACGTGCCTGACGACCTAATTCTTAGGTCTTCGCTTTTCATCGTGTGGTTGTTGTTGCCAACTGCTGCTCACATTCATTGAGTCTCGCTCGAGCCACTGGGTGGTCGGGCTCAATTGCAAGTATCCCTCTCCAAGCAGCGGAAGCCATGTCGACTTTTCCATGAGTATGATGGATTGCAGCAGCACGAAGTCTTGCTTCAAGGTGGTTTCCGTCGGCACGAATAGCGGCTTCAAAGTCTCCAAGGGCATTTTCTAGTCGATCCCATTCAAGATAGAGCAACCCTCGTTGATGCCATGCATCACTAAATTCCGGGGCGATACGAAGAGCCTCGTTTAGAGGTGCTTCAGCGCGTTCATGTCGATCAAGAGCGATGTAACATGCTGCAAGTTTGGTAAGCGCTTGATGGTGATGAGGCGCTTTTTCTATAACAGTCTTGAACCCATCTTTCGCATCCTCCCATTCACCGAGTCTCGATTGAGCATCAGCACGCGCGAACACTGCAACAGTTAATTCAGGAGCGAGAGAAAGAAGCGTCACAGCATCGCTTTTTGCTTCGACTGCTTGATTCAATGCTAAATGACAACTGATACGATTTAGACGGGCTCGAATATGCTTAGGATTCTCCTCTAGGACTTCATTGTAAAGACTGACAGCCCGATCAAGTTCTCCGAGTCGAATTGCAATATTCCCTCGAACATACGAAATTGTCGTGCTAGTTCCTTGGATTCCAGCAGCATCAATGTAGCGAGTAGCAGCATTCAAGTCATCCATATCAATTGCAAGAAGTGCAGATTCTACAGATACAGATGCTTCAGTGTCACCTAACAATCTTCGTGCACGAACAAGAGACTCGTTGGCTTCATCAGTATTCTTCAACAATCGTTGTGTTCGAGCAAGCCCCAGCCATGCAACCCCAAGTTCTCTATTCATAGACAACGCTGCGTTGAATGACTCAATTGCAGAAGAAAGTAGAAGTTTATCAGTCTCACCAGTTCCATCTCTTGTTCGATCGGCTCGAGCAAGATGAAGTCGGCCCTCTACGATATGAAGTTCAGGATGATCAATTATTTGCGGCGTATTATCAAGCAATGCCTGGGCCGCATCAATTCGACCTTCTGCCAATCTTCTCGAGGCTACAATACTGCGTAATTCAGGATCCATTGGATATTTCTCGACAGCCTGTTCAAGACATGTTTCAGAACCAATTAAATCACCACTTTCTGCTAGAAGGTCTGCCTTCAATAGGATGATTTTTGCACCACCACATTCAAGCGCAACAGCGTGAATAGCAGCTTTCAACGCCTCAGCCTCACGACCGTTACGGGTGCTGAGGAGTTCTGCTCGAAGAGCCCACGCATCTCCAACCTGCCGATCAAGATTTAAGCAACTGTCAACGGCCTCCAAAGAACGTTCATTCTCCCCTTCTCCCCTCAATAGGAGAGCATAATGGAGCCAATAATCGGGTTTTTGATTGTCTTCTTCCAGTGCCTGCTCGATTGCTTCAATCGCCTCATTTGGAGAGCCTGCACGATGTCGAAGTCCTGACAGAAGAGAGCGGTCAGCGGGAGTGTCAACACCTAAGGCCTCCAATCGACGAACAGCCTTTTCAGCACCTTCGTCTCCTTGACGAACAAGGATGTGTGCTTGGGTTCTCAACAATTCAGGATTGTCGGGATCATTACGCAATCTGGCTTCAAGCCAATGCTGACGTAGTACTTCATCTGATTTGAGTAGAGCAATTTGTTCCAATCCCTGTAGTACAATGTCGTTACCTGGTAAGGATTGATGAGCAGTTCCGAATGCAGCAGACGCCCAATCTAATTTTTGAAGGTGAAGTGCGCATATTCCGAGTTGAAGTGCTTGGCGACCATCTAAGTGCAATGCTTCTGCAGATATTTCTCGTGATTCTAACACTCCGAATAAACGATCAGCAAGAGAGGTTTGCATAACGGTTAGATCAGGGGTAATTTCTGATACCGAGATTATTGAACAAACAGATTTAATTGCAGTAATCGATGAACTGAGTGGGTCTTCTTCTTCGATTTTTAAATTCTGAATATTTTGAAAAGCATCAACCCCACTATCAATTTCAGGTTGAGTTGAACGCAAAGCTTGAATCAAGGCATCATAGGATTGAATTTTATCTTGAAGAGCAGATACAGCCTCTGTTGTTTGCTTTGCATGCGCTCCTTGAGATTCAGAGAGAACCATTGTGCGATCAACAACTGCTTGAAGGGCCTCCCGAGCAGCAAAAATCTGCCATCCAAGCCCACATCCAGTTATGATGAATAGACTGAACAAAGTAATTGATATTGGTTCCATTACTCTGAAAGCACACAGTCTGCCTTTATGTCCTGCGGTATAATTGACAGTTCATATGTCGTTTTTGGAAGGGCCCGCCCATCTCCAGCCCCTCTCATTTCAACAAAATACCATCAAAAGACGGCTCACATTGAAAGACTAAGCCGTATTTTGCTACGATAGGTGAACCCATGTCGAGCGATGAGACAACTTCTTCATCTTTCAAGGATTTAGAGGAATATGCCTCGTCGTGGTCCGATAATGGATATGACTACGAAGCGATTTCAAATCATTTCAATGGGAGTATCAGATTGTCCGATATCGCTGATGTAGAAGCAATTATTCATCGATGTGAAACATTGAGAAAGCGACTAGTTTTAGCAGAGGTGGAGGACGTTTATCGAGACCGCCTAACAAATCCCTTCAATACAGAAGATGTCGAACGTGAATTTGTTGAATGGAGTGCAACAAATTTACCATGGGAGTCCGCTTGTTTTCGATACCATGCTCTATGGATTTCAGATCATCAGAAAGAGAATCAATATTGGGATTTGTTGGAAAAATTTTCATCATTTGATGAATCGAGTTGGCCTGCAATACAACTGTTGACACCATTCTTAGCAGAACCCGAAACCTATGAGGAAATACTTCATGAAGTTTCCAAAATAGAAGAAAGCGAAGCACGACAGCGACTAATGTTGGATGAAGCAGTATCTACCTTGCTCAAACAAGGGTTCGATATCGAGAAACCAAAAGGGAATTTTATCGAACAACTTTCGAAGGTAGAACACTATCAAACAATTTCCGATCGCAAAGAATACATTTTGCTAGAGATAAAAAACTCCATTCAACCCTTCGACCCAATACTCTCTGAAAAACTGGAAAAACGAGCACATGATCTTGAAATTGAGGATTCAGAATCGATGGAAAAGATTGAGAAGAATATCCAGACAATCACTCACCATCTCAAAGAACGTCTTGCAGAAATGAATGGAATTCTAGCAAATTGGAACAACTTGGGATTCACTTATCATTCAACCACTCGAATTGAACCGTCTGAATTACTTGAGTGGGAGCATATGTTGCCAGAGATTGAACAATCGTTCAATATTCACTCTACTGCTATGGAACGATGGGAGATGATTTCCAAATCCTGGGAATTAGAGAATAACGAAATCCAGAATATTGCTGGTAAACTTGAGCACACAGAAACATTTCTTGAGAAAATAGAGGAGCTAGAACAAGAATGGACAAACCTTGAACTTCAGACTGCTTCAATTATTGAACACTGGGAACAATACGGATTCGACTTGGACATTTGGCGATACAAAGCTACTGAAGAGCCCCGGTCTGCTTTAGCAGAGCTCACATTATACACACCTCATCTAGAAAAGGCGTCTAAATTGATGGATTCATTGTTCAATCTTGATACTTCATTAGGTGGCGAAGAAGATGTTGAACAACGAACAATCCTTCTTCAAACAGCAGACTTGGGTACAGAGATTCTATCCGAAATGGAAGACTATATCGAGAAACGCACTCTAAGAAATACCCGTCATCGACGTATGTTAGAGCGGGAATGGCGTCATTCCATGAGAGAGGGTAAAACGACAAAGGAACCAGATTTCTCCGATCTCCACTCTTTTGAGCAAGCGATTGCTTCGATAGAACGACAAGGACAAAGCCACCAGATTGAACATTCTTCTTCCAGAATAATTAGCAATGCACAGCATGAACTTCAATCACTCGAGTCTCAAGGTTGGAATATTGGAGAACTTGCCGCATTAGCAGATTCAGATCCGAGACGATTTATTCAACAATTTTCATCTTCTAGGGGCGTAATTTCCAACATTTCTAAAATCCAAAGAAGGCTTTCTGCCCTAGACTGGCGAAGGGATGTGACAAAAGGTCTTGAAATATCTGAGATGATTCGAAACCCAATATCTCTCAAAGGCATCGAAACCCAAATTCCTGCCCTTATTCGTCATTTATCGAGCCGACCAATCGAAGACGATGATTTCACTTACCCATTATGGGCGCCGACTCAAAGGCCAGTTCTCCTTCCTAAAAAAGGAAATCAAATTCCAATAAAAAAGCCAATAAAGATTCAACCACAAACGACCCTCGAAGATGCACAAGAAGCAATCCTTGAAGCTATGGAAGAAGAAGCAGAACCTGAAATCCTAGAACCTGCGGTAAAAGAAATTGAAAGTAAAAAAGAAGTCATTACTCAGCCTTCCAATCCCATCGTTATAGAACAACCTCAAGAAAAACCAGTTCAACAACGCTCCATAAAACAAGAACAAATTGTAGAAACCACTGTTAATCCGCGATTACTAAACGCATTTCAAACCATTTTAGATCGACTATCCCTTTCCGATGGTATGGCGTTTAATGCTCAAGGAGCACTCGATACAAAACATCTCAGAAGAACGCTTGCAGAGCATGTAGGGGTTGAACCGAGAGATGTCCGCGTTGACCGAATGTTCCGTCTTTTACTTCGTCTTTTACCTTTTGAGGACGATTCAAACGACCAACGCGCAGTACTGATTGATAAGATTGGACAAGTATTACCGAAATACCAACAATGGATTCGGATGCGACTCGAAGCACGTCATTCTGGAGCGACAGGAAATTTCCTTGAGGACTCAATACAATTGGGTAATGCATTGCAACGCACACCAGGGCCAGGAGTCAAAGTCCCACTTGCTGCTGACACACTTCCCCTTCCATCTCCCTCGAATCTAGGAGACTTAACGAAGAGTGTTCAACGACTTGTTGATGCATTAGATTTGAATGCCGCAGGTGGCATCAACTGATCACAGTAATTCATCCATTAGTGCATCTTGTTCTTCCTGTGAAATTGTTTGCTCTTGAGGAGCAGCAGCTACAGGAATCCGAGGCGCTTCTGGTAACGGCGCATCCAACGGTAAGGATGCAGTGTCAAATCCCTGCATTGATGGCTGTGAAGGAAGCATTGCTGGCGGGAGGGGTAGTGGTGTCGGTTGTGGCACAATTTGAGGTGGTGGCGGTAATGGAGTAGGTTGTGGAATCGCCTGAGGAGTTGGCAGCGGGTTTGGCTGCGGAATAGCCTGTAGAGGTGGCAGCGGGTTTGGCTGCGGAATAGCCTGTGGAGGTGGCAGCGGGTTTGGCTGCGGAATAGCCTGTGGAGGCGCCGGAATTATGACAGTCTCTCCCTCTGTAGGTGCGACTTCTGCTGGAGTTTGTGTTTGTATGTTAGGAGTAGTCGTTTCCATTATTGGAGA
This sequence comes from Methanobacteriota archaeon, assembly GCA_018666575.1. GTDB lineage: Archaea > Thermoplasmatota > Poseidoniia > Poseidoniales > Poseidoniaceae > MGIIa-L2. Next base: position 9,421 of record JABIYX010000019.1, on the reverse strand, counting down.
AGATGATGCAACTGGAATTTCAACGAGAGCTGGCGGCCCGACAGGCATCTGTTCATTCAACTGAGGAGGCGCTGCTATTTGCAGTGGTTCATGTGCAGGACTCGGAGCTCTCAAACCTAAATGCAATTCATCAATAGTGGAGGAATCAATTTCTCCTGTTTTCATGTATTCTGCTAATGCCGGTCCGATTAAGGCCATACTTGCCCGAAATGTTGGTTTAAAGACGTAGATTGGATTGATCTCATACACATGTGTGTTTCCACAGGAAGAAAATACAAGACGGTGCCGTTCTAAATAATTAGGAGCGAATTTAATTCCGAATAAGATAGTTGCAATACCCAAAATCATCGTAAAAGAAAACGGAAAGATGCACAAGATCAATCCAATAAGAAGTAGGCCTCCACTTACTCCCATTTCGATCGCTGTTGGTTTCTCAACAATATGTTGGAACCCAGTGACTTCACTGTCTAATGCCATCTTTAGATCGATACGTGGAACTCCATCTTGATGCATTTTTGTTTCGACAACCCGAAACAACCCTTCTCCAACGATAATTGAAGCAGATTCTAAACCATCTTTTGACTCAGATAATGTAAATTCAACAACATCTTCCTCGTTATTCAGAAAGAGTGGTTTAGCACGAATAGGGAGAGCGAGCACATCATGAATTTCTTTTTCTTCCAAAGGATCATCCTTTGATATCTCGTCGATTTCTTCAACATCAGGGGACGGTTCGACCACTTCTTCGTCTTCAGAATCTTCGCCCCAAGGCGTCTCAACAAGGGTGTCCATGCTCAGGTCTAAGGTCAATCAGACCATCAACGTACCTGATTATCTGTGCATTTCGGAAAACCAAGACTTTGCAGCCCCGTCTTTGCTGAATCCCTTTCCGGGTTTGGTTCCTACAACAGTTTCAATGGAAGCCTCAGAAGCGATCTCTTGGATGCGTTCATTGACTGGTCCGTTGATGATGAGTACCTTGACGCCTTCTGTAGCAGAAGCGGTCTTAGCAATACCAGCAGCACCCATTTCTTCACCGACACTTCCGTCAGATAGGACAAACAAGGCCTTGTTCTTACCAAGCCCATCGAGGTGGTCAAACATTTCTTGGATTTCAGCTGGCGCAACTTCAGTCTCGAAGACTTCAGGCATTTCTTCAGCCCATTCACCTTTGTCTGAGCCGCCGTGCTTCTTTTTGTCTTCTTTATCTTCCTTCGCCATAATCTTTGCAAACTTGGCAGCTTCGACTTTCATAGAGAGAGACTTAGTAATGGTCTTCTGTGGAAGAAGTTCCCATTCTTGACCGGTTGGTGCTTGCGCGACAAAGTCAACACGCAAGATAGCGTGGAGTTGTCGGAAGAGCATTTCTCCACCACGGTCTCCATCGATTGCTAGCGTAACGGATTGCTTCCCATTTGCGAGATCAATGAGTTCTTGCTTAATATTTCCAGCGCCATCGGCACTGATTGCATTCTTCACACCACAGTTGAGTAGATTGATGACATCATTACGTCCTTCGACAATAATGAGCGAATCGGAACTCTGAACATTTGGTCCACATGTTAAGCCATGGAAATTTGTTGCAGTTCCTACGGTTAGGACCGAGCGAACTTCTTCGACAACAGTCTTGCTAGCAGCCTCGCCAGAATTGACGAGTTGGAGCAAGAGTTCCTTTGCACGGTCAACAACAGCAGTACGCTTTGTTGCACGAACGTCGGAGATTTCTACGACAGTGATTTTTGCTTGACATGGACCAATACGATCGATTGTTTCGAGTGCAGATCCAATAATTGCAGTTTCAACGTTATCCATACTACTTGGTATGAGAATGAGGCCATGCACTTTGCCGCCCTTTGTTTCCGTTTCAACATCGACGTGCCCGACACGAGCAGTTCGTTGCAATTTTCTAAGTTCAAGTTCATCGCCGAGAAGACCTTCTGTTTGGCCCATAATAGCGCCAATGATGTCCTTGCGTTGAACAGTTCCGTTTACTTTGATATCAGCTTTGATGAGATATTTCATCGCGTTTCCTTGTTTATTTCCTGAATGATTTTTACGAGCCAGATTAATTCCTCCTTTCGGCTTCCTCAAAGACAGTACTTTTCCGCCCCAATTAGGCGATACAGTACAACGGTTTTCCGCAAAGCGGCCAACCAAGTGAATGTGATTCGGCAATATGTCCTAGACTCTCCACCTTTTCAAGGCTGCGGCTAGAAAAAGAGAATTCTTGTGGATTTCTCATTCTTTAGGAAGTGTGGAAGAACGAGATTCTAAGTCTTCTCTCATTTCCTTACTTAGGAATGGCATGTGTGGATCTTCATCGCCCATGTTATTCTTCCATGCATCCATTGCACGAGCCCATATTTCTTCATCAGCGTTCCATTCGAGCCATCTCTCTACGAAAGCAACATGTCGCTGAACATCTTCATCTTCTGGAACTAAATGCTTTAGCAATAGATTTGTTTGTGCTAGAATCAACCCCGTTGGAGGCGATATTAGATATACGCCAAACGGATTCCGCTCTGTTGAAATGGTCAAATGTTCCTTCCATAAACCAAAACCAACGTCGTAAACATACCCAATCAAAAACACAGTGAGAAGAACGATAATACCAATGATCATGAGTCCGAAATAAGTAGAGGAGATTCCTAAAATCTCATCGGAAAAACAGAGGGAACCATTACAACTATCATCGAATCTCCACTTTACATAAGGCCATATAATCAAGGTAAGAGTAGTTGTCCAGAACGCCATTGAGACAACAGCTTGGGATTGCTGTATCCGCCAATATTGACGCATGATTAATTTCTTCATGGTTTGACGAATACCGAACATTATATTGTTTCACCGCTTCTTTGGCTTAAAAAATAAGCCTTTATTTGGCCAATATCAACCATTGCGAACGTCGAACTTAATTTTCACTAGAATCAGAGTAGGAATCCCCTCGATACGATTCGGAGTAAAAGTAACGCAACAATGTTGAAGTTCTATTAGTGAAACCCTACAATATGGAGGATTCATTTCCTTCACTGAAATCGATGTCAATATCTGCAAATCAACATAACAACTGGGGGCGCTTAAATGACAGATATCGGAGATAATTTCAAGCACCGAATTAACCCAGTTTCAATTAACTTAGCAACCTTAGAATTTTTCAAAGACTATATCGACAATAACGAGGTTGGAACCATACTTGAATTTGGTAGCGGGGTTTCGACCGAATTTTGGTCCGAACAATTGTCAAAAGCTCATGTCATCTCATTTGAAAACAGTAGAAGATATCGAAAAATTACAGCATCAAGAGTCAACAAAAATGCGAAAAACATCCATGTTCGTTTTGGGCCGTTGAGAATAATGAAGCTCTTCGGTCGCCGTTATATCTCATACAAAATAGGGTCGTATCTTAAAAAAAACGCACCCAAATCCTTTGATTTGGTATTAATTGACGGGCCACCAGGGTTTCTTTATTCCAGAGAAGCCACTATATTGCAAGCGATTGATCACATAAGCGAAAATACGCAAATCATAGTCGACGATGCTGAACGAGCAATTGAAAAATCAACCATTGAGCGATGGGGCGAGATGTTTGAGATGCATGATTTACAATTTCACAAAATGGGAAAAAAGGAAATTGCAACATTTCGTATTTCACCCGAACCAAAGTTAGCAAAAATGCCACCTTCACCAAATCATAAGTTGGGTAAATCAATCTGGCTACTCCTGACATTCCATAAGCAGAATCTCATGCACAATCTTTGGTTGTTCAAAATGCGATTGTTAAACAAAGAACCCTTTCCCGATCAAAAGATGACCGAAGATTGAATATTTTCTTTTTGACAAAACGAAGAGGTTAGATTTTCTTTGTAATTTAATCAAATCAACTACAATTTAATGCATTAATCGTCAAATTTCACCACATGGTTTCAAGAAGAAGGTGTGCCTAGCAAAACTGTGTCGGACTCAAATATACACCGTCTTGCTGCCTTTCGCAGTACGATAGAGGTGATGCTTGCAGACGGCGTCTTAACCCGAGAAGAAAAGCGACTCATTATTCGCCTCTCCTCTTGTTTGAATCTGGAATCACATCAACCCGCCGAGATTTATCAAGCCATTATCGATGGTAAGAAAACAGAGGACGGTGACAAATTATCAGAGAGCGAACAGAGGGAGGTGTACAAAACAATCTTTGAGATTGCGATTATTAACGCTTCCTTGTCAAAAGACGAGTTCAGGGTTATGGCTCATTTACGCAATATTTTTTCGATTGATGATGATGAGCATCAACAAGTTGAAGACGAACTTCGTGACATGGTTAAACAACGATTTGAAGATCCAAATGTTGTTGAAAAGACACTGAGTACACTGCGTGATTCTGTACGACTCGTTACAACATTATTCGACAATGTTCGAAAGAAGAACCATGGTGAAAGTTGATGGAAACACCTTCGCTTGATGCGTATTTAAGCGACTTTACAACGCTTCCTAAGCGAAAGAAATCAGCGTTAAACTTGTTACGAGAAGCGTACACGTATGGTGTTCCAGGAATCATAACCAAATCAATGACAGATCGATTAGCCTTCTCAGGACAATATGCTTTTCATATAGGCACGCCAGACCCAGAGATGAGACGTATCGCTTCCTGGATGCTTACGGTTGAACCAAATCGGAAACGCATTGCAAGACTCATTCCAAAAATTTGGAAACGGCATGGTCGCGAAGATCTGAAGTTAGTAGGATTGTTGTTAGCGAACATGTCAGATGAAGAATTAGGAGAAGATTGTTGGACAATACTTCTTCAATTAATTCAAGATAAAATAGCAGTTGAAGCTTTTCTTGAGATTGCAGAAGAATTAGGTCGAGGAGGGCGCTCCATACCAACCGATTCATGGATTATTGATGCATCTAAACAGAGTAATACATGGTGTCAACTCATGATTCTAATTTTATCAATCGATGAATCACGATGCCTGGATCATCTTGAATTAATCAAAACAGCACCTCAAGGAGGTGAACTGTTTGAAAGAATTCGCAGCCGCCTTCTCGAGCGTATATCTTGATGACCTTGATGACTATGGAACATCATGGCCGAGAGGTTCCTGCCCACAGAAGACCCTGTCCTTGAACAGGTTCTTACGTGGACTGTCGAACGTGATGCCCGTGACGTACGCCGGCTTCTAGAGTGGCTCCCACAAGCACGATCAAGTCGTGAACGACAAGCCCTCCTCGATCGTGTTCGAGACCTTCTTGATGAACTTGAACAGGCAATGTCTGCCCTTGACGAACTAGTGTGAGTGAAATGTCCTGCACATGCATCATTCTTGCAGGTGGGAAAAGCGCACGAATGAACGAGGACAAAGCACTTCTTTTTGACAATGTTAAGGAACTTTACCGCCAGTTAACTGAATTAGGATATACGACAATCATTGCTTGTGGAAGTGAAGAGCGAATCGATTTGTTCGATGGAACTTGCATTCCCGATTCCGTTGATGTCAATTCACTTCCAGACGCAATCAAATCGTTTGTTGAATTGATTGAGGGAGAAATACAATTTTTCCCATGCGACATGTATCTACTCTCAACAGACTCCCTCCAATCCATTCTCAACCAACAACCGGGGATCCCTGTTGATCATAATGGAAGGGAACAATATACTCTTGCCCGTACACATTCAGGTTGGACTCCGGCGGCACATCCAACTCTAAGAGATCTCTTTGCATCATTTTCACGAAACGATATGAGTGAACATGGAATTGAATTAACGAATTTTAATCTTCCAGAACAACTTCATGCCCTGAACAAATCAAATCAATAATTTCTGGGTAAAGCCGATGTTCTTCTATTTGCACTCTCTTAGCAAGACTTGCACGCGAGTCTCCAGTAAAAACAGGGACTCTGGATTGTCCGAGTATTGTCCCAGAATCCATTCCAGAGTCTACAACATGAACCGTACATCCACTCACACGAACTTGGCTTGAGAGAACATCGGAATGAGCATCAGCACCTGGAAACGCTGGTAAAAGAGATGGATGAATGTTGATAATTTTGGGATAATACGCCGATACAAATTCTTCAGATAGGATTCGCATGTAGCCTGACAGGATAATAACTTCAACACTGTATTGTTCGAGATGCTTCATAATTCGCCGTTCTTGTTCAATTCTTCTTTCTTGTTTGGCAAGTATGGGGTCGACAGTTTCGATTACAACAGGAATGCCACGTTCATTTGCAAACATAATCCCTCCTGCATCGCTCTTGTTGGTTATGCTGAGGACGGTCTTATGAGTACATGACTGGTTTCCTTGATGTTGAAATAGGGCATTCATACCGGTTCCCGAGCCTGAAAACAGGACGGCAATTCGAATCGGGTTTTCAGGCGTTCCGATACGCGGAATAAGTGGTTCGCCTGCCATGTTCTTGCTAAACGATGTCTGATTTGAGACCTTCGTCTTACGTACGGGTTCGCCCTATTACTTATGAGTAGCCAGCGCGCGGGACAAAATGAGCAAGTGGTCACATGAGTTCTTCGAAAGCGAACTCCACATCTTCCATTTCTTTGGATATTGAGGGTAAATCTGACGAGGAAATATTGGATTATATTCTCGATTTACACAAACCCTCTCGTAACATTTTAGTTCGTTGGATATGGAATGTTCTCGGTGGAATTTTTGTAATTTTTGCAGCCATTGGAACCGTAATTCCAGGATGGCCTACAACCTCATGGCTTGTAGCCGCAGGGTTTTGTTTTGGACGTTCTTCTCGTAAGATGTTCCGCTGGCTCTTAACAAACCGAGTTTTTGGAAATGCTTTGTTAGAGTACTACAAAGCAGGAAAAGCCCTTCCCCTTCATTCGAAAATCGTCATTATAGGGATCATCTCAGTCGTTTCAGCATTATCAATTTGGACCGTTACTAAATTAGGAGATCCTGGATTTGGCCAGACAACCATTGCTCTAGTTGCATTAATCGGAATTTGGTTTGTAGGTTGGAAAGTTCCAACCATCGAACTTGTTCCTCAACCGAATTAGAGTTCTTTCAGATGAGCTGCAAGTCGATCTGCGACAGCAATCCCGACACCACTGCACGAAGTTGTTCCACCAAGATCGTATGTCAGTGATTTCCCATCCTTAAGATGCTCAGCAACACTTTGGTCGATGAGTTTCGAAACGTGAAGCAAATCATCATCATTTGATCGGCGAGCAAGCCAGTCTAACATCATCTGAATCGAATTAATACTCGCTATTGGATTGACTTTGTTCTGTCCAGCATGCTTTGGTGCAGATCCATGAACAGGTTCGAAGAATGCGTGATTGTCTCCAATATTTCCAGATGCAGCCATGCCCATTCCACCTTGTAGGACTGAAGCAAGATCGGTTGCAATATCACCAAACATGTTTGATGTAACAACGACATTGTAATGTTCTGGTGTTCGAGTAAGCCATTGTGTGAAAGCGTCAATATATCCATAATCACGAGTCATTTCAGGATACTTATCTGCAATTTTGTCGTATGATCTACGGAACAATTGGCATCCACGAGTTACATTGCTCTTGTCGATGCACGAAACTCTGTTCACACCATCACCAGGCGCGCCTTTTCTGGTTTGAGCAATGTCAAAACCCATCTGAATCAAACGCTCAGAACCATGCGATGAGATTGGCCGTGGGTCGTAAGCAATTTCGCCATGTAGGCCAGGGAATTCAATCGATGGAGGCTCATATCCTTCCAAACCCATTGCACGCTGTGCACTTCGGTGAAGAAGGGAATGGTACAATCCTTCGGTGTTTTCTCGTAGAATAACCATATCTACGAGCTCAGGATCCCAAATGTTCGTGAAACGACCGTGAACTTTGTGTGGTACACCTTCATACAATCGAATAGGTCGAACATTGGCATACAAATCGAGCCCACTTCTCATACCAAGAATAACGGAACCCCCGGCAAGATCACCGTTTGGTAAACGTGCCCCAGGCTGGCCAATTGCGCCCATGAAGATAGCATCAGCATCATCTCGGCAAAAGTCAAATGAACCTTCAGCCCATTCTTCTCCAGTTTCTTGATAATGCTGTCCACCACATTGGATTACAGTTTGCTCAAAGCCGTGATTTGTGTGTTCTTGTATGGTGTCAAGAATGCGTTGGGCTTCTATGGCAACTTCCTTTCCAGTTCCATCTCCCGGAAGGACTGCAATCACGTGGTCGCTCATGAACCTTCGAAGTACCAATAGTACATGAATAAAACGCCCTGTGTTTAATGAGGGGTGATTTGAGTCAATGTCTGAATAAGCGGTGTCCGGTAAAAAGCATCGAGATTCCCAACATATCCGCTGCATCGATAACTTCCTGGTCACGAATCGAACCACCGGGTTGAACAATAGCAGATGCTCCTGCCATTGCGGCTTGTTCCAAGCCATCAGCAAATGGGAAGAAAGCATCACTAGCAAGGACACAATCTTTCGCTTTTTCTCCGGCACGTCGAGCAGCAATTCGAACCGCTTCAACTCGACTTGTTTGTCCAGGTCCGATGCCAACAGTTGCCAGCCCCTGTACCATAACAATAGCATTTGATTTGACTTGTTCACATACTCGAACAGCGAATTTCATCGAGTCAATTTCTGCTTGAGTCACTTGCTTCTTAGTAACGGTCTTGGCAGAAGCCCAATCGATGATTGGTGGCTCTTCAGTTTGAACAATCCAACCTCCTTCAATTGGCTTTAGGACACGTTCTCGCGCTAAAGGGGCGAGACGATTTTGAGGGGATTCGATTGTAAGAAGGCGACGATTCGCTTTTTGCATGATGTATTCCTTCGCGTCATCAGCATAACCAGGAGCAATGAGAACTTCGATGAATAGGTTTGACATTGCTTGTGCGGTTTCAAGGGTGACAATCTCATTAAAGCATATGATGGAACCAAATGCAGATTCAGGATCGCTTGCTAATGCATCCTTGAAGGATTGAACTTGTGTGTTTGATAGAGCTACGCCGCAAGGGTTGTTGTGCTTTACAATGACACAGGCATGCGGGGTTTCTGGCCATTCATTTGTCGATAAAGAACGGCATAATCGAAGGGTTGCATCAGCATCAGAATAATTGTTGTAGGACATCGCCTTCCCTCCTTCAACATGGGCGGTAACCAGTGTTGAATGGCCGCCAAGAGCCTCATTTGAAACATAGAGGGATGCGCTTTGGTGAGCGTTTTCACCGTATCGTAACGCTGACATTTTGTTTGCAGATGCAAGAAGTGTAGTGTGATGTCGTTTTGCTTGCTCTGCTACATCAACATACGATTCAGGTAGGCCATTCCAACGTGAATGCAGTGTATTGGCAATAGCAACATCATAGGAAGCAGTATGCTCGTAGGCTTGCAAAGCAAGCGCCTTTCTTCGCTCCATTGGAACGCCATCTGGCTTTCCATTTGCTTCGCC
>JABIYX010000111.1 GCA_018666575.1 Methanobacteriota archaeon | reverse complement strand
TGCAAGTAATGGATCGATTTGGGGCACACCAGACATGACTATGGCCAATTCAACCTACACCATGTGGGCGAACGACAGCGGAATGAGTGTTTCGTGGACCTTCTTCCTCGAAGTCTTAGAAGACTTGGATGGTGACGGTATGCCTGACATTTTGCCTGTTGACTACGATGAAATCAACGACCCAATCCGCACACCTGGTCTGGCAGAAGACTTGGACGATGACGGTGATGGCTACAACGATACAGCTGAAACCGATACTGGATTGTATCTTGATGCAAACAACACAGGTACAGACCCACGCGACCCAGATACCGACGATGATGGAATCTGTGATGGTCCAAACGCTGTTTCTCCAATCTGTATTGCAGGTCCTGACTTGACTCCATTTGGTCCTCCTGCAACAGTTGTTGCAGTGAACAACTCGATGATACCAAGTGTACCACCGTACTATGCGGGCAGTGGCTTGACCTACGAGGTCATGCCAGACTTGCCTGCTGGATTGACCATCGATCCAATCAATGGATATCTGATGGGCATTCCAACGGAAACGATTGGAAACACGACCTACACAGTCTATGCAAACCTTACTGATGGAACCTCCTACAGTTGGGATTTCACCATTGAAGTGCTTGAAGACAGTGATGGTGACGGTTCACCAGATACGCTCCCAGCCGATTACAACGGTGATGAGGATTCAATCCGCGCACCACCTGGTCTGACTGAAGATTTAGACGATGATGGTGATGGTGCAAGCGATCTTGATGAAGTTGCAAACGGAACTGAACCATTGAATCCGGATACGGATGGCGATGGCTTCTGTGACGGAATCAACGGAGTTGCGGGTGTGTGTTTCTCTGGACCTGATCCATATCCAAACGACCCGAATATGCCACTCGATACTGATGGCGATGGATTGCCAGACGACGATTCTGCTTGGACTGGACCTCCATATGCTGACGATGATGACGACAACGATGGATTCCCAGATGTGTCTGAAGATGCATGCGGTTCTGATTCACTCGATGCCAACAGCATTCCGAATGACATGGATGGCGATACCATCTGTGACGGTGATGATGATGACAAGGACGGAGACGGAATTGACAACGTCAATGAAACAGGCGCACTCGGTGTGCCTCCGGGCAGTTCACCAATCAATCCTGATACGGATGGTGACGGAATCTGTGACGGACCTGAATCTCCAGTAACAAGCAATTGTACTGCTGGACCAGACATGTTCCCACTCGACCCATCCGCATGGGAAGATACAGACGGTGACGGATATCCAAACGAATTGTTCCCACCTTCGAACAGCACACCACCGCTTGAAGAAGATCTTGATGATGACAACGATGGTTGGACTGATATTGACGAAGTGAACTGTGGTACTGACCCTGTGAACGTGACCGATATTCCAGTCGATTTGAACGGCGATGGCATCTGTGATGTTCTTGACCTTGATTGGGACGATGACGGTATTCCAAACGCGAACGAAACCGATACGGGCATCTACAACGATCCGAGTGATATGGGAACTGACCCATGGAATCCAGACACTGATGGTGATGGCTTCTGTGACGGACCGTTTGCAGTGTTCAACGGAACAGATACAGTTTGTATTGGCGGACCTGATCCATTCCCACTTGACCCAACCATGCCATTCGATACGGATGGCGATGGTCTTCCAAACGACTTGCCAGACGACTATGTCGGTAACTTGGCTGAGGACTTGGACGACGATGGTGATGGCTTCAGTGATGTTTCTGAACTCAATTGTGATTCAGATCCATTGGACGCTTCATCCACGCCAACCAACGATTTGGACGGCGATGGAATCTGTGATGCACAAGACGATGACGTTGATGGCGATGGATTATCCAACGCAACTGAACAAGATACAACTTCGACTTCTCAGTTCAACAATGCTGATACTGATGGTGACGGAATCTGTGACGGACCACTTGCTCCTGCAATGCCTTTCGGTGTCTGCACTGCTGGTCCTGATGCATTCCCGAACGATCCAGCTGCTTGGATTGATACCGATGGTGACGGAAGGCCGGATGAAATCGTTCCTGGAATAGAAACTGACTTGGAACTTGACCTTGATGATGATAACGATCAGTGGTCTGATGAAGACGAAGTTGCTTGTGGAACCAATTCAAAGAACGATGCAAGCACACCTCTTGACGGTGATGACGATGGAATCTGTGACGTTCTTGACGTCAAGGTTCTCGGTTATGTTATGAACGACCAAGAAGCATTAATCTTCGAAGGATACGTCAATCAATCCGACTTTATCATCCTGCCAAACCTCACTGGTATGGAACAAGGAACATGGGAGATTCAACCTGCACTTCCTGCTGGACTTTCCTTCAGTGGAACAGCACGAAGCGGTGAAACAGGAATCATCTCCGGTATTCCAACAGAGTCGTCGAACATGACAAACTACACTGTTTATGCAAACAACAGCCAAACAGGTGTACAATTCACCTTTGAATTGGCTATTCTTGCTGATACAGATGGAGACGGATTGCCAGACAACAAATCTGTAACAGGTCTTGAAATGGACTTGGATGACGATAACGATGGACACCTTGACGAAGTTGAACTCAAGTGTGACAGCGATCCTTCCAACCAAACCAGTGTGCCAAACGTTGATGAAAACAATGAATGCATTACTGGCCAGTATGCAGACGACGACAGTGACGACGGCGGTTTCTCCGCACTTTGGTGTCTACCACTGATTTTCCTCCTACTCTTGGTACTGCTCTTGCTTGGCCTCTTGTTGCGTGACAAGGTTGCTTTGATTGGTCCAGAACCAGAATACACAACTTCTGAGCCTCACTTCTTGTCAGGTGCTGGAACGAAGGATGATCCGTTTGTTCTCAAGCCAGTTAAAGCCCTCAAGGCAGGAACGAAAGTAGAAGCGAAGGAATCGATCAGCATCACTGATATGTCACCAGAAATCGTTGTCAATCTCCTCGATTTGGCAGAAGCAACCAACGATAAGCGCTTCATGATGTTCGAAATCGATGGCGCTTCTGAAGAACCAGGATATCGACTTGAAGCAGATGAAGAAGGTCGACTACGAATCAGATTTGTCTTTGATGACGGCATCAATCCAACCTATGAAGGCGGAGATTACGAAGGCTTGATCAAACTTGGAAAGGCCTCAGTCTACTTCTCGTGGACTGTTGGTGTTAAGCAAGACAAGAAGAAGATGAAGGAACTCAAGATGCAACAGGAAGCTGAAGAGAAGGCTGCTGCCGCTGCTGCTGCTCTTGCTGCTAAGGAAGCCAAGGCTGCTGAAGAAAAGGCTGCTAAGGAAGCAGAAAAGAAGGCAAAGGCCGAAGAGAAGGCTGCTGCTGATCTCGCCGCTAAGGAAGCCAAGGAAGAAGCAGATGCCAAGAAGAAGGCAGATGCTGACGCTAAGGCTGCTAAGGAATCCGAAAAGAAAGCAAAGGCTGAAGAAAAGGCTGCTGCCGCTGCTCTTGCTGTTAAGGCTAAGGAAGAAGAGGATGCTAAGGAAGAAGCAGATGCCAAGAAGAAGGCAGATGCTGACGCTAAGGCCACTAAGGAATCCGAAAAGAAAGCAAAGGCCGAAGAGAAGGCTGCAGCAGCAGCTCTTGCTGCTAAGGCTAAGGAAGAAGAGGATGCCAAGAAGAAGGCAGATGCTGACGCTAAGGCTGCTAAGGAAGCTGAAGAGAAGGCTGCTGCTGCGAAGAAGAAGGCTGAGAAGAAACCTGTTGCTACTGCTAAGGAAGTCAAGAAGCAAGAGGAACTTCAACGTGTTAAGAAGCGTGCGAAATCCATTGACTTCAAGGTGATTGGAGAAGCAACTTCAACGAAATTGAAATCTGAAGTCAAGAAGGGCGCAAAGACGCTCGAAGTTGGAGATGCATCCGAATTCGCTGACAGTGGATCTGCTGCAATTACCGATTCTGAAGGAAGCACACTCATCTCATGGACTGGTAAGGATGGAAACGTCTTGACCGGTGTCAGTGGAGTGACTCGTATCTTTGGTGCTGCATCGATTGTTATGGTCAAGGATGACTTGCAAGTCATCAAGGGCATTGGACCGTTCCTTGAAGAGAAACTCAACGCTCTTGGAATTACCACATACCGACAACTTGCCAACATGAATGCAAAACTCGAGGAACAAGTTAACGTTGCCATCGAATTCTTCCCAGGTCGTGTCAAGCGTGACCAATGGGTTGCTCAAGCAAAGATACTGCTTGGAGAAGACGCTAAACTCGACGAGAAGGCACTCAAGCAAGCTGAAGATTTGGAGCGAATTGCTCAGAAGGCAGACGGTATTGACTTCGGTATTCTTGGTGTTGCGACTTTGGATGAGAAGGATGACCTTCAGACGATTAAGGGCATTGGACCGTTCATTGCAGAGAAGTTGTATGCACTTGGAATCTATACCTTCGAACAAATTGGTAACATGACCTCTGATATCGAAGAAGAAGTCAACAAAGCCATCGAGTTCTTCCCAGGTCGTGTCAAGCGAGATGAATGGACGAAGCAAGGCCGAGAACTTCACAAGAAGAAGTGATTGAGATCTTGGCCGTAACAGGTCCTAAGCAAAGGGATAAGTTCTACAGACTGCTGAAAGGCTACATGGGCGGTTCCAAAGCAAGCGGGGATATGACGTATTTACAGATACGTATATCTCATGAGCAAGCGAAGCATTTGCCTGGATACATCATCACGAAATTCTTCACGAAATTGGAAATGGTCACTGGGACTGGGATTGAAGATTCCATTCCTTCCTGTATTGTCAAAGTTGAACACGATGGCGTTGATATTATGAGCATCAAAGATGAACTTAAAGAGAGTTTGATCATTGATAAGATCCTCCAAGAAGGCGATGGCTTTGCTTATTTGAAAGCGAAAACACCTGGGCCGATTCAACGTATTATCGGTGCTGAAGATGAAGCATGGATCATGCCTCCAACCTATCTTTCGAAAGATGATGGATTTTCGATGACAATACATGGAACGCCTGCTGGATTGAAGAGGATCAAAGATAAACTCGAATTCTTGATTCCAGAAAAAATGGATATGAAAATTTCAAACCTAGAGATCGGTGACTGGATGACGGTTCCTCTACTACCAACCAAGCGTAATATGGTGATTAGAACTGCAGTTGAAATGGGATATTATAGCGCTCCAAGAGGATGCAATCAAAGCACCATTGCTGAAGTGTTGGGCTTGAAGCAAGGGACTGTAGCTGAGCATTTACAATCCGCTGAAAATACAATTATCAACTCTTGGTCTGAACAAACGTCTCGTTCAGAGTCCTCTGATTGAGATGACAATTGCGAGGAGGAAGAGTAAACTTCCCAGTACTGTGAATGCGTTTTTGACGAATCCGGGTTCATCTACCTTAGATCTGATTTTCTCTCCGAGATGTGACCAGACAAACATGGCTGCAATTCCGCCGGTTGTGGTGATTGTAGCGATTGTAAAAATCCCACGTAAGCCGCCACCAAAATCATTCAAAAATTTCGACATGATCATGAACACCATGGCCCATTCTTTACCATTTACATATTGCATTAAGACGCCAGTTTTGAACCCTAATTTTGGGACTGCACTTGGGAAATGTTGAATCTTTTCGGAACGTCCAAGGAACAAAATGGCAAAGGCGATCAAGAACATGAAGACTGATCCAACGATATTCATTGCCACACCAATTGGACTGTCTTCTTCAAAAGAATCGACTACTAATCCACAGATGACATGTATTGAGATGAAGCCTAATGCCATTCCAGCGATGAGTGGAATGTTGCTCTTCTTGCCGTAAACAACAGCATGAACTGTACAGGTGATGTTATTTGGGCCAGGCGTAATCAAGCCAGCACCAAGGAGCAAAAGCAGGTATGCTAGAGAATCCCATGGCATTATTGTTCTTCAATAGAGGTATTGTATAGTCCTTCGTACAGTTCAATACAATCTCTAACATCAGAAATGAGGTGTACCTCCTATGCATTATCAATCCCAAGTAAACGATTGCCTGAGACGAAGTAGGTAGAGATATTATACAATCAAAAATAAGGGTTTTACGAAATTATAGGGTCAACTACAATATCCTATGCGTTGTTGGCGCGAGCATGTATGTTGCCGACGGTATAGCGAATGGACGCGTTTTTGGACTAAAATCAATGAAATCAATCCTTCTTGCAGTATTGATGATCTCAATGTCCCTTTCCGTTGGGCTTGTGGAACTGAACAAAGCCCCTTGGCTTGTTGAAGACGCTGAGAGCGAGCTTGAAGACATAAACAAGCCGATGCACACAACCGCGCCTTCGATTTCCTATTCACCGAGCACGCTTTCTCTGGTGAACAATACAGCCATGACGCCAACAACACCGACAAATGCAGGTGGGGATTTTACCGTTGGGGTTGCTGCACACATAGCGGCAACCTCTAGTTTATACATGTATGAGACGTTTACGTCCATGGGGATAGATTCCAACGATGATGTACATTTCTCTTATCATATATCGTCCGTTTTCGGTAAAGACCTGGGTTATGCGACTAATTCAGGTGGTTCTTGGGCGAACACCACTATTGATTCAACTGGTGATGTAGGGATGCATACTTCTCTCGCCATTGATTCGAATGATGTTGTACACATTTCCTATACTGATATGACCAATTCGGACCTCAAGTATGCAACGTGTTCCTCATCGTGTACGTCCTCAACTTCTTGGACCAATACCACAGTCGACACCGCTGGAGGTGAAGACACTTCCATCGCCATTGATTCCAACAACGATGTGCATATTTCCTACTATGATGATGACAATGACGAACTAAAATACGCGACCTGTAGTTCATCATGTTCATCTTCGTCTTCTTGGACAACCACCTCTGTTGACACCTCTGGGATTGGAGACAATAATAATTATCAAGACCGCACATCGATCGCCATCGATTCAAATGATGAGTTGCATGTTTCTTATGGTGACAAGACCAATTCAAAACTCAAGTATGCGACCTGTAGTTCATCGTGTTCGTCTTCGTCTTCTTGGTCGAGTACAACCTTAATTTCCACCTCGGCGTACACACCAAACAACATGGCTATTGATTCGAATGATAATCTGCATATTTCATTCAAGTCTACTGGCCTTAGATATGCGTCCTGCTCTTCATCATGTTCCACAGCATCTTCTTGGACGTTCATTACCATTGATACAGGAACGCAGGCCGGCAAGTACAATTCGATTGCTCTCGATTCGAATGATGGTGTACATATTTCCTACCAAAGTGATTACAGTTTATCTTCCCAGTCTTTTGTTGCAGATCTGAAATATGCCACCTGTGCCTCATCGTGTTCCGCTGCCTCTTCATGGTATAACCACACGATTGACTCGAGCGTTCCTGTCGATTACGAGGCCGTAGGGCTCTCAATGGGTATTGACAGCGATAACAAGAGCCACATAATCTATCAACGGGTCTACAACAGTAATTGGGAAATTGCGTATACAGGGACAGGCAGTAATGGATATTCTGTAAGTCCAGATCTTCCAAGCGGTTTGAGTTTAAATTGGGTCAACGGAACCATTTCGGGAACACCAACATCCTTTTCCTCCTCAGCGACATACACCATTACTGCAAATAATGCATATGGTTCGACCACAACAACGTTGACAATTTCGGTTAACACACCACCTTTGATCTCCTACGATTTGGGTACAGGAAACAGCACTTCAGTCTATTCCAACAAACAGGTTGTTGGAGGATACCAACACACCTGCGCCATTCTTGACAATGGTTCTGTGATGTGCTGGGGAGAGAATGG
>JABIYX010000061.1 GCA_018666575.1 Methanobacteriota archaeon | reverse complement strand
GAGCCATGTTCATTCCAAATGCTCCGGCTACTTCCATATCTTCACCAATGAAAACACAGTCGTCGCCATATCGATTTGCGATATCTACCATTGCCTGTTGAATCGCTCGAGCATAAGTCCAGCCTCCCGATTCAACGTATTCGATTGGTTCAACATTCGAATTTGATTCGATCACTGTAGGTGACGCTAACACATCGAGTTGGTCTTGATGCGTTCTTGCATCGTGAATAGTCGTTACTCCTTTGGTTACAGTTTCAGGTTCAGGCCAAGCCATTTCCTCTACGTCTGAACGAGCATTATCGACACGAAGTTGTTCATCGTGTTCCATTTCTTCAAGAACGCTTTCTTCAACACCCAAGGTGAGTAACAATTCGCGATGAGTTGGCACTGGGTCCTTTGCAGCCCAATACTCGAGCAAAGCCCGATCTACGTATCCTGGAGGAGTTCCTGTTTCAGAACCGAGATACAGGTCGTCATGGTGATGTGCATGGCCACAACCTCTCATGGTCTCAACATGAATCATTGTTGGACCGCCACCTTCCATACTGAATTCACGTGCTGTAGCAACACTTGCGTGCCATGCAGCAGGATCCGAGCCGTCTATTGTCCAAGCCGGGAAACCCATAGCAACTGCCTTATCTGCCCATAGTTCAACTCCAGATTGATGAGCAGGAGGCGTATCTAGTGCAATTTGGTTGTTCTGAAGAACATAACAAATTGGTAATCCACGGGCACCTGCAAGATTCAACGATTCCCAATATTCACCTGATGAGGAAGCCCCTTCACCGATACAAGCAACATGGAAACGATCTAGTTCTTGTTTCCATGCACCGAATGCAAGTCCAGTCATTGTTGCACTTGCGATAGGCAATGGTGCAGTTGGTGGAAGAACTCCAACATGCCATGCACCTATGTGCAAATCTCGACCACCAGCTCCTTCATGACCACCGTTTTGGTTTGAATCGGCTTTACCCATCTGAGCAGCCATGACATCCACAACTGTGTCACCCATAGCAAGGGCAAGACCAACATCACGAATCATTGGAGCAACAAGGTCTCCATCGTATCCTTTTCCTGGCGTATGGGATTTATTTGGTTCATCTGATGTGTTAAGAGCAGTCGCAATTGCAACGACCCCTTCTTGCCAGGTTGAACGGAATCCTTTACCTCCAAATCGAGAGCCGTCTGGTGTTTCCATTCCAGTGAAGAAAACATCCTTGAGATGTGCATCCATAGCACGGGTTCTTGTCATCATACGTTGCCATTCCATTCTATGTTCCATAGAAGTGGACATGTAATGGGCCAGTCGACGAAAGCAGAGGCGTATGTCGATAATGATGTGCTTTAATCGACGTTCAAGATGCTCATTGATACTTCTGCGAGGCATCACTTCATCGTCTAGAATGGGTTTGATTTTGTGTTCATTTTGTGCTGCAAATCCTTTACGGAAAGCCTCAACAAAACGTTCTGAGAAGGAATGCCATGAATCTCCATCGAAGGATTGTTGGCCGTCAACATGGAGATGATCCCAAACATTTGCAGCCAGGAAGACGTGGCCTTCGTGACGCTCAGCAAAGAAGCGCATTACCTCTGCTCGAGCTGCATCAATGAGCAATGGTTGTGTGAATAGACGTGCAGATTTAGGCGACCAATCAGCACCATGAATTGTTGGAAGTGTTCCTTGTGACATACCCCGCCCCCGTCTCTGCGAAGGTCGCCTAAGTTTCAATGCTATGGATTGACTCGATTATCAAGAAAGTGGAATTATTCCTCTTCCCCAATGGATTCTCTGAGTACTCGAATAGAGGTCCTTGTGACAATAACCGTTACGATTACTGTTGCAACAATCCCCAACAAGAGCATGAATAAACCAAGTGGAGAATCGCTTAAACCACCCATTCCGGAACGACTCAAAGCAATTGAACCAAGAGCATGCCCATAATATGCGTAAATCAAACAATAGATCAAACTCGAAGTGTTTGATAACAAAAAGACACGTAACGAGACAGGAGTAGCGGACATGATGTAATTGAGCCATTCATCAGGAAGAATAGGAGATAAGCGAACAAGTACTGATATTTTTATTGCATCTTGGTCGAGAGCTTTCTCAATATTTTGCATCCGAACATCATTCTGAATCGAACTTTGGATGGATTCTCTAAACATCCAACGCCCCAATACGAAAGCAATGAGACCTCCAACCATCGATGCAACAAAGTTCACAAATGTGGCAATCCAAAACGGGAAAATAGCACCTGCTCCAATTTTTATAAACGGAGTAGGCAATAACAAAACGATTGCTAATGACAGCATTATTGTGAATAGGAACGGGCCCCATAGCCCAAATCCTTTGAACCATTCAATGATTTCAGCAGCGTCCCTAAACAGGAAATAACCTGCAACTGCGCAGATCAGAAGAACAATAATTCCTAACCAAGCCCTCCATCTATAGAGATTAGGTTGTTGCTCTTTCATTTTCTGGAGATTTTTTTGACCATCCATTAGATGGAGTTCGGAAGGCTTCGGCAACTGAATATCAGAAGGCTTCGGTAAATTCTTCATTGCAATCTACTCCTCTTCGGATTCAGGAAGCGATGATAAAACATCACCGAGCATTTCAGTGGCATCTTCAATTCGAGTCATGAGAGTTGTATCCGAGACCGCCCCTGGGCGGCCTAAATCCCACATTAATTCATGAACCATTTCTGTGGTTAAACGTGTCATATTCAGAACCTGTGGATCAATCCGTTCAAGATCATCATGAGGAAGTATTGCAACCTGCTTAGGGGCTTCATCGAGTATATCGTCCATCACAGCTTCAATTTCAGTAGCAATAGCCTCAGCCTGGGTCTCTAGAATAGATTCCATCCCCCCAGTTGTAATGGATTTCGCTTGATCATTAAGGTCGCCTAGAGCCTTCTTCTTTTTGAGTTCTTCAAATGAAGGTCCTGCTCCTGCTTGATCGCCATCAGCATCTTGAACCAAACGATTCAGGGCTATTCGAAGAATGTTCGAAAGATCTGTAGCCTCTAAAGCAAGATCAACTTCCATTCCGTCCTCACCCATCTGAGTAAGAATTTCATTGATGAATGATTCATTGATTCGATCTGGACCTACGAGTCCTTTGAGCATAGGTAGAGCCCAGCCACCGCCGCCAGTCATCATTCCAACATCGAATGAACCTCCGCCACCTCCGACTTCAACATCAGCAGGTGGTGGAACGAATTGTTTACGAGCATGTTTCCATAACTGCTCGATGAGTTTACTCATGTCAACAGGCTTACCAATGACTTCATGGACACCTGCCTTAGCAGCAGTAATCAAATACTCACTTGAGGTGCTTCTCGACAACATAACGATTCGACACTTGAATGCAAATTCAGGATCTCCCATCAGACGCTGCGATGCATCAATCGCATCTCCGGAACTCCAATCACCTTCGAGTAGTACGATCTCAGGCATTACTGCTAGAGCAGTCCCCTCTGCTTGACGCAGAGTTCCCGCTCGAGTAACGTCAAAGCCTTCTCGCTCAAGCGTGGATGCAAGAAGGGTTCTACGACCCTGATTCTCATCCGCAACGATGACTTTTGCCATGATGACCAACAAGCAACGAGAGGTTACGCTCTTTGAACCTCACCCTTGTTTTAGCCTCTTATGACATCTTCTGGTGCAATTTGGCTCCATGCCATAATGCCTCCATCTAAATTGTAGAGACGATTTGCGTCAATACCTGCTTGAGTCAAAAACATGATTGCCATCTGTGAACGCATACCACTTCGGCATATGACCACGATATCTCCTTCTTCTGGAACTTCATTAGAATGAGACGATATGACATCATGAACTGCATGTAGATCGAAACTATTCAATCGAATTTGGTCGAGTTCTTCAGCACTTCGCACATCGATGATGAATGGTTTCCATCCTTCCGATTGTTTTGCCTTTACGGAAGCTACGTCAATTGATTGCATCATGTTCCTTCCATCTAGAGTCCCTTCATCAATCTGCTTATTTGACGGCATGCAATATATTGGATCATCGAAGAGCTGCTGAACAAGAGATAAATCATCAATCTTCTGACGACTTTCCAACGCCTCAAAGCGAAGCATGCGAGTCGACATTTCAAGAGCATCATACAAAAGCAAGGCCCCCACCAAGTTGGTTTCTAATCCCAAAATTCGTTTGATAACTTCTGTTGCTTGAATGCTACCAACGACACCTGGAAGGACTCCAAACACACCAGCATCTGCACAATTTTGCAACGCTCCTGCAGGCGGTGCTTCGGGAAAGAGATCTCGATAACAACGCGATTGTTCTGTTGAAAAGACTGAGACTTGTCCCTCAAAACGATGGATAGAACCGTAAACCCATGGTATGGAAAGTAAATGGCAGGCATCATCAATGAGGTATCGAGTAGGAATATTATCGGTGCCATCGACAACGACATCCCATCCTTTCAATACATTAAGAGCATTTTCAGGATTGAGGCGATTTGGATAGACCTCAACCTTGATGTTTGGATCCAATGCAAGCAGTCTTGCTCTTGCTGAATCCACTTTCTTTAATCCAACGTCCTCTGTTCGATGAATAATTTGACGTTGGAGGTTAGAAATGTCAACTACATCATCATCAACGATACCGATTGTACCGATGCCTGCAGCAGCGAGATACAAAAGAACAGGACTTCCTAAACCACCTGCTCCGATAACTAGAACCCGAGCTGAAGCCAATTTCTCTTGACCTTCAAGGCCTACGTTGGGTAGAACGAGATGTCGGGCATGACGTTCCATATCGACCATGGCCATCCCATGAGTATGTCTGTCAAATAGACATCGTTGTTCAATGGACGTTCTCTTCGAGCCACTTCTCAGCGTCCATGGCTGCTTGACAACCCATACCTGCTGCTGTAATCGCTTGCTTGTATCGAGTATCAACAACATCACCAGCAGCAAAGACTCCAGGGACGTTTGTCATCGTGTGCTCATGATGGACAATGTAACCTTCATCATCAGTAGCCACTTGACCACCAAGGAATTCGGTTATCGGCGTGTGACCAATTGCAATGAATGCTCCTGTGACAGCAATATCCTCTGTTGTTCCATCTCTTGGATCTTCAAGAACGGCCCCTGTGAGTCCTTTTTCGTCACTGAGGAATTCCTTCACTTGTCGGAATGTTTTGATCTCAATCTTTGGATGGTTTTTTACTCG
>JABIYX010000195.1 GCA_018666575.1 Methanobacteriota archaeon | reverse complement strand
CACTCGCTACCCTTTGAAACGTAAATGATACTGAGGAGTCCTACAGGAGTAGTGTTCGAAGAGAAGTGCTTTCCAATGAGCGCCTAAGTAACATCATTAATCGGCAGGTATATACTTCTTGATACATACAGGAGAACATGTTCAAACATGCGTGTCTACTATCTCTTGTTATGCTTCTAGCGTCTCTTGCAGGGTGTACCTCTTCCACCGATCCACCCGTCGAAGAGTACGAATTTTCGGTCTCTTATGTAGGAACTCCGACGAGTGATATGGATCTATTATTCGTGCTTCAACTTGATTCAAACGTAAGTATTGATTTCGATGACATTCATATTGACCTTGGCTCGGCCATGGGTTGCACTGGTGGCCGGGAAGGATGCGATTATGCTGAGCAAGGAGACATGGATGGACTCTGGGAACTAGGAGAGGGGTTAGAAATTTATGAATTCGAAGATAATTGGTGTGATTATGGGAACGCCAGCAATTCTCGTGGAGATTGCACTGAAATATCACTTGACATCTATGTCAATCCTAGGTCAGGCACTCAATTTAGTAATGGTAGATCGACTGTACAAATGAATTGAATTTGAATTGCTTGAGTCATATTAGATTTAAAAAACATCCAATACTGCAGTAAAGCGCATTGCAAGTGTATTTTTCGAAGACTGGTGTAATTAGTTTCGTGTCTTATCAAAGGGCGTATCCAAATGCTCATTACTCAAATATGGGCAAATCTAAGGCCTTGCAGGTCTTGTCAAACGCTCCCCTTTACCAAGAATGCATCACTGTCGCAACAGCATTGTTACTGATTTCTCTTTGTGGAGTAATGTTCCTACTTCCTCGAATCCAAAACGATTATGAAAACGCATGGAACCAGGATTCGGAGGATTCAAATTAACCTCTGCTGCAATTGGTACTTCTTTTTCTTGCGAATAAGCAATCACCTTTCCATAGAGTTTCGAACCAATTCCTTTGTCCCTGTGATCTAAGGAAACTGCAATCCTATCAACGTAAATGAATTCATCATACTTGTTCTTGAACCAAGCATAATTGAGGCTTCCATAGTCCACATCTGGAGATAAGCAAAGTACGAAACCGAGCAATTCGTCTTCTCTAAAAGCCCCAATTGACAATGTAGATAGCTTCAGTAAATCCGAGACTTCTTGTTCCGAAACTTGACCTGTTCCTGGAAGGCCTTGCTCATTAATCGACCACATCGATGGAACATCATTTTGAGACAAAGGGCGGGTTTCCATACAAATCCTTCATGCGTGGTAGTTTATGATAGAATGGTTGAACAAATATTTAGAGAATAAACCATATGGAATAATTGAACTGGGTGTAAATCTACTACTCCTCGTCAACTGGGTCAGCATATCCCGTCATCGGGTCAGACGTGTACGACCAATCTCCCATTGCATTACCAATACGGACATTAAGATCGATTTCACAACCTTCTGGGTTTGATTCTGTTCCGCCGCTGCAGAGATCCTGCCCTTTTTCATAAACGAGCAATCCATCGTCAATTCCGAACCGCATGTCGCCATCAGCATCAAGTTCATCGAACTCACAAGACGAATCTCGGTCAAGTCCACTCCAATAGCAATGAGCTGGCGTTCCATCGGACATCACCATCAAAATCTCAACCATTTCGTAGTGTTCGAGGGGTCCATCCATATCGACCATTCGAACTACGACCAAGGCATTATCTCCACCGTCATCCATCGGTTCCGCATCCCATGCATCGACTACATTGAAAGAAAAGAATGCATCTGGCCCTGAGGCATCTGGCTCTGAGGCATTTTCCCCATCACCAGATAGATTGAATGATAATGCAACTCCAGCTCCAATTAGAACTAGGATAGTCCCTATGGCAAGCATCTTGTTCATCGATTGTTTTGCTTCAACACCACTCAAATGTACAGGCTCAGTTTGAGATTTTTCCATTGATGCACTTCGCTGAATTAAGGAGAAAATTCCAACCAAAAGGAGCGCAAATAAACTGCAATACCCTGAGAGCATTGCATCCTGATCAAAGATAGTTTCATCGGATAAACCACTGCAATCGTAGATTTCAGTATCGCATGAATCATTGTAATCATTCGATGCGCCTGTAATGTAAAATGCAGTAACGGTAAACAGTAAAGAGAGAACTGTAATCGCTGCAAGTAGCCACCACCACTTCGCTTTACCTGTGAATGATAGTATTGATATGACTACGATTCCTAAAATAATTCCAACCGAGACAAAGGTAAGAATTTGGACAAGTCCGATGGCATCTGCGAATGTGTCGGCTCCAGACGTATTCTCCTCTCCCAGATCTTGGATGTTGTCCGAATTTATGCCAATCACCAATCCAATGATAAACAGCAGCAGTACGATTGACATCAAAATCGAAATCACTCCGGAGAGTGCTCGCATTACTGTCGGTACTTGACTTTCCTGAGGAACAGCATGAGTGAGTTGGAAGTTCGGATCAAATGTTGGAAGAGGCATTTGGTTTCCTGGAAGGAGCTGCCCTTGATGCGGAACAGGAATTTGTGGCTCCTCTATGGAAGGTGCAGGTGGCTTGATTTGGGGGGCGGGTTCAGATGTATTAGGGACCCATTCATCCCCGTTCCAAACCCAATTACCGTCTTCTGATATCTCACCGACCATGTTTAAGCATAATTATAGTGTATATCAAGATTGACCACTGGAATTAGACAGGTTCAAACAAGAGGATGGGTTGGTGTGGCCATGGTCAGTACCGAATGGCTGGAGGCAGAAGTCCTAAAAGCAGTTCCTGATGCATCCGTAGAAGTCATCGATCTTCATCGAAGCGGAGATCATTTTCACATCAGAATCACAAGCCCATCCTTTGAAGGAATGCGCCCATTACAACGGCAAAAGATGGTGCTTGCTCACATGAAACAATACATTCCACACCCCGTTCATGCACTCGATCTGAAGTGCATGACGCCTGAACAGGCTGCTGTTACAGGGGACACTGCCTTTGATCCGCATGGTGGCGGACAAGGCGTTCATATTCGACGTATCAATCGTCAAAAAGAGGAATAAACATGGACTGGACACCTGAAGAATTACAAGCAATCGTTGATGAACATGCGTTAGTATTGTTCATGAAAGGAACACCTGATGAACCGCAGTGTGGATTCTCAAACCGTGCTGCACAAGTTATGCAGTCACTGGGAGAACCATTTGCAGCTGTCAACATCTTGACAGATCCAAGAGCAATTCCAAGCGTTTGCACTTGGTCTGATTTCCCAACAATGCCACAGGTGTATGTTCACGGCGAATTAATTGGCGGATCTGATATCGCTCTTGAGATGATGAACGATGGTTCACTCAAAGAGATGTTTGAAGCTGGAAAATCCAAAGATGATGGCGAATGCTGTGGCAGTTGCTGATCTAAAACATTGGAACCCATCTGCAAGTGATTGTAGTTCGCTCAAAGAGATGTTTGACGCTGGCTGTCAGTCTTGATTACACCGGTTTTCCAACTGCGTGGGTCTTCCAACCCATTGATTCGAGTTTATCTAAATCGAGAACTCTTCGACCATCGTAGAGAAGAGGTGTTCTCATCTTTGTAAGCAGACTCTTCCAGTCAATTTCTAAGCATGCTTTGTGAGCAGTCGCAAGAATAACCAAATCATAACCTTCTGCGTCAGTAATTTCATCCACAGCGACAACCCCTTCTGGGTAAAGTGTAGACTCAATGTGTGGATCCCAAGCACCAACACTGATGTTCTTTCCAAGCAATGTAGCCGCCAATGGTTCAGCAGGAGTTTCACGGGGATCGCCTACTTCTGCTTTGTAAGACCAACCCAAAAGCAAAACTTTCGCTTCTCCTGCTGGAACGTTCGCATTCCACATCAAATCAGTAACAACACCTGCAACGTGGCTTGGCATGGAGCGATTGACCGCTCTAGCTGCAGTAATGAGACCTGCAGGAACACCAACATCGGCCGCTCGTTGAATCATATAATACGGATCAACTGGAATGCAATGGCCTCCGACGCCAACGCCTGGTGTATACCGATGGAAATTCCACTTCGTAGCTGCAGCGGAAAGAACATCTTCAACGTCAACATCCAAGGCAGGGAAGATTCTTGCGAGTTCATTGACAAGTGCAATGTTGATGTCTCGTTGAACATTCTCAATGACCTTCGCAGCTTCAGCGACTTCGAGTTTACCAACATAACGGACATCTTCCGTAGTCAGTTTACTGTAGAGAGACACAAGTGCTGCGCCTACTTCAGGATTGGAACAACCAATCACGCGAGCCACTTGTCGAACTCCGTGTGCGGCATCTCCTGGATTGAACCGTTCAGGGCAGTACGCAATTTCAACGTCCTCGCCGATAACCAAACCTAATTCTTCGATGATTGGAAGCCATGTCTGAGCGGTTACGCCAGGATAAACTGTCGATTCTAAAACAACAATTGTATTCGAACCTTTTTTGATGTGATTAAACACATCACGGCCAGCAGCTTCAACATACGACAAATCTGGCTTTAGATCATGAGTAATTGGTGTTGGAACCGTAACGAGAACTACATCACAATGAGGCACAGCCTCGGCTGCAGAAGTAGTGATATGCCATTTTTCGATTCCTGGCTGTGGAACAATATCATCGACATCAGGATCCCCGGTAGGGTTTTTCCCTTGTAGCACCATATCTACAGTACGCTGGGAAACATCGACCCCCCAAACGGTAAAACCAGCATCATGGAAGCCTATTGCGGTGGGTAATCCAACATATCCAAGGCCAATTATCCCGATTGTGGCATCAGATTCCTTAGTCACTTTATCCCCCTCTAATTTACCCGAGGGTGCCCAAGCATTCAATTTAGCGGTTAATACAATTATGTAACCCATCCTTTTTTGAGTGGCCAAAATAATAGGCTACATTGATTTAAGTACTTCAGTTATGAGTCAAAATAATGGGAAATCAAGAAGTTGAACAAGATTTTGAGGTAGCCTGTGATTTCAGAGATAATACCTTGTATTGCAAAATCACAACTCTTGAAAAAGAGGTTTTATTCGCCTTCTATATCTCAGTAAATGGGAAAATAATTGATAAGTTGTGGTACTCTGAAAAAAATTCAATCGCTTATGATTTAGGGGAAAGAAGAGTAAATGATTACAAGGTGATATTCTTCATCAAAAACAATCTAGGCCAGATGAAAAGTAAAAGTCAAGAAAGGCGCTCTCATTGGTCCGTTTGTAATGGGATATTGACAGCAGTAAGTCTGCTGACAGAAAAATCAGATAGTCTGCTCGAATTTGGTAGTGGCTAT
>JABIYX010000013.1 GCA_018666575.1 Methanobacteriota archaeon | reverse complement strand
TCTCTTCCTATCCTGGGTCTGCAGCAGGACCCAAGGGTGGGGTTGTTCGCCCATTAAAAGGGATCGTGAGATGGGTTTAGACCGTCGTGAGACAGGTTTGTTGCTTGGTGGTAGAATCGCATAAGGTGTTTGATGGAAGGGGTCCTTTAGTACGAGAGGAACGAGGGCTCGGGGCCACTAGTTTACCAGTTGTCTGACAAGGCAATGCTGGGTAGCCACGCCCTGATGGATAAGAGCTGAAAGCATCTAAGCTCGAAGCCGCCCCAGAGACGAGACACCTCAGAACGCTCGTAAAAGACGAGTTTGATAGACTGCGGATGTAAGTACGAAGCTTCGGCGACGTATTCAGTCCAGCAGCACTAATTGTTCGAGCATCTTTTTCATTATGTATCCGCACCTCGAGTGCCCTTCGTCTAATAATTCATGCCAATTCACCGATGCGACATTAGTCGCGTCCATATCCAATTCGAAAGGAGATGGGTGCACGGTCATAGCGGTGGAGTTTACCCGGTCTCATCCCGAACCCGGAAGTCAAGCCCTCCTGCGTCTGTCCCAATACTGTGGTACGAGAGTCCACGGGAACGGCGGTCACTGTGCCCCTCTCCTTTCCTCTTGGTATCCCCGATCCTCATTTTCCTACTCCTAGGTTCCATACCACCTTTGAGAATCCACACGGAGCGATAATCATGGCAATTGATACCCTTGACATCCTTGGGTCCGATCAGATTGGCATCCATCTAGCATCAGTTGGAAATGTTTTGTTTCATCCCCGAGAATTACCTACGCCTACTATCGAAAAGTTGGAAGAAGTAGTGCAACTTGAACTCGCACCGATTTCCATTGGGGGTTCTAATTTGATTGGAGCCCTGCTCGCAGGAAATTCCAATGGTATGGCAGTCGCAGATATCGCTACTGAATCTGATATCGATGCTCTAACAGCCTACGGTGACGTTGTTGTAATGGAAGGTGGGGTCAATACTGCAGGTAATCTTCTTCTTGCTAACGAACAAGGCTGTGTAGCATCCCCAAGCATTCCACAAGATGGACTCGAAGTTCTTGCTGAAGTACTCGGTGTCGATATTATTGCAACTACAATTGGTGGCCAAGACGTAGTCGGCAGTCTCGGAGTAGTCAATGACCAAGGCGTCTTACTCCATCCAGATGTAGCTCCAGATGAAGTTCTTCTTATTGAAGAAATTCTCGGTGTCCCGCCAATGGTCGGTACAGTTTCTTTTGGTTCACCATACGTCGGTGCAGGGATTTGTGCCTCGAACAATGGTGCTCTTGCAGGGAGTGAAACTACTGGTCCAGAACTCAATCGTATTGAAGACGCTCTTGGTTTAATCTGAGTTTGTCTAATAAGAATGTTCAATAGCCTCTCTATTGGGTTAACTAACATGGCTGAGATGCTCTATCAAGGTAAAGTGAAGCAAGTTTGGTCAACAGATGACCCAGATATTCTAGAATTTCGATTTACTAATCAAATTTCAGTTTTTGATCAAATTATTCCATCCCTCATTCCTCGTAAGGGTGAATCGTTAAATCGAACTACAGCTCACTGGTTTAAACTTGTAGAACAAGAAGGGGTTTGTGGAACCCACCTTGTTGAATTGAACGGACCAGATCGTTGTCTTGTTCGTAAAGTGGAAGTTATCAAAGAACCTGGTGCAATCCCTAGAGATGCAGAATGGGTATTTGTTCCTCTTGAATTCATTGTTCGTCATTACCTCTCAGGTTCGGCGTGGCGTCGTTTCGAACGGGGCGAACTTACCGCTGAATCTCTGGGGATTTCCGAAGATGCAGAATATGGGGTTAAGTTATCACAACCATTTGTTGAAGTCACAACCAAATTTGAAGCATATGATCGTAATATCGACAGAAACGAAGCTTTAGAAATTTCAAATATTACTGAACAAGAATTTGATTCAATTGTTCAAGCAGCCCTCAAGGTTGATGAAATCATAGAACGAGAAGCAGCAAAGAATGGTCTCATCCATGTAGATGGTAAGAAAGAGTTCGCACTAGGTCCCGGCAGAAAAGTCGTTCTTGTCGACACATTCGGTACACTTGATGAAGACCGGTGGTGGGATGCAGAAGCATATGCTGCTGGAGAATGCATCGAATTATCAAAAGAATTCGTTCGTACTCATTACATTAATTCAGGTCATCAAGCTGATTTGAAGGCTGCTCGTGATGCAGGCACTGCTGATCCACCAATTCCTGCTCTTCCTCAAAACGTCATCGATGACACCGCATCTCTGTATTCATCCATGTTTGAGAGATTGACCTCTGATCAATTCTGATTACTCGTGTTGTCGGTGAATGAGGCCCGCTCCTCTTCTCTCTGCTGCCATTAATAGAGCGTTCAGATGACGGACTGCGTCTCTAACACCTCCGTCCAAAGGCTCTTCTCGAGAAACCATCCAACCACTTCCCAGAAGCATTGATCTTAATGATTTAACTTCCTCAAATGTCAGGTACCCCAAAATGATTAATCCCGCTTTTCCTTCCTGAAATTCCTTATGGCCTGTGTTCATTTCAGAACATCGTTGGGTTAGATACTCCAAGTGCTCTACTAAATCCGTAAACAATCCTTCGGATTGACTCGGTATCGATACAATATTGTCCAAGATGTAATTCAATGACGAACCTGTGTGGTGTGGGAATCTTCCGAATCGTTCTCGATTTTTATTTTCACCAAGCATAATTGGAGTTGAGTCACGATTTAACATACGAACCGCTGTGAATAAAAGGGTGGCATCATCCCATGGAATTTGTAACCGGTCTTCCATATTATCTAGTCCTTGAGCATGTAATCGAGACGCAATACCATCTCGTTTCACCAACTCTTTCCACAATTGACTATTTCCTTTACGAACTTCTAGTAATGCCTGAAACGTTTCATCAAGATTATCTGAAACACATCCATCCAGCGTATAAAATGCTGTTGTACTAGAATTAGATTGGTTCATGCCCTTCGCAGAACTTCCTACCTATTGAGGTATGTAATCTTCTCTTAATCAAAAAACTTTGACATCCGGTCCTCGATGCTTGTTGTTTCTTCAATTTCTTCATCAGGATTTAATTCTTGACGGATTGTATCAAGGCGTCCTGATGGACTTAGATCTGATTCTACTTCTGGAATGTCTTCAATTAATGGAGCAGATTCAACTTCGAACTCAACCTCTTCTTGTATGTGTTCAATGGATATGTCATCCTCGAGATCATCAACTACATCCACTTGTTTTTCTTTTTCAGGTTTCGCTGCCTTTGGTTTAGTTCGGATCAATTCTTGTAAAGTTTGAGCATCTTTTCTCTGCATTACGAGAGCGTAAATTCCAACCACGAGGATGGTTATCGATGTTCCCCAAACTAAATTGTTGGTTGTGACCAAACTTTCACTTTCCTCAATATAAATCGCAGTTGCCGTGTCGTCTTCGGAATTATCATCTATGTCAAATGGTGAGTCGCATCCAATCGTTGCCGACAAACTTTCTTTATCACTTATGTCTGGATTTTTGATTTTTACAATCGGTGCAAACTGAGAACCTTCGATATCGACTATGCGTTCGACACGGTATGGACTCGTACTGCTCGTGACTGTGAGGATACAATTGACATCGCCAAGGATGTTGTAATTAGTGCGTGTTATAGCGATGTCGAGGTCACCAGTAGCACTGAAACTTGCTATTCCAACATTCCAATTAGATTGTCGTGAGACTTGCGTTGTTTCAATGGAAATGACCTCGACTCCATTGCCATCATAACCAACAATTCGAATGATCATCTCGCCTGGATTAGGATCCCATTGTGAAACGGTTAGATTGATGACTCTTGATTCATTTCTTTGTATTGTAAACGAATTACTGTCGAGTGGAATGGTTTGACCAGTATTTATTGAAGCTATGAATGTCAAACGTGCCTGATCATCTGAGTCTCCTGTGACACTGCACGTAACAACAGTTCCAGTTAACGGTGTTCTGCCTAGGTCTTGGAATACATTGGTGGTGAATTGGCATGAAGCAGATATTTCGGGTAATGGGAATCCAATAATAGCAAACTGGATGGAATCTGTGGCTGATGATACAGTTTCAAAGTTTACACCGTCTTCCAAAACCACTCGGTACTCTCCCTGATTCATTGTTGTGCCAACAGCTGTAATTTCATTGATTGCGCTCGTATCCGTATGTAGGGTAAAGGCTTGAATTGAACCTATTGAACCAGATAAGACTGGGCTCGTTGCAAAAGAGATATTCGAATATTCCACAGTTATCGACTCAAGATAGGTTCCTAACTCTGGATGTGTTATCCTAAGGTCAATTGTCAGAGATTGTTTATCCCATTCTGCAGGGGGTATGATTTCAAATGGAATGCCACGCACTTCATGTGGGGACAAAGACGCTGTTTGCTCACCTACGATGTTCCATCCTAGTGGCAGGTTTTCAAGTGCCATTGTTACGTGACTCATGGTATTGCCAGTATTCTCCATCCATGCCAGAGGGTAACCTCCCAATTCACTAACAAACCAAGTTTGGCTTGCGTTGAGGTTGAAGTTCGGTGATGCAGATACTCGAACTGGAATCTCAAATTCTTCTAAACCTTGACCAACTCCATCAGATACTCGAATTTTTACGATGTTAACCTCACCAGCAATAGCATTATTCGGTGACTCTACAAAGATGTCAATCAATTCTGTTTGCCCTGGCTCCATAAGAATCCCATCAGGAAGTGTTGTGTTCCATCCTTGTCCTGATTTAGTAAAGTAAGGTACACTCGGTGCGTTTCCAAGTTGAACCACCTCCACCTGAATCGTGTCACCACCAGGAATAATTTCTAAATCACTATTTGCAAGATTCACATGCCATCCCGCAGTTTTTTGGACTTCCAAGATGACTTCAAATTCACCAAGTTCATATCCGGAGGAGAATATTTTGTAAGTAATCGTAGCGATTGAATCCTCCCAAGCAAATGGAATCATCTGTGTGATCGATAGAACTTCCGAAGCATTCACTTCTACTTCCAATGAATCAACAGGAGGGTGAAGAATCCATGTTGAAGAATCATTCGTTGTAGTTGATATGCTTATGTGTGGGACGAGTTGTACAGTGTCAACAAAGTTTCCAATATTTTTTACTTGAATTCCATATTGGAACTCTTCGTTTGGGAGTACTTGCATGCTTTGGCCAAGAAGTGGTGTTATGTCCCAAGAGTGACGTTGTTCGGCTTCAATCAGTAACTTCGTAGAAGCAAATACACTTTCATTAACAATTGACGACCACGTGAATTCTATTTCAAAAGGTTCTGAAGCAGGGATTGAGGAATCAAGCGTAATCTCTACTGGCATAATTGTCGTAGCTAGCGGTGACAATGTCCGCTGTGGGTTGAAGAAAGTGAATTGGACCTCATCTGAAGTGATGTTGTCTGTGCCTAAAACCTGTGCACTAAGCAAATATGTGTCTTCCCCATTCCCTGGGTTGTCGAGTTTAATCAGCAGTTGATGAGGTGTACTGACATTGAAACCTGTAGCTCCTGCTACTGGGAGTGGATCAATGATGCTGATTGCAGAGCGATGAATTTGGAGGACATGAACACTTAGCCAAAATTCGTGATGCAGCACAGGCACATCTTCAGCAGTGTTGAATACCAACCGTTGAGGCGGTGCATCTGTTGGGATATACACTTCGAATGAGGCACTGACAACCGTGCCTGATGGGCCCGTTATCTCCAAAATAC
The DNA here is from genome assembly GCA_018666575.1 of Methanobacteriota archaeon. Lineage (GTDB taxonomy): Archaea > Thermoplasmatota > Poseidoniia > Poseidoniales > Poseidoniaceae > MGIIa-L2. The sequence goes on along the minus strand of JABIYX010000013.1, from coordinate 6,535 downwards.
CATTGTTAATACTTGCACCTGATGTTGCATTCCACTGCCAATTTTGCAAATAGACTCCTGCTATATTCAGGTCCCAAGTTAGGGAGCCACTTGAGGGCATTAATGCCTTAATTTCAAATGATTGAACACTGGATGGAACTGTGCGAATGTGCACTGGTGATGAATGAGTTCCAACAGCAGTTAAGTTGACTTCCAAGGAACGGCACAATGTATCTTCTCCGCTTCCTATACACGTTGTAAGGGTAGTAAGTGATGATGTCCCTAAACTCGTTGAGGAAGGAACGTCAAGTAAGATGGTCAATTCTCTTTTCTCTCCTGGTTGAAGAGATATGGAATAAACGTCATTTGTTCCATCGTTGAGGACTGGAGTCCCGCCCCATGAAGGATTCGTCCAATCTATTGAGGTTGTAGTTTCCTGAGCATTACCCAAATTTTCTATCATCACATATGCTTCTGCAGTGTTGCCTGGGATACCATAGCCATCGGAACTGGCCAAGCCTTCAGGCCCCACCAATGAAAGGCCTCGAGTTCGTAACGCTTCAATCGGCACCGAAAGGGTGGTATTTACAGATGGATCAATGTCAAGTGTCGCAGTGACGTCAATATATCCATCTTCATCTCCAAGAGCATCCTGTGGGAGTGTGGCAACAAAGGTAAGCGGGACTGAAGATGACGGAGCAATCTCAATGCCCGATAGAGAGGTGCCTTGCTGTGGTGCTACATTCCAGCCCTGTGGTAGGTTTGTGGTGTCGTATGTGACTGTCCATGATGCGGTTCGTGAGCCCGTTCCTAAGAGAGAAATTTCAAGATTCTGACTCATTCCAGGATTGATTCTAGTTACTGATTCTGGTGATTGAATAAGAACCGCATATGGCTCAACAACGTTGAGAGTAACTTGCTCAATATTATTGTCTTCTCTTGCTTCAGTCAAATTTTCGTTGACATCGAGGATTAATTCAAAATGATGACTTCCTAGTGTTGCAATGACATCAACGCTGAAGGTGGAAAGACCACCATCTCCACTTGGTGAAAGTGGTTGTAGTTCATCAATTCGAACCCGCGTTATTTCGTTTCCATCCATGCGAAGGACACAATCAATACTGTCTTCGTTCTCCCATGTGCCAATGTTTGCAAATTGTCCTGTCACAGTTAATGTTTGACCAGGGTCGGGAGATGCAGGGTTAAATGAAATCCCATTGGAATCTGGGAGGGGTGCGAGATCTAACGCTCGTTGTGAAATAAGGGTGTCTCCAAGCAACATGTCTAACGAACCATCTCCGTCCATATCTGCGAATGCAGGTGCAGACCAAACTCTGTGAGGGGTGGCGAGAGGTTCGTCCCAGCCTTCAGAGACTTCATCTGTGAATCCAGTGTCTCCCTCAAATGCAAATACTCTTCTCCCAAAGGCAACGATGATATCTTCACTATCTTCGCCATCAATATCCATTAAGGAAGGTGGAGAAACAGCGATTTCATCGTTCGAGTTTCCAGACCCACCCCTGTTCATTATTTTGGACCATTCTTTTGTAGGTGGGTCATTACTGAGGTCGTGACAACCTACCATGCCCTCTCGGTCGAAATTAAACGATGAGGCGGAGTACCATGTGACCCAACAAAGACGATCATCAATACCATCATCATCAGTATCGATTGGTAAAGGTGGAGCATCGGCATATCCATTTTGTGAACGGAATGAAAATATCTCTTGTGTTGAAGTAAGTTCCATTCCGACAAATCGAGCGCCATATCCGGTCGTTCGTCCATTCGAATCGGTGGGGATTGTCAAAATCATCTCAGGAGCACCGTCACTGTCAAGTTGTGTGATTACTGGGCTAGGAAGTCTCAATCTGGGTGAATCAGAATCGGTGTCGGTTCCAGTTACTGCAACCCTACCCCATGAATTGGAACCAGTAGTACCGTCAAGTCGCCAGATCCACATGTTCCCAGAGTTTTCATCGATGGTTGTTGCAATGACTGCAGTGTTTGAATCATCCAATTGAGCCCATGCAGGGTCACTTGGATGTGTGCCTCTGTCGAGAATAACTTCCCAATTTGGTTCAGTCGGGGCTGATGAACCTAACGGAATTGACATGATTTGAGGATCGTCGGAGCTAACATCGACGACGGATAGAACAAGTTCAGGTTGACCATCAAGTTCCAAATCTGCGAGAAGAGGTTGTGTTACGGACAAATGATTACTTTCCCTTGTTGGAGCGTGTGGGCTCGTTATCCCTATTCGAAGATCTGAATCTGACCAAGACCATTCAACTTCATTAGAATGCCCTCCTGTCTGCCAACCCGATTCATCACATGTCAATTCTGGAGACCAAACGTCCACATTCAGTGACGATTCGGTATCATAGACAACCACAATTTCTGTTGTCCCATCGAGGTCAACATCCACCAACACAGGGGTTGAACGTGCAGATTTTGTAGAACCTAAGTCGACTTGCCATGCGATGCTTGCATCATCTCCAGCAATAAGTGACAATTTTGTGGCGGAAGATTCGGTGCTATCATGGAGGACAACAGCAAAGAGTCCAAGAGGAGTGCATCGCTCTGTTGCTCCAAGTGTGGTTTCTAAATTTGATGAAAAGTTACCAATTATGGAGCCGTAAGCATCAGAACCAATTTCGTCATCTAAACCAATCCAGTTGATGACAGGATCATTTATGCTCGCCAGTGAAGTTACCGAATCAACAGAACCTGTCCCTGGACCGCCGTCAGCAGAATGAGTTGGCATTGAACCATTCCGAGTTGGAACTCCACCATATTGGCCCCAAGGTTGTTCAACAGGATTCCATTGGTCTTCACTACTGTTTAGAGGGCTATCATCGACTTGTAATGAGTGGATGTTAATCTGGCTAAATGTGGTGAATAACATGAGAGTGACCATGCCAAGCGCTGGCCAGAATCGTTCCGCTCTGGAATGACTTGCGCTACTCATTGTGTATATTGTGCATCAAGGGGTTGTTATTGCTTTGGGCGAAAGGTGCAAAAACAAGCCTGATTTAATGCAAATAATCTGTGTTCGAGCCTAATTCATTATATCCGCAGTAGCATGAATCCGGGCGTGTGCTTCATATAGGGGTCGTCACTGGGCGAAATGACTTCGGTCACCTTCTCTCCCGAGGCGGCGCCGGTGAAGGACGGAAGAGGCTCACCCCCTTCCGCTTCATTGCTACGCTATGAGAAGGCCGGGGAGAGGAAAAAAGATGTACAAAATCGTAACAAAAGAGGATACAATTCGTATTCCCGCAGAGTACATGAAGAAAGGACAATCTTTGGATCAACATATCGACCGATTGGCGATGACCGCATTTGAAGGTCGCTTCGATGATCATAACCGCTTCATTCTTGTCACAAGCAATCACACTCCTCTCGGCCGTGGACGAATCATTCACGGCGATGGGGCAATATACCAACGCGTTCGTTTCGATGCGCTCCTCTTCTGTATGGATGACTACGAAGTTGTAGAAGGAGCAATCTCCGAAGTAAACGAATTTGGAGCTTTCGTTCGAATCGGTCCAATGGAAGCACTCCTCCACAAGTCTCAGATTCTTGAATCTCAAGTTGAAGTCAACGTCGGCGCAGGTACCATTTCTGGTCGTGACGATGACAAGCGCCTTGGAATTGGTACAGCAGTCCGTGCACGAATTGTTTCCCTTTCTCCTGATACAAGCGATCCTCGTCGTTCCAAGATTGGATTGACATGTAAGCAACCAGGTTTGGGCTCCCTCGAATGGCTCCATAATACAGGTGAGTGAACATGGCTAAGAGTCCCTATGCTTGTGGAGACTGCGGATTAATTCTGCAAGATGATGTCGACCAATGTCCTCGGCACCCATCTGCTCAAACGACAACTGACTGGCAAGGCTATGTCATTATCATTCACCCTTCTCGCTCTGAAATTGCAGAACGATTGAACATCGACCAACATGGTCGATATGCATTGAAGGTGAACATCCGTTAAGGAGAGAATAACAATGGAAATTGTAAGTCGTACAGAAAACAAATTGCTCAACCGTGTTGAAATCGAATTTCGATGGAGTCACAAGGGAAAAGAAACTCCTTCTAAGAAAGAGGTAATGGATCTTGTTAAGACTCTTGAACCTGGTTCAAATCCTGACCTCATAGTGGTCAAGAACTGTTCCACTCGATATGGACAGGCATTGACCACTGGTAATGCATTCATTTACGAAACCGACGGTGCAATGAAAGTTGAACCAGATTACATTTACGAGCGCCACAAGGGATTCCGAAGTGGAGCTGCTACTGAAAAGACAGAAGGTGATGAGTGATGGGAGAACCAAACGCAAAGGCAAAGTGGTCCAAATACGCTATCGCTGAAGACGGAACTCTGGAGCGAAAAGCTGAGCACTGTCCAAACTGTGGCCCCGGTGTATTCCTAGGCGTTCACTCTGACCGAAAGACGTGCGGAAGATGCGGTTATTCAGTCAAGAATGAATGATTCATCATACCGTCATTGGTCACTGTCCATAGACGGTCTGTACTTCGGACATGTTGTACCACAACTTCTCGGTTTTCAAATCGCTTGAAGCCATCTTCCATCAATTCAAGCTCCTCTCTCCAGCCTGCGAGATACCATGAATTCAATTCTTCATTGAATAAAACACTTTGAATGGGTCCACTTGTAGAAGCTTCACAGAGCATTTTGCCTTGCTTATACCAATAAATGTGACCGTTTTTCAAAACCAAGAGGCGGTTTGAACCGATTGCTTCGACCTTGTCGAGAGATCCATCAAGATCAAACGAACCTGTGCCTATTAACGTTCCATCCTCTTTTGATAATCTATGACATCCACCTGCTCTTGACCATATTTCAATACTTGAGTCGGTGACGCAAATGTCAACAGATTCTTGGCTCATTGGAATGCTCTTCATATCTGGCCATTCAGGAGGAGGCGCTCTCCATTGCTCAACGCCATTTGAATTAAATGAGTAAATGCCCCGATTCCATAGGATGAAAATGAAACCATCTTCATGGCGTGCTAAGCCCAATGGCTCTGCATCGAGAACATGCGACCATACAGCACCTGCAGGTTGGATAGCATTCTGAATATTTGTTGTTTTGCGAACATCTCCTCGTTCAGCTCCTTTTTGAAACGGTTGTGTGCAACGTAATGCTCCCATTCGAGCCACTAATAATTCCCGGTCAATCCATGTTGCTACAAGGATGTCATTGATCACAATAACATGTTCTATTGGTGCAGGAAATGGGCGTGCAAAGGCTTCTATTGCGTTCCATTCTGCATCAAGGCGACAGAGTTCCCCGTCTACGCCCACGGCAATTGCAAAAACATCTTCAACATGAGGTGTAGGGAGTATTTTTAGAACCTTGAACGGTAATTGCTTGGTCCCATTTTCTGCGCCCATGATATCCCTACCGCAGGGTTGTTTGTCAATACTCGCTTTGAAAAACCGCCTCTTCCTCCACATGCCATGGACGGAATCATTCTTATCGCTGTTAATGGCGATGACATTGCTTCCGTCAATCAAGCTAGGTACTTACTCGGAAAAGGTAAATGGATTCAATTAGAAGATGTAGAAGGTCATGCTGCATATTTGTTTAAGGACGCACGCTTATGGTTCCTGCCAGAAAAAATCTTACTTGAAGACCATCTCGACACGAGGTGGACTGCAGCAAAAAATGAACACGTCCTTGAAGTGATATTTCCATCTCGGCATGCGGCTAAAAGCGGCACACCTTGTCTTACTTTGCACCCTATAGGGGTGCCGCACCTGTCTTATGATGACTTACCAGAATTTGGAGGCAGATCTGGTTATGCCCCGCCGCCAAGCACCCGGTTAGGGTCATGGTGGAGATTACTCAAATCCAAATGGGCAACAGATTCTATTGCGGATTTTTCTTTGTCTCTTGAAGTGACCCATCATGGCCCTGTACTCGATGTTCCTTGTTTGTTTATCGAAGTCGGTTCAACAGAAGAGTATTGGGATCATGAAGGAGCAGCAGAACTTCTCTCAGATATTATCTGGGAAGGTCTAGGTCTCAATGGTGGAAAGCAACATGGCTATTGGGATTCGAGAGAACATCATTCGCAGCCAGTTCTCATCACTTTGGGTGGTGGCCATTATGCTCCTAAAGGAAACAAACTCGCATCAGAAGATGGTGTTTGGTTAGGTCACATGCTTGCAAACCATTCAATTCCGTTTGGAACCTCTGAGGAGCCTGGTGTACTATGGCGCCAATCTATCGATGCAATCGTTCAATCCACACAAATAGCGTTCCCTAATGGTACAGTTGTAGCGACAGTTGAGAAGAAATCATTCAAAGGATGGCAACGTCAACTCATCTATCAACATCTCGAAAGCATCTCAGTTCCAGTGATGCGATCAAAACCGTTCTTGGAAATGGTCAAAGGGCGTCAGCAGGACCAATAACAAAGGGGGAAATACACATGCTCTCGAAATTGATTGTAGCAATGACACTTCGCATGCCCAAATGGTTCGTACGATGGGTTTCACGAAGGTATGTTGCAGGTTCCACTCTTGA
>JABIYX010000109.1 GCA_018666575.1 Methanobacteriota archaeon | reverse complement strand
CTCGAAGAATTCGAAGCAATCTCTCGTCGAGGCGGTGTTCTTGGTGCAATGGAAACGATGTATCAACGTGGTAAGATTCAGGATGAATCGATGTATTATGAACACCTCAAGCACGATGGAACACTTCCAATCATCGGCGTCAATACATTCCAGAATCCAAATGCACAGGTCTTTGATGAATCGAGTGCAGATGATTTCGAAATGGAATTGGCTCGAGCAACCCCTGATGAAAAGCAAGCATGCCTTGAGCGAACTGAAGATCGTCAAACCAAAGAAGGGGATGCAACACAGAAAGCACTCTTACAACTCCAAGAAGTTGCACGAAGTGGTGGAAACGTCTTCGATGAACTCATGGAAGCGGTCAAGGTTGCAAGCCTTGGACAAATCACAGATGCCTTGTTCCGAGTTGGTGGACAATATCGTAGAAATATGTGATTTGCTTCCTCTTTGATGATATTGTGATATTTTTTCAGCAAATATTGTCAGTTTACTGATGCTTTCTAAATCCGAAATCAGTGAAAAGGTCTTGAAAACGGTGTTTAGAGATAATAAACCAGGCGAAGACAATATAGCCTCATTGTTCAGTTGGTACCGGAGGAGAGCCAATCCTCTGGTGAAATTGATGGTTTGCAAACTCGACCTACCACTGGGCCCTTCTTACAGAGATGCACATATCGAAGCCGATGTTCAGGCACGTATCGACAAAGGGTACAATGTATGGGCAGTAGGCGATATTCACGGGCATCTAGGCACCTTCAGAGCACTTATTCATCGACTCAAGTTGGGTGATGAAGACCGTATCATTTGCCTAGGAGATATGATCGACCGTGGCCCCGACTCAGCAGGATTGATTGAATTCATACGTTCTGACCCTCGCATTATTTGTTTGAAAGGAAATCATGAACTCATGGCGCTTTCCTCGTTAGAAAATGATGGTGGAATTGAATTGTGGCAACCGTGGCTTGCTCGAGGGGGACGCTCGACATGGGGTTCTTACATTGTGCGGGCAGAGGGCGATTTGTATGAAGCGAAACGGCGACTGGCTGATGATTTGATGTGGATGGATCATCTTCCAAATCATATTGTTCTCGATGCATTACGACTTGTTCATGCAGGATATGACCCTCGTATGCCCCTTGATTCACAGGGTGACAAAGAATTACTGTGGATTCGAAAACGATTTTATGAACACGAATATGCAATTGATCCTGACAGAACGATCATCTTTGGTCACTCAACAACAACAAAGGTAGGTCCTGCCCCAGGTGAAGTGGTTCATAGTCCAGTTCATTTGCATGATGAACGCCCTGCTTGGATTGCTATGGATATCGGGGCCTTCAACCATGTGTCGCCTGGTTTAGCAGCAATGAATCTTTCATCGTTTAGAGTTGTTAAGCAAGGAACACTACGATCTGAACGATGGTTTGATCTAGAAGGTTGTAAAGAAGCGAAAGTCGGTTCTCATTATGGACTCGATCTATTGCGAAATCAAAATCGGAGAGAAGCTGTATCTGCTCTCCGTGCCCGACGTAAACTCAAGATGGCTGGCGTTGTGTTACAGGAAGATATTCATGAATACGATATGGATTCAATGCCCCGGCATTTGTTATTCACCTCAAGAGAATTTGAAGCCGAAGATAACAGGATTATATTCGGACCAGGCACAAGTCCTGAAGAAAGACATCTGCGACTTCCGGGACCAACTGGTTTCCGAGTATACCGCCGTATACAAACGAGAAAATCATTTGGACTAGAATCCACAATTCAACAAAGGAAACCGATACAAGGGTGAAAGATAATTCCTTATTGTGGAAAATATACCGAGTTGTATTGACAAAATAAAGAAACATTCATAACCTTGGAGTCGGATTTCGTCACATGGCAGAAACAAACAAGACGGAACCAAATCAAAATGCCTCATTCCTTAGGGCATTTTCCAAGACGATGAAACAAAACAAATTTACTACGCTGTTTGCAAGAGCAACTGCTGAAGCCAACTCAGACCATGATCCATGGAACGGTGGCTATACGTTCTTCATATTGTGAAAGGTATCAATACTGAGAAGCACCTGCTCCAATTATGGAAATAGCTTGGGAAGCACTCCTCGCAGCTAGTACGGTCTTCTTCCTCGGAGCAATTTCTCCTGGGCCCAGCCTATTGATGGTCATCCGCAACACTATCGTTGGCGGTCGACGTAGAGGAGTCATGTGCGCCGTTGGCCATGGAATTGGCTTTGGATTGTATGCTGGTATCGCCATTTTTGGATTAATTGTTTTACTCGAACAGGCACCAGGAATATTCCTCATCCTACAGATTATTGGAATCCTTCTGTTGATTTGGTATGGATTCCTCATGTGGGTTCATGCTGAAAATGATCATCAACAAATCGGAGAGGGTGAAGCCCGTGGATTCTTAGAAGGATTTTCAATTGCCTTCTTTAATCCCAAAATCGCCCTTTTTCTCGTTGCAGTGTTGGCACAAGTTCTCGATGCTGGAATGGGTCTGGCAACGAAATTAAGCATTGGATTTGTTGGTATGGCTATCGACATGATCTGGTATGTTATCGTGGCATTACTCCTTACTGGCACGCCATTGCTTGAGTGGTTACGAACGAATGGGAAGGTCGTCAACAGAACGACAGCGGTTGTTTTGTGGAGTTTTGCAGTTACGGTAATTGTCTCCACTGCACTAGGTTCTTAACGTTGACAACGTGGACAAAGAAATGTTGAGCGACCTGATTGAGTAATACGTTCGATAGTACCTCCGCACCCATCCTTTAGACACGGTCCATCTTCTCGATCGTATGCTTGGAAATGATGACCAAAGTATCCAAGCGTCCCATTCACATCGGCAAAATCATTGAGGGAACTCCCTCCAACTTCTACAGCTTGGTGTAGGACTTCAATCACTTTTTCAACCAACATTGAGAGTTTTGTTGTTGGCTTTCCATCTTTGCGAACAAGTGTTTTACTGCTTCGAGTCGGATGTATTCCCGATCGATGAAGTGCCTCACAAGCATAGATATTACCTACACCAACAACAACTCTTTGATCGAGTAATGCTACTTTGATATTTGTTGATTTATTTTTCAAGGCCTTTGCAAGTTGATTTGCATCCCAATTCGAGAGTGGTTCTGGACCAAGGTGCTCAAGTAACGAATGGATTTCTTCTTCACCAATATCGATTAAATCCAAAATTCCAAAACGTCGAGGGTCTGTATAGACTGCAACACTTCCGTCATCGAATTGGAATTCGACATGGTCATGACGGCCGTCGAAACCTGTGGCTGAACCGAAGCGTGAAGCATCCTTTGAGGCCTGAGAATATGCTCGTACTTTCGACGCTTCAAACAGCGTATAGCGACCAGACATTCCAAGATGGGAGAGAATGATTCTTCCGTCATCTAAATCGATGAGGAGATACTTTGCCCTTCGGCGAATTGAGTCGACTCGAGTACCAGTGACTTTCCTTACAAAGTCCAAGGGAAATGGAAACCGAAGTCCTTCTCTTCGAAGTATAACATCTGTGATTACCTTACCAACCATTGCTTGTTCCAAACCGCTTCGAACGGTTTCAACTTCTGGCAATTCTGGCAGACACTCACCTCATACGAACGACGAATAGAGCGTGTTGATCTTCAAATCCTGTCAGATTGATGTGCTCAAGAACTTCTACATGCTCTTCTAATTGATCGAATGCTTTAGCAAAGACTTCGTTTTCATTACCGTCTTGTTGGCGCTCACTGGCTGCTTTGAGAGAGAGTAATCCAATGCCACCTTTTGCTAAAAAGCGTTTCGTGGCTGTTAAGAAAATGTCAACTTGCCCTGCTTGGGCTACATCTTGGAACAACCAATTGACCTTTGACGGAACAAGCACACCCCAAGCATCGTATTTGCGAGCATCTCCTAGAACTGGAACAAGCCCAGGCCTCTGGTGGGCAAGATAGGTGAGGTCTCGAAGAAATCGAGGAGCTAAATCCACTGCTACGAGTCGCCCACGTGATTCGTTATCTTGACCACAAAGATGGTCATGCAGATGAGAAATTGTGGTTCCATGTCCTGCTCCGAGGTATAGGACTGTTGTTCCTTCTTCGGGCAACAGGATCGATGGGTCTTTTCTGGTTCGTAAAAGACCCGCTGCTAATTTTGATCGATTTGGATCCCATCTGCGATGCTCTACTCCTCGGAATTTCCGTAAAGATTCACCACGTACTGCAACTCCAGGATTGGCATTCACGGTCCATAGATTCCGTCCTTCTTGAAGAACAGAATGAGAGAGTGGGCGCTTTCTTCTTGAACCTGCCATAGAAACACCTCAACGACGTGGGGGTTGGGAAAATTCGTTTCGAATAGCAGTCACTTTTGCTTCGACTTCATCCACTTCATCATCGCCCCAAGCAGTTCCTTCAAAGGCATCTATTCTTGCTGCTATACTGATTTTAGCAGCCAGCATTCGAGCGATTTTGCCTCGTACCCAACGAGGTGAGCGTGAAATCCATGGATGCATGAATATATGCCCGTGCTTTGGAGGAGGAGTTCCGCTTCTGATGTGACTGAAGAAGGCTTTCTCAGCTCCTAGAACCTGAACTGTTCCAGCAGGCAATCGGGCAAATCGTGCACGACCGTGAGCCTCAACGCACAAGCGTGCAGCCAACATAGGGCCGACAAGTGCGGAAACAGATGGAAGATGAGATTCGGTCGATTCGCGAATAGCATGTTCTAATCGGTCAAGTTGTCTCCTCTGATTTGCAACCATGCAGCCCCAATCATGAAGTGCATTCCATTCTGATGTTGAGGGGTCGTCGTATGCCGGTTCAACATCAAGAAGCAGTGCTAATTCGGATAACGATGATAGGGCGACCATCGACTTTGCCAGACCACTTCTGTCTCCTTCAAATCGAGCACGAGGTAAAAACAGTCCAATCCATTCCACGAGTCGCGCTTCCATTGTGAGATGAAGTGTTCGTAGTTCATCACTCGCTCGCAAGAGATGTTCTAGACGACGGTCTGGATCTCCTGCCGACATAGCAACTCCTTCTTCAGCAATCGACAAAGCAGCAGTATCGGCAGCCATCTGTTGTTCGTCTGTAGGCAAGGGATAACTCGCTTCGGGGAGAGTTTCAGAACCATGAGGAGTAGGTTTCGCTTCTGGAAATCTCTCGAGAAGGAGTTTGGCCTCTGGAGGTAAATTGCCTTGAGCGACCAACTGTAAGCGTTCTTTAGCACCTTGGACTGAAAAATTTCCGTCGTTTACTTCGATGTCAAGAAAGTCACCATTTTCGTTCACGACGGCTGCAGATTGCCAAGAATACCAGAGCCACATATCCCATGGGATGGTGTCTTCAAATTCAACCTTGTTGTTGACGATTGGTAAACCATTCTATTCTCTTAATAAAATACAATTCCCTGAGTGCGAACCATTATGATTAAATGTTGAAGGTAGATGGCATGACATGTTTTGCCCAAATTGCGGTACCCTCTCATTTCCAAGTCCTTCAGGTGACATCACGTGCACCAATTACAAATGCGGTTACACAGGACCTGCAAACGTAAAAATGAAAGTTGAAGGTAAAGAAATCGACCTCTCTAAAACTAAAACAACAACAAAAGCAGAAAAGAGAGAATACGATATTATCAAGGATTCAGATCAGAGAAAGGGAGTCTTGTCGACAGAATCGTACATGTGTCCAAAGTGCGATTGTACGGAAGTTTACTTTTACCTTGAACAAACTCGATCATCCGATGAACCAGAAACAAGAATGCTAACCTGCAAAGATTGTGGTCACGGTTGGAGAGAATACTGAATCAGTAATCGCTTTCAACACGTGGTGCAAGGAAGTAATCAACTTCAGCTGCACCATCTTCGAATGAGAAATTCATTGCTAACGGGAAGTTCTCTCCAAATTGAATCGTAACACTGTCTTGTGGACCAAAGCGTCGTGAAAGTGGCTCAAGGTATGTCAAACTGTATTGACTTCGAGCTGCTCCACTGCAGACTAATTCCTCAACTTCATCCTTATCGAACGAAATGTCAACGGAATCAGTGCTGTTTCGCACATGCACTTTGAAAGAGGATTCATCGATGCTGAAGTTGACTAGGTCACCGACTTGTTTTGCCGCTTTGAGGGCTTGTCCAAGTTCGGAACCGTTCATGACAACCTTGCAAGGAAGATCGAGTTTAGGTAGCGATGGCGGTGAAGCCATTGTCGAATTATCAAGAGGGCGCAGGTTGCGTACAATCTTTCCAAGACTCATTGTGAAATCTCCACCTTCTTGGTGGGTCATTTCAATGAGTTCGCCAACTGAACCAAGAGACGTTACTTCTCGGATTTTCTTCATCTCCAATCCGATTTGCTTAGAATCGAGTTCCCATCCGTCGAAAGCTGCTGCATCCACGGTCAATTTGATCATCGCAACGTGCGATGAGTCGACAACTCGTACTGTAAGGCCATCTTCTGCAAAATCGAAGCGAGCATCCTCAATCACAATCATGAGTGTATCGAGTATCTTGGTTATCAGTTCTTGACGGGCTGTGATGTTCAACATATGAGGCATCCCTACAATATCCTCGGCCTTCGACGGCTTATGAACTTAGCAGAGAAGAGAGTACCGAATAGGGGGGAAATTATGGCCCAAGAGAATCGACGTCTTCAAGAACCCTAGGCGAAAGTAGTTCTCATGTCAGAACTACTAACCATCGCTTTGGTACTCATTGGAAGCATTCTTGGCCTTGGATTAGGCTGGCTTCTTGCGAAGATAAAATTCTCAACCCAGCTTGTACTTGCAGAGGCTGAAACACAGGCTGCGCTTGGGAACAAGCAAACACTTGTGGCAGAAATGGAAAGCGTTGCAGCAACAGTCGCTCGACAGAATTCAGAAGATTTTCTTAGACTTGCAGAAGAGAGGCTAGGTAAAGTCCAATCCGAAGCAGGTAAGGACTATGATGCACGCAAAAAGGAGGTGGAACTTCTTGTATCTCCTATCAAAGAACATCTCGAAAAGTTAGAAAAGGCCACTACTGAAATGGAGAAAAACAGGGAAGGTGCCTATCATGGAATCAAGCGAATGGTGGAAGGATTACAAGAACAAACAACCAGTTTACGAGATACAAATGTCAAATTATCAACTGCACTAAGAGGTTCCGTAAAAGCTAGGGGGAATTGGGGCCAAGTGGCCTTGAAGAATATCGCAGAGGCTGCGGGTATGCTCGAGCACTGTGACTTTGATGTGGAAGTCACTTTAAAATCTGGAGCTGGAGGAGCAAGAGTAGATCTCTTGGCGAAGATACCTAATGGTGGACATGTTCCTGTTGACTCCAAAGTACCGTTAGCGGCATATTGGGATGGACTTGATCTTGAAGACGGTGAGGCAAGAGCGCTTAAGATGAAACAACACGCCAACGATGTGAAAAAGCATGTCAATGATCTTGCAAGTCGCGACTATCCCCGACTACTAGATGGAACTGATTTTACAGTCATGTTCATTCCTGCCGAACCAATCCTGTCAACTGCATTTGAGTATGAACCAAGTCTTCAAGAATACGCATTCAACAAGCACGTGTTGATTGTGACACCTGTGACACTCCTGGCATTGTTGCGCACAGTCGGTTTGTATTGGCAACAGCAATCCATGGCAGAAAATGCAAAAGAGATTCATGCCCAAGCACGAGAATTCTACGGCCGGGCAGCCAAGTTTAGTCATGATTTAGCGAAGATGGGGAAGAACCTCAACACAGTAGTGGGAGCCTACAACGACGCAGTGGCGTCATATGATGCCAGACTTATTCCGGCTGGAAAAAAATTAGACTCTCTCAAAGTAACGGAAGGTTCTCAAAAGAAATTAGCAGAATTACCTGAGGTATCAAGTGCCATCCGTGATGTGAAAAATATCGCAAAATCAACCTCCGAAGAGTGAAGCATCTTTTTGATATGTGAGTTCATTGTGGCACTGACATGGTGGAACAGGTTCTCAAAGAAGATGGAACTCCTTACAAGGTTGCTATTCTAATCCCAACCATCAACAACGCTGACGAACTTGACATTGTTCTCAATCGATTGACTCAACAAACATACCCAGGTATCGAAATTGTCATCTCAGATTCAAAATCGAGAGACCATACAAAGGATGTATGTGAGAAATATGGAGCGACATGGATTGAAGATCCATCAACAAACCGAGCCGATGCGTGTAACTTCGCACTTCGACAGATGGACCATGACCTCGTACTATTCACGGATGATGATACAGTACCACCACTCGACTGGGCTGAGAAACTTATCCGCTGGTTCAAAGATCCAGAAGTTGGCGCCGTTGGAGGTCCAAACTTTGCTCCCGATGATGACCCATTTGGGGCAAAATGTGCTGATGTTGCATTCTGTACAAAATTCATGACCGCTGGGACACGGTATGGGGCTCAGCCAAGAGGAGAGTTGGTTCCTATCACCCATAATCCTGGAGTAAACTGTGCTCATCGAATGGAAAATCTTCGGCAAGTCAATTTCTTTGAACCGGGGTGTATCGGAGCCGAGGATGTGGTTCTGGATGCAAAAATACAGAGAGAAGGCCACAAACTCTTCATCGATCCATCAAATGTTATGCCTCATCGACGGCGACGACCATTCAAACCATACATGAAACAAATGAGGAATTATGGATACACCCGAATGGTTGCCAACAAGCGATGGCCAGAGATTGCTACATGGTCGCATACAGCCATTGGATTCTTCCCTTGGCTCACCGCAGTGGCTATTTTGACTCTTGTTGCTGGAATCGCAACTGGTGGAGCCACGGACTATCCTTGGTTTTCACTTGATGGGGATTGGACTTGGTCTCGATTAGCGGTACACGGAACTCTCGGCCTGATGGGCTTTTACATTGGGCTTTCTTGGCTTGGTGCTGCAATTGGAACAAGCCCTCACCGATCGATTGGAACTGTTGCACTTGCTCCACTCTTTGTCTTCCTCGCACACTGGGCATATGGACAGGGCGTCAACAAAGCATGGAGAGAAGTCCGTAAAACAGGCGGAGCTGCTGGCGTGGGTCGTCAGATTGATGACCGTGAACGTACACTTTGATTGGAATCAACCGCTTGACATCATAACTTAGCACAAGGGCTTTGTAATCTCATTCAGAAGGCCAAGCATGCCTGAACAGAAGCATAATGATGTTTCTGACCAGGAAGAGATATGGATGTCAATTCGGGCCATGCTCTCTATTTTGAGAGTACTTGTCCTTGTATCAACGATTGTTGTTTCTGAATTCTTTGAAGATCACTACATTCTAAATTTGACAGTCGCAATATGGTCTCTCATCATAGGAATCCCCTTATTTTTCCTCATTTCATTGCTGATCTTATGGGGTAATAGGACATTCATACCAATATCTGCAAAAGAACAGATTGAAACAGTCCTACGACCAATTCTTGAACGAAAGTGATCACAGGCCAGCCATATCGCCGGTTTGAATAATCCATTGACTAGAGTAAACACCCTTGTGCTCGAGTAATTCATCGTGCTTTCCACGTTCAACAACAGCACCGTCAACCATTGCAAGAATCTCGTTAGCGTTACGAATCGTACTCAATCGATGAGCAATTGCAATGGTCGCTCTTCCAGAACCTGTGCTGAGGAGATTCTCCTGAATACGTCGCTCAGTTTCAGCATCTAATGCACTTGATGCTTCATCGAGAATCAACAAAGATGGTTTCTTCAACAATGCACGGGCAAGAGATACCCTTGCTCGCTGTCCTCCACTCAGTTTTGCACCTCTGTCGCCGACCATTGTCTCCATTCCGTCTTCTAATTCCTTAACAAATTCAAGAGCACCTGCAAGTTCAAGTGCTACACTCAAATCTTCATCACTCGCTTCTTGATTGTATCTTACGTTGTCACGAATTGTTCCGTAGAAAAGGAATGGATCTTGGCTAACGAAACCAATCGCATCACGTACACTTTCAAGCGTGTAATTGTTGATGTCGTTTCCATTGATTAAAACCTCTCCACTATCAGGCACATAGTAGCGCATGAGCAGTTTCAATATGGTCGTTTTACCCGCTCCGGTGTGACCCATGACTCCTAGGAACTGGCCGCCTGCTACTGAGAATGATATCCCGCTGAGAACCTTTGTTGACGTGTTTGGATATGTGAAATGAACATCTTTGAACTCAATCGATTCAATTGGGCCTAGAAGGGCAGTGGCGTCATCAGCATCGACAATTGTTGGCTCCAAGTCAATGGCTGCAAAGACTCGCCTTGCAGCAGCTTCACCACGCTGTAGTTGGTTTACGAGAATTCCAAAGATGAACATTGGCATCGTCATACGAGTACTGATGAGAAGGAATGTCACAAGTTGCCCTGTTGTAATTTCACCTTCTTTAGCAAGCCATCCACCTGCTGTAACCAGAAGACCAAACGCAATACCAGCAACAACGTATATCATCGGAACGAACCTGTTACGATCCTTGCTTGCCTCCATTGCTTGTTCTTTGTATGAACCGGATTCCCGTTCGACACGCTTTGCTTCCCATGCTTCAGCATTGTACGCTTGAACGACTGCAATACCTGAGATAAGGTTCTCAAGAACTGCTGTAATGTCGCCTGTTGACTCACGTTGTTTTCTGTACTTACGCTGCACGCTTGTTGAGAACCAGTAGACGATTGGAACAATCAAAATGATAGGTCCGAAGAGGACAATAGCGAGTTTCCACGACATGAAAACAAGAATAAGAAAAGCGGTAAGGAAAGTAACGACTATCCGTATAATTGATGTTGAAGAATCCGAGACAACGTCTTCAAGTTGATTTACGTCACTCGAGAGAACAGACATAATCTGCCCCGTTTGCCTCATATCGTAATACGACGCTTCCATTGCAATGAGTGAACGAGTGGCATCCATTCGCAAATCGTGTTGAATCTTGTACCCCAGGGTTTGCCATGAATATTCAGAGATACCTTGGAAAATTGCAAGGCAGAAGAATCCGAGGAAAATCAGAACACCGTAACCAATTGCTGGATCTCCACCAAACGAGGTAACGAAATCCTGTATGATTTGTGGTCCAGAAAGAGACCCACCGGTGAAATAATCAACCGCTAGGCCGATAGCGACGAATGGCATCAAATCGAAGAATCGGGCTGTTGCGTTGCCAAGCACACCTGCCAATACTCTTCCAGGATACCGTTTTGCATAAGGTACAACACGCCAAATTTGACGGCCAAGAACCTGCGATTTCTCGTTGATTTCCGATGGTGCCATCGAATCCTGAGGTGCCCCGCTTCTTCCTCTCATGTCCGGGGCTACAGCCCATTTCCTTTGAATCCTCGTAAATTAAAAAATAAAATTCTATGCAAATCATTCATGAGTGACCGATGCCAAGAGAACAACATGGCGGGTCAACGCATGCGCGTTTCTTTCTTTCTCGTATCGATTATGCTGGCACAATTAATCGCTCCGCTTGCATCTTCAAACAGCAGTCAACCAGGCATTATTGTTGATACAGATGCTGAACTCGATTTGCTTAACGAGTTGGGAATTCTTCCAACAAAAGGTCACGCGGAAGGATGGTACAATTCTGAAGAGGGGATAGGGACAATAGACTTGTTGTATCGGGATGCAACAGTTACATCCGTAGAAGATTGGCCTATTCGAACCCAAGAAAAAATACTCAGTGGATTTTACGTCCTTACCCACACCTATCCTGTCCCGACAGAGTGGGAAGGTGAACTAAAAGAGGCTGGAATTGATTGTTTCTCATACGTACCACAAAACGGATTCCATTGCCAATTAAACAGCCATTCAACCAAACAACTCGATGCTTTAGGTGTTGAAGGCTTGGTTAAAATCGACCCTACCGACAAAATACGAACAAGACTGGCTGAGGCATTCCTAGGGCATGATATAGGCCCCTCATCCTACTACTATCACGGAGAATACGTTCCAATTCATCTTGTACTGAGTGGAAATGAATTACCAGAAGGTATTTCTGAGAGAAATGACATTGAAGTAACATATCACGTTGGCCGTTTTGCTACTATGGATATCAAACAGTCATCTTCGGCATTATCGTGGCTTGCGAATCAAAACAAAATCGAATGGATTGAGGAAAAACCTTGGTTTGAATTTCAAAATGATGTCGCTGATGAAGTGATGAAAGCAGACCATTTATGGGATCAAAGCATCATGTCTGGTATCGATTCCTCTTGGAACAATCTAGACGGAACAGGAATTATCGTGACTGTTGCCGATTCAGGACTTGATAGTGGAGTTAATGATTCAACCATGCATGCTGACTTTTCTGATCATATTCTTGACATCGTTTCGTGGGGTATGTCAAGCTCTCAAGCAAGCAGTTGTGGAAGTGTTGCAGATGATGGCCCATCGGACATTGATGGCCACGGAACCCACGTTGCTGGTTCTGTTCTCGGCGATGGAACAAACTCATCTGGCACCATCAAAGGCTTAGCACCTGAAGCGCAATTGTATTTCCAAGCAATAGGGGCATGGTGTGCTAACAATCCAACCTCTCCAAGAGATTACAGATATTCGTTAAACGGGCTTCCTTCAAACCTTACAGAACTTTTCAAGCAAGGTGCAGACAATGGGTCAAGAGTCCACACAAATTCATGGGGAGGCGCAGTAAACGGAGCCTATACCGCTTCATCAATGCAAGCCGACATCTCAGCCCGCCAGTACTCAAACATGACAATTCTTTTCTCTGCAGGAAACAATGGGATTGATTCAAATTCAGATGGAGAAGTCGACCTTGATTCCCTCGGTGCACCTGCGAGTGCAAAGAATGTACTTACTGTCGGTGCAAGTGAAAACAATCGACCCACCCTAACGAGTACCTGGGGGACAACCAAATATTCCCCTCCTGTAAGCACAGATAGGCTCGCAGACAATATCAGTGGATTGGCAGCATTCTCAAGTAGAGGACCAACTGATGACAACCGTTTGAAACCAGATATTGTAGCTCCAGGCACCTTCATCCTCTCAGCGTTAACGAGATACAACACTCAGTCAGTCGGATGGATGCCCTATAACTCGTCATATGTGTATATGGGAGGGACAAGCATGTCAACTCCATTGACTGCAGGGGCGACCGCCTTACTGCTTGAACATTTGATCTACAACCTTGGGCATCAAGACCCTAGTTCCTCGTTAATCAAAGCCATCTTTGCAGTCAGTGCAACCGATATGGTCGGTCAGTATAATTCTGCAACAAACGGCGCTGGAGAATCAACCCCTAACGACCACGAAGGATGGGGAAGAGTCGACCTGAGAAACGCATTGAATACGACGTTTATCGAAAATGAAAGTGTTACAACTGGAGATAACCGCGGATGGAGTTTCAACGTCCCCGCTTCTGCACCAGACCTAAACATAGCACTTTCATGGATTGATCCTGAAAGCACCCCTATAGCAGGTGTAAACCTCGTGAACGATCTCGATTTGGCCATTAAGGATCCATCGGGAACCTGGACAGAACTTTCTAACAATGTTGATACTCTCCGAGGATTGAAAGTTGCAAACCCTGCCCAAGGCACTTGGGAAGTCCATGTTAACGGAACAAATGTCCCACGTGGCCCTCAGTTTTTCTCACTTGCTTTGAATCAGGAAACCACGTTGGTAAATCTCACAGAAGATGAAGACTTCGATGGTGTCGTTGACGATGATGATGATTGTGTTAGCACATACGGCACCTCAACTGTGGACAGAGCAGGATGTCCTGATAGTGACGGAGATGGCTATTCAAACCCAGATGGCGTTTGGTTGGTTTCGAATGGTGCCGATGCGTTCCCATCAGAATCCACACAATGGGCTGACCAAGATTTCGACGGTTACGGTGACAATGGCGTAGGTTTTCAACCAGATGCATGCGTCTCTATTCTCGGTAATTCAAGTCTAGATCGATTTGGTTGTCTAGATGACGATGGTGATGGATATTCCAACAATGATGGCGTGTGGCTTGTATCCAACGGAGCTGACGCATGTAATTCAGTGAAGGCTTTCTCTTCACGGGATAGAAATGGTTGTCCAGACGAAGACGGCGATGGTTCTTCTGACCCAGACCCAACTGGCATCAACGGATCAGTTTGGACTGTTGCCAACGGAGCTGACGCATTCTTGGGTGATTCAACCCAATGGGCTGATACAGATGGCGACGGATATGGTGATGAACCAATGCCTGCAACTCAAGGAGATGCTTGTGCATCTGCTGCTGGAACCTCATTTGAAGATAGGTTCGGATGCCTTGACTCAGACAGTGATGGGTATTCAGATGGAGATTTGACTTGGACAAGTGCAGAGGGAGCAGACGCTTTCCCATCCGAACCAAGCCAATGGGCTGACCAAGATGGGGATGGATATGGTGATAATTCAAGTGGAGCAAACGCCGACGATTGCCCAACCACCTTCGGAACATCTACTGAATTAGGAAACCTTGGATGTTCCGACCTCGATAATGATGGGTTTGCTGATGGTGATGATGCATTCCCTAACGATTCAACCCAGTGGGCTGATTCTGATAACGATGGATTTGGAGATGAACCAGCAGGAACCAATCCAGATCATTGTCCGACTGTTTCAGGAACATCAGTATCTGACAGATTTGGATGCCCAGATTCGGATAACGACGGGACTTCTGATGAGGATTTGACCGGAACAAACGGCCCGATATGGACCATTGCCGATGGTGCAGATATTCTTCCAAATGATGCGTCACAACAAGCAGATTCTGACCTTGATGGATTTGGAGATAATCCTGCTGGTACAAATGGGGATGCTTGTCCAGCTGTGGCAGGAACATCCACAACAGATAGAAATGGTTGTCTTGACACAGATAGTGACGGCTATTCTGATGCTGATGGCACATGGAGTATCGCTCAAGGAGCCGATGCATTCCCAAGTGATTCAACTCAATGGGCTGATTCTGATAACGATGGATTTGGAGATAACCTAACAGGTTCAAATCCAGATGACTGCCCTATGCAGAGCGGTAATTCAACCGTTGATAGAATCGGCTGTCCTGACCAAGATGGTGATGGCATCTCTGATGCTGACGGACTTTGGAATGTATCACAAGGAGCAGATGCATTCCGCTATGATAAGACTCAATCGACAGACCAAGATGGTGATGGATTCGGAGACAATGCCTCTGGAAATCTTCCCGATGCTTGCCCCACAGAGTTCGGAGATTCTTGGCAAAACAATACCTTTGGATGCCTAGACACAGATCAAGACGGATGGGCTGATAGCCAAGACAAACAGCCTGATGACCCCACTCAATGGGCTGATGACGACGGTGATGGGTATGGAGATAATCTTGGAGGAACCACCCCCGATGCATGTCCAGGAACTGTCGGAAATTCAACGCAAGGAAATCGATACGGCTGTGTTGATTCGGATGGCGATGGATGGGATGATACAATCGACGAGTTACCCGCCCTCAAATATCAATGGCTTGACCAAGATGGTGACGGCTTTGGAGACAATGCCACTGGGCCACAACCCGATGCTTGCCCAGGAGTACCAGGAACTTCAACCATCGATAGACACGGTTGTATCGACACAGATGGCGACGGCATCTCAGATGACAATGATGCTTTCCCAGCCGACCCTGGTCGATCATCAGATGTTGATGGCGATGGTTATGACGATCTTGAAGATGGTTGCATGTTGATTGCTGGAAATTCCACTTTTGACCGATTTGGTTGTATTGATTCTGATGGCGACGGTTACTCTGATGAAGATACCCAATGGAACACATCAGACGGTTCTGATGCATTCCCATTTGAAGCAACCCAAAATGCAGATCAAGACAACGATGGATTTGGAGATAACCCT
>JABIYX010000040.1 GCA_018666575.1 Methanobacteriota archaeon | reverse complement strand
CTCGATGTCTATAACGTCGAGAAGAAACTTCGTTCCTTTGACGATGAACTTGCTGATGACAAGGTCTTCCAGGCTCTTCATGCAGCAGTTGACGACATGGGTACAAACAGATTCAGCGGTAAGATCATTCACGATATGACTCTTGCAATCCACAAGCGTGGACTCAAGAAATTGACGAAAAAGCAAGCTGCAGCAGTAATCAACGATGCATATAATGCACTGGACAAAGCCAGTATCGATCCATTCGAAGCAGCAGGAATTATCACTGCTCAATCCATTGGTGAGCCTGGTACACAGATGACCATGCGTACGTTCCACTATGCGGGTGTTGCTACAGTTAACGTTACACAAGGTCTACCTCGTATTATTGAGATTGTCGATGCACGTAAGGTGCCTAGCACCCCAACAATGATCATTCGTTTGATGCCTGACAAGAACTCTCCTGAAGAAGCTCAGAAACTTGCTGCTTCTCTCGAGATTACAACGACAGCCAACATTTCTCAGATTGAAACAGACGTTGCTCAACGACGACTTGTTCTCAAACTGAACAAAGGAAACCTCAAGCAAAAGAACATGACTGGAATGGAAGTCAAGGATAAACTTGAGCGAGCACTTCGTCTCTTTGTACAAGCTGATAAGGAAAAGAACCCAAGCACACTTACAATTATCCCTGGTGTTCACAACGAAGAAGATCTTGCTGAACTGCAAGATAATCCTCCGTCCTATACCATGCTTCTACAACTTGAAGAAAAGATTCGTGACATGCGTTTGAAGGGCATCCCTAGCATCGAACGTGCGAACGTACAATACGATGACAAAGCTGGTGAATACTACCTCTCAACCATCGGTTCAAACCTTTCACGAGTAAGTGAAATTGAATCAATTGATCGTTCTCGTACCTACACGAACAACATCATCGAGATTTTCAACTATCTTGGTATTGAATCTGCTCGTCAAGCAATCATTAACGAACTTGAAGCAACACTGCTCAGTGCTCGTCTAGAAGTCGACGTTCGCCACCTCCTCATGGTTGCAGACGTTATGACCTCTGAAGGTGAAGTACGTGCGATTGGCCGACACGGTGTTTCAGGAACCAAGCACAGTATTCTTGCTCGTGCTGCTTTCGAAGTCACAGTCAACCACTTGCTCAAGGCAGGTATCATTGGTGAAACAGACCGTCTCACTGGTGTTGCAGAGAACATTATCGTTGGACAACCAATTTCCCTGGGAACAGGTAGCGTTGAGTTGTTCTACATCCCTGAGGAATGATTCCAACCATGAGAAACACATGTAGAGAATGGAGGAACTAAAAATGGATCTAAGCCGACAATTAAAAACAGCAATAACAACTGGTAGCCTACTATTTGGACAACGACAAACCCTTGGTGCTTGTGCACGAGGGGATGCACGATTGGTGGTTGTTGCCGCCAATTGCCCATCTGATTACATTGATGACCTTCGGGCAAAACATCCTGAAGTCACTGTGCATCAAGCGCACATCGTCAACCGTGATCTCGGTGTCGCCTGTGGTAAGCCATTCAGTATCTCTACGCTATGCGTCGTAGATGCAGGTGACAGTGAATTGCTTCAACTCGATGACAATATGTCCTGATTTGTCTACTCGACAAATGAAAGACTTGATGTCTGTTAAGGGCATGGCTAGAACATGCGCACGCATCTTAATGCAGCAACAGCCCTACTTTTGACAGCCTTGATGCTGACTTCGCTTCTTGCGATTCAACAACCAGTTCCTGCAGAAGTGCTACCGGAAGAAGATGTAAGTGAAGAGGGACCTCTCTACACCTCGGGACGATCATCAACGTCACTTCTTGCTGCAGGTTCAGGTTCAGAAAATGAAGATGGCGAACATATTGAAGCACTTCCAAACGGTGGATGGGTTATAGGCTCAGAATTCCGGAATGGAACTCTCACCTATGGGACGCAAACGCTTTCTCCGTCTTCTCCTTACAATGTAATTGGTTATGGTGAATTTTTCCTTGCCATCATGGATGATCAAGGTGCTTGGAGTAAACTTGTCGCAGCCGATCATAATTACGGCGCTGGTGGGCTCTCATTCTTGACAGATATTACGGTGGGAATGGCGGGAGAAATTTTCGTTTCGGGATACTTCTACGGTGAGATAGCGTTTGGACCTCCAAATCCGAATACAATTATCAGTAATACAAATTCAGGATATCACGATGAAGGATTCATTGCAAAAGCCGATCCAATGGGTAATTGGATGTGGGCAAAAAGTTTCTCGACGTTAGTCAATGGTACGGGAGAGTTTAGCCAAACAACTGCTATGCAAGTCGATATGATGGGTAATCTGTATGTCACAGGAGCCTTCCGAGGTGAAACTGACTTCGGGGGAATAAGTCTCAACGCTACAAGTCAAGACGTGTTTGTAGCAAAATATGATGGTAATCAAGGCACAATAAGTTGGGTCATCAATGGCGGAGGCATCGGATCGGACAGAGCCTTCGATATGGCCCTGACACCATCAAACGGAGTGAAAATTGCTACAGTGACTGATAGTATTGCTCAGTGGGGAACAAACACATACGTAGCAGTAGGCAGCCTTGATGCTGTAATTATTGAAGTTGACACAGGTGGTGTGGTCCTTGGAGTGACTGGAATGGGAACAACCAACCAAAACACGATTGTTATACAAATCAAGATTGACAGCAACGGCAATACATATCT
>JABIYX010000014.1 GCA_018666575.1 Methanobacteriota archaeon | reverse complement strand
ATTGAACGCACCTTGCTCCGAGAAGACATCATCTCCACCAATGACTTCACATGATTCAACGTCGACGTATACGTGATTACTGTAACAATAACCAGAATTGGAATTCCAATAGATGAGGATAGGGTCTGTGGTTGTTGACCCAAGGTCGAGTTCGATGTAATCAATGTCTGTAACTCCGTTCTTGTCCCAGATTGGGATTTGCAATAGAATAGCTTCGCCTGGATGCAACCATCCATCTTCATGTTGACCCCAAATAAGATCAAAGTCAGTTCCAAGGGATGGGGTGCCATCTGCACGTAATTGAATATTGAATAGAGGAGTGTAGATGTTTCCACCTTCGATCATGATGTTACCTGCACCATCTGCGACGGAGAGCCATCCTTGGACATAGTCTCCCTCTGATGCGCTTGATGTATCCATTGTAAGTGTGAACTCACCTGTGCTAGCAAGCAGATCTTGTGGAGCATCAAGAGGCACTTCTTGAACTTCAGACTCGTCAATTTCCCCGTCCATGTTGGCGTCGTCCATCCACGATCTCCAAATCTTCGCATTTGCATGATGAGGGAGCGTTGGATTATCCCCGATAATGAATGTGACTTCTGTGGCAGGAGACGCATCTCTGTGATCAAACTCTTCGATATCCATTGAAATCAACATCGGAGAGATTGCATCCATCGTAAACGAGGCAATTGGATTGGTCTCATACGAGACACTTTGCCCAAGCAAGGGTGTTACTTCAAGTTCCATGGTCAAATTCTGCACAGCACTCGGCACGTTGTAAATAATCGAAGCAACACCATCGACGACCAGATTTGTTGATCCCTTGTCTTGCCCATCAACAAGCAATCGAACGAGTGCTTGTCCAGTCCGAGGCACTGCATTTGAAACACCTTCGAAGCCCAAATAAGCATGAACTGTTACGAACGTGTTTGGAATCAAAAGAGCAGATTGTGAATCGGTCTCAATACCTGATTGCGATTCTATTGTGAATTGCTTCAATGCAACATCGTTTTCGATACCGTTTGCATGCCCCAATCCAAAGACGTGGTTGAGAGGCAGAGTTGGTCCTGTCGGACTGACCAGCATTACATTCAGTGAAACATATGGCTCATCATCCCAAGTCATTGGCATCTGGAAGCGATGTGTGAATTGGATATATGCTCCACTTCCAACCATACTGATTTCTCCGTTTGAATCGGTATCGCTCCATCCCAAACTGTATCCACTTTGTTGGCAACTCAAGGTGGATGCGCCAGAGAGAGGTAACAGAGCACTACTGCATTGTATTGAGGAAGAAGCTGTAGCGCCTCTCAAACTCATGTCAATACTCCATCCGTTGTTCGCTACATATGATTCAGCATCACTAACACCGAGTGGTGAGAGATCAAAAGTTGAATTGACAGTAATCCAATCAGTTGAAGGAGTGAGTGTATCGATTGGAGGAGAGATTGCAATAGACACTGGATTTAATGTCGGAGTTGTTGAAATTGAATTGAGTGTCAATTTGATTGAACCAGAGGACATCATTCGTACAGGGATACGAACTTCCTTGACTCCACCGATACCTATGATGGAAGAGAGTTGTTGATTCATGGCTTGAACAACAGAAGAGGTGGATACCAGATTCAAGTTAATGCTTGCTTCATATGGAGCAAAAACGCCACACATTGTCACATCAGCAGTTGATTGGGATGAGCCGATGGTAATGCTTACTCTGGCCATTGGCAATCCAAGTATTCCACGGTCATCAGCAGCGTTCGAGAGAGCACTGTTTAGAGCCCCGAGTTCAGTTTGAGAGAATGTGATCAACTGTGCATTTTGGAAATTTGTAAATCCTCTGTTCGTAACATCAGAACCAGCGATTTTTATGTTCATGAATGGAGATTTCATTTCATTATCAGAGTTAAGAGTGAAAGCAAAATCATTGACACCAGCTAATGGCAAGAGTACTTCAAACATCGAAGAGGTGCTCGGAGAGGAGGCTATTGTTTGGCATTGTAGCCCCGTAGCGAGTCTGTTTTGGAATCCAAACGAGCCTGCATTTGCCCCATCAAGACCCCAATCTGAAACACCATCGGGACCAATATCAAGACGCAAACCTGTACTCGGGTTTGATCGAACTGTTTCAACATCAAAATAATCAACTGAGTAGGAACCACTTGTAGATGTAAAGCGGAATTGAACTTTGTGCCCTACTTCATCGAGCGTATCGTATCCTTCAAGCGAAACCGATTGCCATCCAGTGTCATCCACATTTGCTTCAAGCAAAGGTGTTCCAGTTGCAGTTACTGATGTTGATAAAGCACCAAAACCGTTTGAAATCATATAGACTGGGGATGTCAATGAACCAGTTCCAGAAACAGTTCCTGTCGTAGAAGACCATGTGGTTCCTGCAAGTGTCCAATCATGGGTTAAGGGATTGGCGCTAAAGGATTCATGAATAGCACCGCTAATACCCAAACTGTGTATCTTTGGTCCGCCAGATGCACCTGTAATCATGTGCGTTTTGAATCGTAGAGAAGGTGTTGCCTCCCAATCAATTGCTCCGAGGTCAACTTGTAAATCAGTCATCTGAGAATAGCCAGGGATTGCAGTCCCAGTTGCTGCATCGATAAGTGACCACTCAAACAAAGCACCTGTTGGCACTTCTGCATCGATGACCATCAGACCGTAAGAAGAGAGTTCGCTACCAGTTCCTGCACCAGGACCAAACGGTTGCGAAGTCCAGTTTCCTTCACCTGTTGAGACACCAGAAGCCTTTGGAAGAATTTCAACATCATCGACATTCCAGCCAGTGTACTGAACACTTCCATCTGATGATCCAAGTCCAAATCGAACCTGGAAATTAGAGTTACCTGCAATGTAATTTGAGATGGTTATGGTCTGAGTGGTAAATGACCCATCATTCACTGTTCCAGAATTTGACCATACATTAACCCAGTTTCCTGCAGTGTTTTTGACGGAAACATAGGCATGATCATAACTTGAAGATTCAACTCCCAGCCTCTTTTGGAACTTAAGATCCCAGCCACCTGAACATCCACCACAGTTCATGACAGGTGAAGTCGCCCAATACGGCCCACCCATGTAACTTGGATAGTTTCCATTATAGGTGTAAAGAGCTTTTGTCCCACTTGACACACCGTTTGTTGAGCCAAGGGCGCTATCGTATCCCCAGAACCATACATTGTTTCCACTAAATGTCCAAGTATTGGTTCCTTCCATATCATAGGCCCATCCTTGAGGCAACAATTCCAAACTTGTTCCATTGACATCAATACCATCGTAGACCGCTTGAGGATCATTATAATCAGCAGAAGAATCCCAAAGCTTTGCTGCGGTTACTGGCAGGACATTTTCATCAAGAGAGAGGTCAATTGAAGTTACTGCTTCACCAACTGGAACATTGACTGAAATTGCATCGTTAACACCATCGGGATAAGAACCAATACTAACAATATTCGATTGGCCTGTTGGCGTCACATTTGAAACAGTATTGTCTTCAAAATCGATGTGCTGCGAGGTATTTTCCACCAAAGGACTGCCTAAGGAAATCAGAAAAACTGACAGCATCAAACCGACGACGATTACGTTACGCCTGCGCCCACCCATGCACCTCCCTATTCTTTCCACCCAAAAAGCATTCTTGCAAGAAATCACGTTGATTATTTTAACAATCAATATCAACCGCCCGAAACAAGAGCAGAATATGAGCGACGCTGAAGCACTGAAAAAACTCGCAGGTGAGGCCGCGTGTTCGTATGTAAAATCTGGAATGAACGTTGGTCTAGGAACGGGTTCAACGGTCAAATATACTGTCTTGGAACTCGGAAGAAGAATCAAAGAGGAAGGACTTGAAATCGTTGGCGTACCAACATCT
>JABIYX010000158.1 GCA_018666575.1 Methanobacteriota archaeon | reverse complement strand
CAACAGCAACCACAGCCTGTACAACAACAGCCTATGCAACAACAGCCTGTACAACAACAGCCTGTACAACAACAGCCTGTACAACAACAGCCTGTACAACAACAGCCTATGCAACAACAGCCTATGCAACAACAGCCTGTACAACAACAGCCTATGCAACAACAGCCAGGAATGAATATCCAGCCAACAATACGCTCAGGTATCCATTGTAGAGGATGTGGAATTGGTCTCGATCCATATTGGCGTTTCTGCCCAATATGTGGGAACATGAATGCAAGTGCACATCGTTAATCGTGACTTGGGAGGAATACTCCCGAATCAGTGATGCAGGTATCGTCTAACCAGACGGATGGTTCTGCTAAAACTCCTGAAATGTGTATTCCAACGTTTGAGGTCCCACCTAATCGAGAGTTGTCTCCAATCGAGAAGTAACAACTGCCAAGACGTTTCTCATCTTCCAAGACATTTCCAACAAGTCTGGCATTTGGATTCATTCCAAATCCAAATTCAGCAACTGTCCATACATTTTCTCGATCTTTGGATTTTAATTTCTTTGCGACTTCTCCAAAGGATTGGCGAATGTTTGCAGCTAGACTTCCTCCCTTGACGTCAATAACAGTTCCATTTTCAATAATGAATTCAACCGGCTCATCGATAAGAGTTGAATCCCATGATCCATCAATTACGATGGTCCCATTCATCGTACCCTCTTTTGGAAGAACAAACACTTTACCCGCTGGCAAATTCATCAACATCCTTGGACGATTACAGATTCCGTTATCATCAAGTTTCCAATCTCTCCAACTTACTTCGAATGTAACATCAGTACCTGCTTCGGACTTGACGTTTATGATTCTTCGACGTCTAAGTAGTGTGCCTATGTTGGAGATTCTCCGTTTAACATCTTGGAAATTAGCAGTCATACCTCCTTCGGTATAGAGTTCAACATTCATTCCCGGCATTGTAGCAACTCTTGCACCATCTCTGACAGCTTGTCGTACTGCACGGGTATGCGTAAGTGAATACTTTGTTGGAGCGATAACAACCTGCTGTTGTCGCATGAGTGATGCAACCGGGCTGGGGGGCTCTTCGCCATGATGTCTTGATTTAGGCATCACAATAAGCAAGACCCTATCTGAACGTTGTTGCGTTGCTTCATGCAATGATTGTCCAATCTCAGCGGTGGTTGGATCGCAGACAATCAAGACGTTCTCTCCTCGCCGGATATCCATCGAGGTTTGAACAACTCTGTCAGAAATAGCCTTCAGTTTTTCTTCCTCACTCATCTCCTCGGTAATGGTGTTAACATCTTGATTAGGTTCGTGATGTTCTTCATTGAGAAGCGCATCGATATCTTCATCGACATCTGTTTTGGATGATTCCTCATCCTTAACTTTCCCGTCGGATGGAAGCACCATGTATTCCCATATACTCATCCATATTGAATGTGTGGCTTTGAAAGGCCAAACATTACCATACGAGTCTTGATGAAGAAGTGATGCTGTCGATGAACATGAGCGAAAAAGACGCATTTCTCCAGCGAGTCAAAGACATCCATCGGATAGGTAGCATCCAAGGCCATTTGGGTTGGGATCAGGAAACACTGATGCCAGAAAAAGGAGCCAAATCTAGGGGTGAGATTCTTGCTTGGTTAGCCGCACTCGCCCATGAAAGAGTCATCGATCCAGAAATGGGTGAACTCTTGGGCAGAGTCGAGACTCAGAACAATTTAGATGAAGCAGAAAAGGCGAATACCCGTGAATTTCGTAAGCGATACGACAAGGCAACAAAACTCTCATCAGATTTCGTATCAACATTTGCTAAAGCGAGAAGTGAGGCTCTTGTGGCTTGGCAAAATGCCCGTTCAAACTCAGACTTTTCCGCATTCCTCCCACATCTCGAAAAACTCGTCGCATTAACTCGTGAAAAGATTGAGGCGTATGGATACCAAGGAACGCCATATGATGCTCTTCTTGATGAGTATGAGTCAGGAATGACTGTTGAAGATTATGACCCTCTCTTTGAGGGACTTAAACAACGCCTTGTGCCTCTTCTTCATCGAATAATGGAGGCAAAAAAGACCAATCCCGATCCAACCTTGCCAGAAGGCATGGTGTTTGCTGTAGATGCTCAAGAACAATTCTGCATCAAGGTAAGCGAGCGAATGGGCTTTGACTTTGCTGCAGGACGCATGGATGCATCCACACATCCCTTTTCAGCAGGAATTTGGCCAGGAGATACTCGATTCACAACACGCTACGATGAACTCGATCCGTTCTCTTGTCTCTATGCTGTTATGCATGAGACTGGTCACGCACTCTATGAGCAAGGTCTTGATGAAGATCATCAATATACGCCGAGAGGTGATGCAGTCTCCCTTGGTGTTCATGAATCACAGTCAAGGTTATGGGAGAATCAAATTGGTAGAACTCCTGAATTCTGGAATGTGGCCATGTCATGGTTTAGAGAAGCCTTCCCAGACGCACCTTCTTGGGACTCTTCCACTTTGAACAGAATAGCCAATTGCGTAGAACCAGGTTTCATACGCGTTGAGGCTGATGAAGTAACGTACAACCTCCATGTCATGTTACGCTACGAAATCGAAAAGAAAATCTTCAATGAGAATTTCCCGCTCGACCAATTACCAGAATTATGGAATTCTATGATTTCTGAGTGGTTTGGCATTACGGTTCCAAACGATACTCTTGGCTGTTTACAGGACATTCATTGGTCAATGGCCGCATTTGGATACTTCCCGACATATACACTTGGGAATTTGTATGCTGCTCAATTGCTTGAAGCAATGAGTTCAGATTTGGGTTCAATTAGTGATCAAATTTCTTCAGGAGATTGGTCAGAAATGCTTGGGTGGCTAAGGACTAAAATTCACAAAAGAGGAAGCGCATTACTTCCAGCCGACCTCATCGAAGAAGCTACAGGCACCCCCCCTTCATCAGAGGCGTTTCTTCGATATGTTGAAGAGAAATACGGCGAGATTTACTCTCTTTGATTATTCTTCTTGATCGTTAGCAGAAGATGTACCAACAAGTTTGTTGATACGCTCTGTTAATTCATTGATTGCATCACCAAGATCGTTGCTTCGATCATCTTCATGGTCAGTACCAAATGTTGTTCCAAGCAATACCACCATTGCTCCAGACAACATCATCACAGCAGGCCAATAGACGTCTTCTGCCACCATGTCATTCGTGGCTTGCATT